>JACWEI010000029.1 GCA_014653625.1 Pelagibacterales bacterium SAG-MED39
TTTCTTCATAATCTAAATCCCATTCTTGGAGCACATCACTCAAAATTTTTCTACCACTACTGCCCATAAAAAAAATTATATTCTTATATTTTTTGAAATTTCCATTCACTAAATTAAGAATTACTGGCATGGGTTTAAAAGCTCTTGACATAATTGTTCCCGTCTCAATATTTTTAACTGTAAAAATATCTTTGTGAATTATTTCTGTATTTAAATTCAGCTTTTTTGAAACTTCTTTCAAAAAAACGCATTTATTGTGACTTTTTTCAAATAGATTGATTTTCATACTATTTTTAATTTTTTTCATCAAAATTGCTACAATCAGCCCAGGCATTCCTCCACCTGTACCTAAATCAGAGGTTGCATTGCAACTTAAGTCAACAAAATCAACTATTTGTGCTGAATCTAATATATGCCTATCTCTTATAGAGGATTTATCATGTGTTTTTTTACTTATTATGTTAATTTCTCTATTTCTTTCTTCAATCAACGAAATTAAATTTTCAAAATCACTACAAGTTTCACGTGAAACATTTAAATTTGTAATTTTAGAGTAAGAATTTAAAATTATGTTATCCATTAAGCTATATGCTTAATAGACTTTCTTTTGACATGTGACAACAAAATATATACTGCTGCAGGTGTGATTCCATCTATTCTTAGGGCTTGACCCAAGGTTTTGGGTCTAATTTCCTTAAATTTGGCTTTTACCTCATTAGATAGACTAGAAAACTGATCATAATCGATATTTTCAGGTATAGATAAATTTTCGTCTCTTTTAAACGCCAAAATATCAGCCTTTTGCTTTTTAAGGTATCCTCTATAATGAGAGTTAATTTCAATCTGCTCATCAATATCTCTGCCTAGATCAAAAATTTCAGGCCAAATATCTCTAATTTTTTTCATATTTACATTTTTTTGAGTCAAAATTTCATCTGCTGTTCTAAAAACACCATCTTTAGCTATTTTAATACCAAATTTATCAGCCTTAGAAGGAGAGATATTTAAATTAAACATCTGAAGGGATATTTTTCCTAATTTTTCGAATTTATCCTCAAATATTTCTTTTCTGGATTCTGAAATTAATCCTATTTTTATTCCTTTATGAGTAAGCCTCAAGTCAGCATTATCAGATCTAAGGCTTAATCTGTATTCAGCCCTAGATGTAAACATCCTATAGGGTTCTGCGACTCCTTTGGTTACTAAATCGTCTATCATTACTCCAATATATGCATCAGATCTATCAAGGATAAAAGGCTCCATTTTTTTAAGTGATAGTGCTGCATTAATCCCAGCGATAAGACCTTGGGCTGCAGCCTCTTCATATCCAGTAGTTCCATTAATTTGACCTGCAAGGTATAGATTCTTTATTTTTTTTGTCTCCAATGTTAGAAAAAGTTCTCTAGGGTCAATATAATCGTATTCTATGGCATATCCAGGCCGTATAACTTTAACATTCTCTAAACCGTTGATATTATTAAGTATTTCGTGTTGAACAACCTTAGGTAGTGATGTTGATATACCATTTGGATAGATTGTATTATCATTTAAGCCCTCTGGCTCTAAAAATATCTGATGTTTAGTCTTATCAGCAAATTTTACTATCTTATCTTCTATTGAAGGACAATATCTTGGACCAACACCCTGTATGCTTCCAGAGTATATTGCACTTTTAGATAAATTCTTTTCAATAATCTTATGAACCTTTTCATTGGTATAAGTCATTGAGCACGATACTTGTTTGTTAAAATTTTTTTTTGTTAAGAACGAAAAAAAGTAAGGATCATCATCTGCAAATTGTTTTTCCAGTTTTTCAAAATTAATAGTTCTAGAGTCTAACCTTGGTGGTGTCCCGGTTTTTAATCTACCTATTTTAAAATTGTATTTCTCTAATTGCTCACTTAATCCCGTGCTTGGTTTTTCATTAAATCGACCAGCTGGAGTCCTTTCATCACCAATATGTATCAAGCCATTTAAAAATGTACCAGTTGTAAGTATTAACTTGTTACAACTTACTTTATTACCTTTTGAAGTT
>JACWEI010000003.1 GCA_014653625.1 Pelagibacterales bacterium SAG-MED39
AAGAAAAAATTATAAACAAATTTAAAGAAATACGCTCAGAAAGACTTAAATTGTTAGGAGAAAGTCAATCAAAAGAAATAGAAAAAAGAATTTTTTTGCAATCAATAGACTTGAATTGGAAATCTCATATACAATATTTAGAACAATTAAGACAAGTGATAGGATTAAGATCTTATGGTCAAAGAGACCCTCTTATAGAATATAAAAAAGAGGCATTTGAACTTTTTTCTAATTTATTAGATAAATTAAAATTAGATTATATTACAATTTTAATGAATTTAAAAGTAGTAGAACAGCCCAAAGAGGAAGCTAACTCAAAAACAAATGAAGGAATATTAAATAATCCTAAGTGTTTGCTTGTTATAAATAAAGAACAAAAAATTTCGAGAAATGAAAGATGTGAAGCCACAGGTAAAAAATTTAAAAATTGTTGTGGAGCTTTATAAAAAAAGTGCTAGAAGAGCCGTTATTAATATTAAAGCACCAACCAAATAAAATACATTCTTATTCTTTTTAAAAACTTGATCTATATTATTTTTATTAATCTTTAAAGCACTTAAACTTTCAGGATTACTTATAAACCCATCACTTCTTCCTATTTTTAAAAATTTATTTTTTCTTTGATTAAAAATTTCTTCAGGAGAAAGATTTTTAAAATTATCTAGATTACTAAGAATTGATATTCTAAGATTTTTTAAAATTAAATCTTTATCTCTATGCGCACCGCCAACTGGCTCAGGTATAATCTCATCAATAATCTTTAAATCTAATAAATCATTTGCTGAAAGTTTCATTGCTTTAGCTGCATCAAGCATTTTTTTTGGATCTCTCCATAAAATTGTTGCACATCCTTCTGGGGAAATTACAGAATATATCGCATTTTCAAACATTATTACTTTATTAGAAGAAGCTAGTGCAATCGCTCCACCAGAGCCACCTTCTCCAATTATTATTGATAAAGTAGGTACACTTAGATTCATGCAGCACTCTATAGATTTTGCTATGGCTTCCGCTTGTCCTCTTTCTTCAGCGCCAACTCCAGGATAAGCACCAGGAGTATCTATTAATGAAATTATTGGAATTTTATATTTATCCGCTAACAGCATTAAACGAATAGTTTTTCTGTATCCTTCAGGCCTCATCATTCCAAAATTTCTTTCTATTCTGCTATCTAAATTATCTCCTTTTTCTTGACCAATGACTAAAACTGATTGATTTTCAAACTTTGCGAAGCCTGCTATTACTGATTTATCTTCTCCATAAAATCTATCACCTGAAAGAGGAATAAAATTTTTAAACAAATTATCAATAAAAAATTTTGCTTTTGGTCGATCCTCATGTCTTGCAACAAGGGTAGTTTCCCAAGGATCTAAATTAGAATATATAGATTTTAATTTATTATTTAACTCTGTCTCAGTTTTTGAAATCTTTTGTGTATCTACCTCAGATATGCCAGCTTGATTATAAGGATCTTTGAGTTTATCTAATTCTTCCTCTAAATTTTTTATTTCCGACTCAAAATTAAGATAATTTTTCATTATAAATCTTCTTATTACATAAGTATTAAAAAAGACAACAAAATGTCAATGCTTCTAAAAATTATTTGACTTAATTTTATAGGGGTTTTAAAAAAGGTTCCATGGCAACGAGTTATCAAAAAGTTAATAATTTAAAAGTTTCTAAAGATCTACTATCTTTTGTGAATGAAGAGTTATTAAAAGACAGTAATTTGTCTCCAAAAAGATTTTGGGAAGGCTTTGATATTGCGGTTCATGAATTGTCTCCAAAAAATAAGGATCTAATCAACAAAAGACTAGAGTTACAAAAAAAAATTGATGTCTGGCATATTGAAAATAAAGGTAAAGAAATTAAAATTCAAAAATATAAAAAATTTTTAAAAGAAATTGGATATTTAAAAGATGAAGGGCCAGATTTTAAGATAGAAACCAAGAACGTAGATGATGAAATAACTAAAATTGCAGGTCCACAATTAGTTGTGCCTATAATGAATGCAAGATACACACTTAATGCTGCAAATGCGAGATGGGTAAGTCTGTACGATAGTTTATATGGAACAAATATTATTGAGTCAGAAGAAGGGGGAAGTGAGAGATATGATCCTAATAGAGGACAAGAAGTAATAAAATATGTTAGAGAATTTTTTGATAAATATATACCGATTAATGGAACGAGCTGGAAAAATATTTCCTCATTAAAAGTTATTGATAAAAATTTAATTATTTCAAAAGATGGTAATGACTATAAATTAAAAGATAAAAACAAATTTATTGGTCACAGAGGTGATGCTAGTAAGCCTAGTGCTGTTATAGTTGAAAATAATAAACTCCATTTTGAAATAATTATTAATCCAAGAGCTTTTAGTGCGGCACATGATATAGCTGGAATTAGTGATATTATAGCAGAGTCAGCTGTTTCAACTATTTGTGATAATGAAGATAGTGTTGCAGCTGTAGATGCAGAAGACAAAGTTATTTGTTATAGAAATTGGCTTGGTTTAATGAAAGGAGATTTAAAAATTCAATTTGAAAAAAATGGAAAAAATTTAGAAAGAAAACTAAATCCTGATAGAAGTTACATTTCAAAAGATAATCAAAATTTAAAACTACATGGTAGAAGTCTTCTTTTAATCAGAAATGTCGGTCATCTAATGACTAACTCATCAATTATATTAAAGGATGGAAGTGAGATACCTGAAGGAATTATGGATGCTTTTATTACTACTGCAGCAGCCCTTCATGATTTAAAAAAAAAAAGAAACTCAAGAAAAGGCTCCATATATATTGTTAAGCCCAAAATGCATGGCCCTGAAGAAACAGCTTTTACAGATTTAATTTTTTCAAAGGTTGAAGAGTTATTTGGATTAGAAAAATTTACTTGCAAAATTGGAATCATGGATGAAGAAAGAAGAACTTCAGCAAATTTAAAAGAATGTATCAGAACTCTTAAAGAAAGAGTTTTTTTTATCAATACTGGTTTTTTGGATAGGACTGGGGATGAAATGCATACTTCAATGGAAGCAGGACCAATGATTAAAAAGGGGGAGATGAAATCCTCTAAATGGATTTCGGCATACGAGAATAACAACGTTGATATTGGTTTAAATTGTGGGTTTTTTGGTAAAGCTCAAATTGGTAAAGGTATGTGGGCAATGCCAGATAAAATGAAGGAAATGATGAAAGATAAGATTAATCATTTAAAGGCAGGAGCTAACTGCGCTTGGGTACCATCTCCTACAGCAGCTTCATTGCATGCGCTTCACTATCATCAAATTAATATATTTGAGGAACAACAAAAAATTATGAATCGTAAAAAAGCTAAATTAGATGATCTTTTAGATATACCAATAGCTAACAGGCAAAATTGGTCTGTTGACGAGATTAACTCTGAAATATCTAATTCTGCACAAACATTATTAGGTTATGTCGTTAGATGGATTGATCAAGGAATTGGTTGTTCAAAAGTTCCAGATATAAACAATGTTGGACTTATGGAGGACAGGGCTACATTAAGAATTTCATCTCAACATATTACAAACTGGATTTACCATGGAATAACTACGAAAATTCAAGTTTTAGAAATAATGAAAAAAATGGCTGAGGTTGTTGACATGCAAAATCAAAACGATAAAAATTATATTAAAATGAGTGATAATTATGAAAAATCAATTGCTTTTCAAACCGCTTGTGATCTAATCTTTAAAGGAAAAAAGCAACCATCTGGTTATACAGAACCTCTTTTACATGCTAATAGAATAAAAAAAAAACTAACTAGAATTTGATTTAATCTTAGTCCTATTATTAAATGCAGAAAATAGGGTTCCATCATCTAAACTTTCTATTTCTCCTCCCACTGGTAATCCTTGTGCTAATTTAGTAACTTTAACATCTGAATTTTTTAAACTATCTTGAATGTAATACGCTGTAGTTTGACCCTCAACAGTTGCACTAGTTGCTAAAATTACTTCATCTATCTTATCTTTATTCACTCTTTCTACTAATGAATTAATTAATAAATCTTCTTTTCTCTGACCAGCTGAAGATATTGTTCCTCCCAAAATATGAAAATATCCTTTATATATACTTGAGCTTTCTATGCTCCATTGATCTGAGATATTTTCGACAACACAAATCTTATCATATTTTTTCTCAACAACTTTGCAGTTATTGAAATTACATTCGATAGATGTAGGTTTTAAAGTTCCACAAATTTTGCATCTGGAAATATTTTTATAAACTTGAGCTAATGAATTCGCAATTGGCTTAATAAGTTCATCTCTATTATTTATCAATTTTAAAACAATCCTTTTAGCTGATTTTGGTCCTAGTCCCGGAAGTTTTGAAATTAATCTAATTAATTCATCAATCTCGTTTATTTTTTGCATTACTTATAGTGGCCACTTAAATCCTGGAATTCCAAATCCTCCTGTAGCTTTTGAGATTTCCTCTTTAGTTTTAGTTTTCAGTTGAACTTTTGCATTATTATGTGCTGCAACAATTAAATCTTCAATAATTGATTTTTCCTCTTTCAATACTTCATCAGAAATTTGAATTTTTTGCATTTCACCTTCTCCATCTAAAGTAATCTTTATCGAATTTGAACCTGATATGCCCTCAGCTTTTATCTCTTTAATTTTTTCTTGGCTTTCCTTCATTTTTTTTTCAAGCTCTTTAGCTTTGTCTAATATTTTATTAAAATCAGTCATTTAAATCCTCATCTTTTTTTGGAACAACATCCACTAGATTTGCATCTGGAAATGTATTCAAAACTATTTTGTACAATTCAGAGTTTTTGGCTTTTTTAATATTATCAACTTTCTTATTTTTTTCTTTTTCCTTAATTGATATTTCACCTTTTATTTTACTTAATGTTATGATCCATCTTTGTTGTGTCCATTCAAAAAGTTTGAGAGATAAATTTTTAATAAAATTTTTGTCAAGATTATCATTAAAAGAGATTTCTATTCTATTTTTTTCAAAACTTACGAGATTAACATTTTTTTCTAACTCATACTTTAGTTTTATCTCTTTTTTTTCAGTACAAGTTTTTATAAGCTGATTGAATGAGGTGATTAGCGTTTCTTCGTTTTTTTTTTCTGTTTGTATATCAGGTTTAATTTTTTTTTCTTGGGTTATATTTTTAATTTGATTAATTGGATCAATTTTAAGATCCGTTATAACATTGTCATTTTCAGTTGATTTTTCTAAATCTTTATTTTTTATCTCACTTACTTTATTTTTATGAGAGTTGAGATAAATCAATTTTATTAAAAACATTTCGATAGATAGGTCTTGATTTGAAACAATATCTAATTCATCTAAAGTTCTAATTGTAAGTTGCCAAAATAATATTAATACTTGATCATTTATATTGTTTGATATCTCTTTAATTCTTAAAAACTCTTCATCATTTAATGAAAAATTTGTGCTTTCTAGAGTTAATGAGTTAATATTCTTAAGATAATAAAGAATCTCTAAAAAATCATTTATAAAAATTTTTGGTTCTATACCTTGATCATAAATTTTTCTATATGTCTCTATAATTTTTTTTTCTTCTCCTTTTAAAATAAGTTCAAAAAGATTTATTAACTGAGATTTTTCAAAATAACCAAAAATTTTTTGTGCAGATTTTAAATCTAACTCATTATCTTTTTCAAAGCTTATCAGCCCCCTATCTAACAAAGAGAGTGCATCTCTTACTGATCCTTCTGAAATCTTAACAATTAGTTTTAACGCATCATCACTTACTCTACCTTTTTCTTTTTCTTTTATATTTTTTATAAAATCAAATAACTCCGATGATTTAATTCTAGACAAATCAAATCTTTGGCACCTAGAAACTACCGTTATTGGAATTTTTTTTATTTCTGTAGTTGCAAAAATAAATTTTAAATATTCTGGAGGTTCCTCAAGAGTTTTTAATAATGCATTAAATGCTTGTTTACTGAGCATATGTACTTCATCAATTATAAAAATTTTATATTTAGAGGAAGTTGGTCCATATCTCGAAAATTCTATAAGATCTCTTACATCATCGACTCCTGTTTTGCTGGCAGCATCCATTTCGAGCACATCAATATGTCTTGACTCTGAAATTTCTCTACCATTATTGCAACAATCTACTTTACAAGAATTTTCTGAATTCTTTGTGCAATTAAGTGATTTTGCTAGAATCCTTGCTATTGTAGTTTTTCCAATTCCTCTAATTCCCGTGAATAAAAATGCGTTAGGAATTTTTCCTGAGCTTATTGAGTTTTTTATAGTCTCAACTATTATTTCTTGACCAATTAAATCCTCAAAAACTTGTGGTCTATATTTTAATGCCAGTACTTTTGAATCTTTATTCATCTTTATTATTCCTAGGAGACTAGAACCTGAATAACTGTCTCTACGACTGCTTCCGTTAAGATCTGGTCGGGTTAAAGCAGCACCCACCTCTAGCCTCCAGGAACTATTATAGCAGTAATGATTTCTAATCCACAAGAAAAGATTAAAAAATTATTTATCTCTTAATTCATCCGCCTTAAAAACACCTAGAACGTGAAAATCTTGACAATGTAAACCTAATTCCTCTAAAGATTTTTGAACTTTTGGATCTTCTATATGTCCATCAAGATCACATAAAAAAAAGAATGAGTCAAAAGTATTTTTTTCTGGGTAACTTTGTAATTTTGTTAAGTTAATAGAATTAATAGCAAAGCCAGCAAGAGATTGGTATAAAGCTGCTGGTTTACTTTTTAATTTAAATAAAAATGAAGTAATATATTTTTTTTTGTCAAATTCTGGTTGTGAAATTTTTTTTCCCATAACTAAAAATCTTGTTAAATTACCTTTTTCATTTTCAATATTTTTTTTAATTATTTCTAAACCATAAGTTTTTGCACTTAGTGCTGATGCAATAGCTGAATTTTTTTTTTCTTTATTTTTTGAAATCATTTCTGCAGATCCAGCTGTATCCGCTCTAACGTGCTCTATTAAATTGTTTGATTTAATAAACTTAGAACACTGAGATAATGCTTGCCCATGAGAGTAAACATCTTTGATTTCAGAAATTTTTGTGCCTGGAAGTCCCAATAAATTGTGTTCTATTTTTTGAAAATACTCAGAATAAATATTTAGCCTATACTTAAAAATAAGATACTCAATACCTATATTACCTGTAATTCTATTAGACTCAGGAATTATTATTTTTGAGTCTGTTTCTTTTGAAGCGTTCAAAAAACACTCATCAAACGTTTTGCATGGAATTATAGTAGCTTTTGGATCTGTAGATAGTGCTGCTAAATGTGAATAAGCTCCAAACGTTCCTTGAAAATAAATTTTACTCATTCGGACTTATATTCCATTATTTTTTTAATAGCCACTAAATCCTCCTTTGTATCAACTCCTATTGGAGATTTATTTGCAAGCGCAACATTAATTTTTATATCATTATCTAATGCTCTTAATTGTTCTAACCTATTTTTAATTTCATTTTGAGATTGATTATATGAAACAAAATTTTTAAGGGTTTCTATACGATAACAATAAATGCCTACATGATGGTAAATATTTGGACCAGAAATATTTGTCTTTCTAATAAAATTTAAGGCTTCAGGAAATTGTGAAACATTTAAACTTTCTTTTGTAATTACCTTCACTACATCTTCCTTATCATATAATTTCTCATCAATTATATTTGATGCTAAGGTTCCTATATTAGATTTTGTAATTATCATTTGATTATGTAAATTTTTGATATCTTCAACATCTATTAATGGTTCATCGCCTTGGAGATTCATCACTAATTCAATATCTAATTTTCCAAGTTTTTTTAAAGCCTCATGAATTCTGTCAGTACCAGTTTTATGATTTTCTTCAGTTAAAATTGCTTGACCACCATTTTGTTTAACATCATCAACTATTTCTTGATCCTCTGTCGCGACATACACTTCTCCAATATTAGCTTCTTCGGCCTTTTTAAAGACATGAGAAATCATTGATAACCCATTAATTTTCAATAATGGTTTACCAGGCAATCTTGTGGCTGATAACCTGGAGGGAATTATTATTAATGTTTTCATTGGTCTTTTTTATTTTTCGTTAGAATATTAACAGAGGCAAAATTGTACATTAAAATATAAGCAATTCTTTATTTATAATGTTATACGTTCAAAATAAATTTTAATAAAATGGATTCTTTTGAAATAAACAAAATAATTGCAGCTATTTTAATGGTTGCTCTTCTAATAATTGGTATAGGTAAAATATCAGATATATTATTTTATGTGGAAAAGCCTAAAACGCCAGGCTATGCTGTAGATGCGGAACAAGTAGTTGCTGAAAAAGCAAACAATTCAGAAACAGTAGAGGAAAAAATTGATATAGCTGCTTTAATGTCTTTAGGAGATCTTGCTGTTGGTGAAAAAGTTTTTAAAAAATGTGCAGCTTGTCACTCAATTGTTAAGGGAGGAAAAAATAATATTGGTCCTGCTTTATATAATGTTGTTGGCAGAAAGATTGGCGTTAAAAATGATTATAAATATTCAAAAGCACTTTCTGGGTACGGAAAGGAATGGACTTTTGAGGAATTAAATGGCTACCTAATAAAACCAGCTAAGTGGATTAAAGGAACTAAAATGGCTTTTGCAGGGCTAAGAAAAGAAAAAGATAGAGCTTCAGTTATATTATATTTAAATCAAAATTCTGATAATCCATTACCATTACCTTAATTTTCCAAAGCAATAAAGTAATATAGACTTTTGAACATGTATTCTATTAAGAGCTTGCTGCCAAACTTTTGATTGCTTACTTGAAAAGACTTTTTCATCTACCTCTTTTCCTCTTGGTAAACAATGCAGAAAAATGCAATCTTTTTTTGCAAAACTCATAAGTTTTTTATCAATTTTAAATTTTTTAAAATGGTTTAATTTTTTTATTTTATCAACTTTATCGTTCATTGATATTACTTTATCTGAAAAAATTACGTCAGCTCCGTTTACTGATTTTTTTTTATCATTATATAAAAAAATTTTATTTTTATTATCTTTTATATAATTTAAAATATTTTCATTAGGCTGATAGTTTTTAGGACAGCCAATATTCAATTTAAAATCAAATTTAATTGATGCAGCAATCAAAGAATTAAGTACATTATTAGAGTCTCCAATCCAAGTTACATTTAGCTTCGATATTGGTTTTTTCTTTATTTCCTCAACCGTGAATACATCAGATAAAATTTGTGTAGGATGAGACGAAGGACTTAACCCATTAATAATTGGTATTGACAAATATTTCTTAAATTCTTCTAACTTTTTATCGCTATCAGTTCTAAACATAAAAGCATTACCAAAATTGGATAAAATCTTTGCTGTATCCTCAATGCTCTCGCCTCCTTTTGACAAATGTAACTCATCTGCTCTAAGTGTTAAAGTGCTTCCACCAAGCTGTTTGATTGCTAGATAAAAACTTAATCTTGTTCTAAGGCTAGATTTTTCAAACATTTGAATTAATAATTTTCCTTTTAATGGGGATCCTTTATCAACTTCAAGATTATTTAGTTTTTTTCTTGCATTTTTTCTCTTTTTTGCATCAATTATAATCTTTCTTAAATCTTTTTTTGGAATATCTTTTATATTTATAAAATGTTTCATTTTATTTAAGCTCTGAGCACACTTTGTTTATAATCTTTAAAGCTTGAGATATCTCATTTCTTTTAACGTTTAGGGGTGGTAGTATACGAACAACATTTTCAGCTGCACGTATAGTTAATAATCTATTATCCATTAGCTTTTTAATAAACTTTGTTTGATCTGATTTAAGTTGAATCCCAATTAATAGACCTCTACCTCTTATTTCTTTTATAATTTTAGGATATTTTTCCTTAAGTTGATTTAAATTTAAAATTAAATATTTTGACAAATTTTTAACATTATTTAAAAACTTTTTATTAGATACTATATCCATTACTGTATTTGCTACAGAGCAAGCAAGAGGATTGCCAGCATAAGTTGATCCGTGTGTTCCTGGTGTCATTCCAGCTGCAACTTTTTTATTCATTAAAACAGCTCCTATAGGAAATCCACCTCCAATCCCCTTTGCGATTGGGACTATGTCTGGTTTTACTTTTGATTTTTCGAAAGCAAAAAAATCACCTGATCGTGAAATTCCACATTGTACTTCATCCAAAATTAGTAATATTTCTTTTTTATTACACAGCTTTCTTAATTCTTTTAAGCACCAATCTGGTATTACTTTAATACCACCCTCTCCCATTATAGGTTCAATCATGATGGCAGCTGTATTTTTGGTAATTTTTTTTTTCAAAGATTTGTGATTTCCAAAAACAAAATGATCAAAACCACCTACATAACCAAATCCTTGGGTCATTTTCTTTGACCCACTTGCAAATATTGCTGCTAAAGTTCTTCCATGAAAAGAATTTTTCACACATAAAATTCTTGTTTTGTTTGGTTTTCCAATTGAATAAAAGTATCTTCTCGCTACTTTTATGGCTGCCTCAGTAGCTTCTGCACCACTATTTTGAAACATCACATAATCAGCAAATGTTTTTTGGCATAATTTCTTAGCTAATTTTTCTCCTTCAGGGATTTGAAAAGCATTTGAAACGTGCCATAGTTTTTTTGATTGTTCCTTAATAGTTTTGACTAACTTTGGATGAGCATGGCCTAAACAGTTAACAGCTATTCCTTGTACAAAATCAAGATACTTGTCTCCGTTACTTGAAAATAAAAAACTTCCCTTACCATATTTAAAAGAAATTTTTTTTCTATTATAATTTTTAGCTAAATAGCTCATAAAAATTTTTTCTGAATCAATAATTAATTAAAAAGATTAATACAATTAAAGATTGTATATTACATCTAAATTTCAATTCAAAATAAGTGTTAATAACTAATGTTTTTTTGTTGTTTATTAAAGTTACATATCATTATATTGTATATATTAAATCTTTAAACACATTATGTTGATTTTATGAGCTGGACAGATGAAAAAGTTGCTAAATTAAAAGAACTTTGGGGCAAAGGAAATACAGCAAGTCAAATTGCTGAAATTATAGGTGGCATAAGTAGAAACGCAGTAATAGGTAAAGCTCATAGATTAAATTTATCTGCAAAAATTAAAACTAGAACAGCAACTTCAAATGAAAAATATGACAATAGATTAGATGAAAAAAAGATTGATATTAAGAGGGGAAGAAAAAGTAAGTTTAAATCATTAATAATAGAAAAAGATTTTGAACCTGAAAATCCCAAACAGCTAGAAGAGCTTGATGAGAATTCATGCAAATGGCCAATAGGTCATCCAGACGAAAAATCTTTTTATTTTTGTGGAAGATCTTCTTTAAAAGATTTTTCTTATTGTAAGCTTCATCTACTTTATGCTTACCAACCTAAGGGTAAGAAAGAAGACGTGACTGAAAAAAATGAAGATTCAGAATTAATTGAAAAAAAAATCCAATCTGCTTAATTTATAATAATAATTACACATTTTTGTTAGTTTGGTACTTTTCAGTTGAATATTGTCCACCAGTTCTCCACATATAACAATATTTTTTTACTTCATCATCAAAATATTTTTTACTAGGCACACCAATTTCATTATTAGTTTTATATTTTTTGGTATTTACGTTGTCATATTTAAGTAAACGTAACTGATCTTGAGTTAATGGTGGGTTTGGTAAAAGTTCAAATAACTTCGCAGAAATATTTGCCAAAAATATAGGAAATGGAATCAAAACTCTTTTTTTTCCCATTAATTTAAGTAGTTTTTCTATTATTTCTTTAAAGGATAGTTTTTCAGGACCAACACATTCAAATATACTTGAATGAATATTTTTTGAAATAATATGATAGATTATATCTGTTAAATCTGAACAATGGATAGGCATAAATTTTGTTTTACCAAAATAGTAAAGTGGAAAAACTGGTAAATTGTTTAGTAAGCTCATTAAGTTAGTTGTAAAGTTATCATCAACTGAGTAAACAATAGATGGTCTTAAAATTGTAGCTAAAGGAAAATTCTTTAAAATATTTGTTTCACCATCTAATTTGCTTTTTGCATAATTTGAGTCAACAGCTTCGTTGATGCCTAGTGCTGATAAATGAATAAATTGTTTTATATTATATTCTTTACAAAGTTTAGCTAATATAGATGGAAATATAGAATGAATATTTTTAAATGTATTTCCTTTTTTTTTCTCATAAAGAATCCCGACTAAATTAATGCAAATATCAGTGTTCTCAAATAAACTTCTTATTTTTAATTCATCTGTTATTTTTGCTTCAAAAATATCTATAAAACCAGCATTGGCTTGGGTCTTAATTTTATAGCTTTTTTGATGTAAATTTCTTGTAACAACAGTCACTCTGTAGTTATTTTTTGCTAACTTTCTTATAAGGTGGGTTCCAATTTGACCACTTCCGCCAAAAATTAGACAATTTTTTGCTTTCATATATATATATTTAAAAATGAATATTGATATTAAACTTCACAAAAATGATTTACCAGATGATTTGGAATTAGGCAATGTAATAGCTGTAGATGGTGAATTCATGGGTCTAAATGTTAGAAGAGACCCTTTGTGCTTAATACAAGTTTCTTCTGGAAAGTCAGACGCACACATAGTGCAATTTGATCGATCAAACTATAATGCGCCAAATTTAGTAAAAATTTTATCCGATGAAAATGTTACAAAGATTTTTCACTATTCTAGGGCAGATTTAGCTCACATCAAATATTATCTCAAAACTGAAACAAACAACATTTTAGACACAAAGATTGCATCAAAATTAGCTAGATCATATTCAGATAATCATTCTTTAAAAACCTTGATAAAGGAATTCATAAATATTGATATAAGTAAACAATTTCAAAGTTCAGACTTTGGAGGTAATTTATCTCCTCAACAATTAAAGTATTGTAGTAATGATGTAATTTTTTTACATCAAATTCATGAGGAATTAACTAAAATTTTAGAAAGAGAAAATAGAATAAAATTATATAAAGATTGTTTAAAATTTTTAAAAACTAGAGTTGAACTTGATTTGGCCTTATTTAGAGATGATATCTGGTCTCATTAATTAAATGAAAAAAAATTATTCTAACATTGCAAAAAACGTTGTAGAATTGGAAATTAAAGGATTACAAAAATTAAAAAAATATATTAATTCTAATTTTAATAAAGCAGTTCATTCTATAGCAAATTGTCAGTCTAAAATAATTCTAGCTGGTGTTGGTAAAAGTGGACTGATAGCATCAAAAATAGCTGCAACATTATCATCTGTAGGTACCCCTGCGTTTTCTATATCTGCGAGTGATTGTTCACATGGTGATTTGGGGAGCATTACTAAAAAGGATATTTTGATATTAATAAGCAATTCAGGAAATTCTGAAGAACTTAAAAACATAATTCAATACGCAAATCGCTATAGAATAAAACTGATAAGTATTGTTTCAAAAAAAAATTCGATCCTTTATAAAGCTTCAGATATCAAAATTTTAATACCAGAAGTTTCAGAAGCTGGTTTTGGAATAGTTCCTACAACTAGTACGACTGTACAATTAGCTATTGGAGATGCCTTAGCAATTTCTACAATGCAATATAAAAAGTTTGGAAAGCTTGATTTTAAAAAATTTCATCCCTCAGGCAGCTTAGGAAACAAACTTAAAACTGCTGAAGATTTAATGCTTATTAAAAACAAGATACCTTTTATAAATGAAAATGAGACAATAAAAAAAGGTTTAAAAATTTTAAATTCTAAAAAATTAGGTGTTTTAATTGCAAGAAATAGCTTTGGTAATACTACCGGAATATTTACTGATGGCGATATTAAACGAACAATTCAAAAAAATGAAAATATTACAGAAAAAAAAATTAAATCTTTTATGACAAAAAAACCCATTAGCATTAATCAAGATACACTTGCAGTAAAAGCATTAGATATAATGAATCAAAAAAAAATTACGTGTTTATGTGTTCATAAAAAAAATAATAATAAAACTATCGGGATATTACATATTCATAAAATTTTGGAGTCAAATATTTCATAATATGAATAAAAAATTATATATCCAGTTCATATTATTTTTTTTAATAATACTAATTTTATTTATTTTTTATTTTAAATACTTAAAAAATAATAATGAGTCAATTTTACCTAAATTAGAAGAAGACAATAAACAGGTTCAGAATCTCATTGAAGACCTAAAATATTTTTCTAGGGATATCAAAGGAAACGAATATACAATTGAAGCTAAAAGTGGTGATAATGACGAAAATAACTCTGATATAATACATTTAAAAGATGTTACAGCAAAGATTAAATTTGATCAAAAAGAAGAGATTATAGTTACCTCAGATAAAGCCATATATAATAATAATCTATTTGACACAGAGTTTTTTGGAAATGTTATAGTGGTATATGATAACCAAAAGTTGTTATGTGAAAAGATGAAAACTGTTTTTTCAAAAAATGTAGCTTTTATCTCAGGTAATATAATCTATAAGAGCCAATTCTCAAATTTATATGCTGATCTTATTGAAATTGACTTAGAAAAAAGAACATCGAAAATCTCTATGTATGATTTAAACAAAAAAGTGAAAATAACACATAAAAAAAATGGCATTAATTAAAAAATTTAGAATTAAAGAATTTAAAATTAAAAAACCTGTTGCCCAAGTTCAAAAGATATCATTATCTTTTGCGAAAAGACAAATTCTAGACAATATTAGTTTTAATTTGAATTCAGGCGAAATAGTAGGTCTTTTAGGACCAAACGGGGCGGGAAAAAGCACAATTTTTAATATTTTAATGGGTTTGATCAAGCCAGATTTTGGTAAAGTAATAATTGAAAATACCGATGCAACTAACTACCCAATTTATTTAAGGGCTAGAAAATTTAAGATTGGTTATGTTCCACAATACGGAGGTTTTTTTAATGATCTTAGTCTTTTAGAAAACTTAAAAGCAATAGGTGAAATTATTTTAAAAGACGATAGAGAAAGAATATCAAAAATTAATGATTTAATTTCAAAATTCGCTTTAGATAATGTTCAAGAAGTAAAAGCAAAACATTTATCAGGTGGGCAAAGACGAAAATTGGTCATCTGTATGGCCTTATTAGGTGATCCTAAAATTCTTCTTTGTGATGAAATTTTTGCTGCACTTGATGTTCTAACAATTCATATGCTCAAAGAAATTCTTGTAAACCTTCAAAAAGAAAAACCTAATATGTGTATTGTGATAACAGAACATCAAGCAAGAGAATTATTGTCTATTGTTGATAGGGCAATGATATTATCAAATTGTAAAATTATTGCTGAAGGATCTCCTAACAAATTGATAAAAGATGAAAAAGCTAAGACACAATATTTTGGTGATTTCTTTTAAGGATATTGAATATAAAAAAACTCAAAAATGAAAAAAATATTGAAAATTAATAATATTATAAAATCTTTTAATAAAAAAATTTATGTCGGAGGAGATAAAAGTTTATCAATCAGATGGGTTTTAATGGCATCTTTATCAAAAAAAAAATCTGTGGCATACAATCTTTTAAAGTCAGAAGATGTTCTAAGCGCAATTGATTGTATAAAAAAATTAGGATCAAAAGTTAAATTTACAAAACAGAAATGCGAAATAATTGGAAATGGTTTAGATTGTGATATTGCTAAAAGTTTATTATTTAATGCTGGTAATTCAGGAACTGTTGGGAGATTAATACTTGGGTTATTGATTAATTCAAAAAAGAAATTTAAATTAATTGGTGACCAAAGTTTATCAAAGAGAGATTTTTCTAGAGTAATGGCCCCACTTAAAAAATTTGGTGCAAAATTTCAATCAAAAAAAAATAAATTGCCTTTAAAGATGACTGGTTTAGCACAGCCAAGATCAATAAAATATTTTGAAAAGAGAGGATCTGCACAATGCAAATCTACAGTCATGTTTGCTGCTTTAAAGGCTCAAGGTATAACTGATATTAAGGCAAAAAAATCAAGATCTCATACAGAGATAATGTTTAAACATTTAAAAATACCAATTAAAGTTAAAAAAACTAAAAATTTTGATTATATTAAGTTGAAAGGTATTAAAAAAATAAATAATTTAAATTATAAAATCCCTGGTGATATAAGCTCTTGTTCATTTTTTATTGTATTGACTATCTTAGCAAACAAATCAAAAATATTAGTTAGAAATATTAATGTAAATGATACTCGAATTGGAATTATTCATATATTAAAAAAAATGGGCGCATCTGTAAAAATAATTAATAAAAAAATTTATAAAGGAGAAAAAGTTGGAGACATATTGGTCAAAAGTTCTTCCAATCTAAAGGCAATTAATTGTCCAACATATTATAATTCTGCTGCAATAGATGAATTTTTGGTAATCTTTCTAGTTGCAGCAAAATCAAAAGGAATTTCATATTTCAAAGGTCTCTCAGAACTAAACAAAAAAGAAAGCCCAAGATTGGTTTGGGGCTCTAAAATTTTAAGTTACATGGGGGTAAAAAATATTCTCACAAAAGATTCTATTAAAATATATGGAAATCCAAATTTATCTTTAAAAAAAGAGATAAATATTCAAAATTTTTTAAAAGACCACAGGGTTTTTATGATGAGTGTAATAGCTGCTTTAACTTTTGGTGGTAAATGGAATATAAATGACCTAGACTCTGTAAATACATCTTTTCCTGATTTTTTAAAAATATTAAAAAAGATTGAACTATAAAATATTAATATTTAAGCCATTATTTACAAGATATTGTATGAACAAATGAAAAATTTTCCTGAGATTTACTATTGCTTAATTAAATAAATTTAAGTAGAAGTTCATGCTTTATTTTTAAAGCAAAAAACTTATGGAAATATATAAAGATTTAAACAACCCTCAATCAAAAGAATTTGAACAACTTCTTAACAATCAATTATCAAAAATCCGAATAGAAGAGGGAAAAATCATTGATGGTAAGATAAATAAAGTAACGGAAAAGTTTGTATTTTTATTTGTTGAGGGATTAAAAAGTGAACCAGTATTGGATATCAATGAATTAAAAAGTATGGGTCTTTCTGAAAAGATTAAAGTTGGTGAAACAATACCAGTTTTGCTCGAAAAAATTGAAGATAAAAATGGTGAGGTGTTAGTCTCAGCTAGTAAAGCTCAAAAGATTAAAGGATGGGATAAACTTGTAGATGCATACGAAAAAAGTGAGCCTATCATGGGCAAAATTGTATCTAAATGTAAAGGTGGTTGTATTGTAGAGCATATTGAAACAGGATCATTAATGTTTTTACCAGGATCACAAATAAGTGACAAGCCGCTAAAAGATATCAGCCACTTAATGAACGAACCACAAAAATTTGCATTAATAAAACTTGATAAAATTAGAGGGAACGCATGTGTATCTCGAAGAGAAATTATCTCTTCATTTAAAAAAGAAGATAAAATTAAAATTATTGAAAAATTTAAAGTTGGAGACATTATAAAAGGAGCTGAAGTAAAAGGTTACAGCACATTTGGTTGTTTTTTTAATGTAAATGGTGAACTTGATGTTTTAGTTCATCTTCAAGAAATTTCTTATTCAAGAGTAAATCACCCAGATGAAGTTTTTAATATTGGTGAAAAACATGATTTAAAAGTTATTTCTGTTGATAAAGAGAAACTGCAAGTTGGATGTTCAGTGAAGCAACTATCACCTGATCCATTCGAACATATAGAAAATTATGAACTAAATAAAATTTATAAAGTGAAGGTCGTAAAAATTATGGACTTTGGAGCTTTTTGTGAACTAGAGCCTGGGTTAACAACACTACTTCATTCAAGTGAGCTAAGTTGGACAAAAAAAAATATTACTTCAAAGAAGTTATTTAAAGTCGGTGATGAAATTGATTGTGTAATAACAGAAATAGATAAACCAAAAAGAAGAGTTGCCATCTCCCATAAATTAGCAAAAGAAAATCCTTTTGAAATATTTGAAAAAAAATATCCAATTGGAACAATTATTGAAGGTGAGGTAGTTAATAAAAATGAGTACTCGCTGTTTGTAAAGATTGATAATTTAGATATTGATGCTTTTTTACATTGTAACGATTTAACCTACTCAAATAATGGAGAGGAAGAATTGTCTAAATACAAAAAAGGTGATCGAATCAAAGTAAAAGTATTAGAGATTAAAACATCTGATCAAAAAGTTAGGGTTGGCTTGAGACAAACGCAGGCTGATCCATTTGATTGGTTTAAGGATAAAAAAATTAATCAAATTATTACAGTTAAGATTATATCAACTGATAATAAAGGTTTAATTGTAAAACCAGAAGGATGTGAAATGGATTTTCAAATTAAAAAATCTCAAATAGCAATTAATTCTGCTGATGCGCGACCATCAAGGTTTACTGGGGGTGAAAGAATTGATTGTGCAATTGGAGAACTAGATTTAAAAAAAAGAAAAGTGACTTTGAGTATTAAACTTCTAGAAGAGATAGAAAAAAAAGAAGCTCTAGAAAAATATGGAGCTGAGGAAGGCTCAGGTAAAAATCTTCCTTTTTCTTCCTTATCAGACGACCTTAAAAAAAAAGAAAAAAAATAAAAAAAAAAAAGACTTAAATTGGCTATTGTAAAATCAAAGCTTTTAAAACAACTCTCAAAAAATTACCCAAACTTTTTAAAAAAAGACTTAGAGAAATTTATAGACATAATTTTGAAAGAAATTAGACTCACTCTCAAAAGAGGTGAAAGAGTCGAGCTAAGGGGTTTTGGAATTTTTTCAACAAAAATTCAAAAAGCAAGAATTTCTAGAAATCCTAGAACTGGAGAAAAAGTAAATACAACACAAAAAAAAATAATTCACTTCAAAATGGCTAAGGATTTGTTTAAAAAATTAAACGATGAAGAAAAATAAAATATTTGTTGCTTGTGATAGTACTAGTGTTTCAAAAGTAAAAAGAATAATGAATCTTACACAGAATTCTGAAATTAAAATTGGATATAAATTTGGATTAGAGTTTTTAAATTCAAAAAAAGGTAGAAATTTCATTTTAAATCTTAAAAATAAAATTATATTTGGTGATTATAAATTAGCTGATATTCCAAATACTTGTGTATCAACAATAAAAGCAATAAGAGATTTGAAATTTGATTACATTACAATACACATAAGTTCAGGACTTGAGGCATTAAAAGCCGCAAAAAAAGTCTCAAAAAAAACTAAATTGGTTGGTGTGACCATTCTTACATCGTTAGATAATAAAGGGTTAAAAGAAATTGGTTTTAATAAAGATGTTAAAAAATTAGTTTTTCATCAAGCAAAATTAGCAAAAAAAGCAAAATTAGATGCTATTGTTTGTAGTGCTCAAGAAATTAAAATAGTAAAAAAAATATTCAAAAAAGAAATTATTACCCCAGGTATAAGATTTTCTTCAAAAAATAATGATCAAAAAAGAATTTTGAGTCCAAAGCAAGCTTTTAAAAATGGTAGTGATTGGCTAGTAATTGGTAGACCAATAACAAAAGGCAATATAAAAAAAAATATCAAAACCTTAATTGATCATTTAAATAAATGATTAAAGATTGTAAAATTTGTGGGATCTCAGATCTCAATACTTTAAATTATATTATTAATCACAAATTTCCACCAAGATTTATAGGTTTCATTTGTAATTACATAAAGAGTCCAAGATATGTTAAATCGAATAAACTGAAAGAATTAATTAAAACAAATAAAAAAAATTCTCAATTTGTAGCAGTGTTGGTTAAACCTGATGAAGAAATACTTGAAAAGATTAAAAATTTAAATTTTGATTATTATCAACTTTACGATTGCACAACTAGTGAAACTCTTTACATAAAAAAAAAATATAATAAAAAAATTATATCTGCATTTACTATCAAAGATCATATTGATGTCGAAAAATACAAATTGTATAAAGATGTGGCTGATATTTATTTATTTGATAGTAAAGGTTATGAAAAAAGCATGTCATTCAAACATTCATTAATTGAAAATATTAAATTCGAGAAAGAGGTAATGTTAGCTGGTAATATTCATTTTAATGAAAATCTTGAAAACTATTCAAAAATAGCTGATATTATCGATATATCAGGAGGTTTAGAAACTTCTGGAATAAAAGATATTTCCAAAATAGAAACTTTCTTAAATAATATTAATAATTTTAAAAATGAAACTTAGAAAAAAAATACCATTGATTGATCAGCATGATAAACATGGATTTTGGGGAGGTAAATTTGGTGGAAGTTTTATTCCTGAGACTCTCAAAAAACCAGTTGAAGATTTAACAATTGAATTTCAAAAATTAAGAAAAGATAAAAGGTTTATAAAGAAAAGAGATTTTTATTTTAAAAACTATATAGGATCCCCAACATCTTTTATTAAGTTAGAAAACTTAACAAATCATTTAGGTGGAGCCCAAATTTGGGCAAAAGTAGTATCTGAGGCAAATGGTGGGGCGCACAAGATTTATAATGCTACTGTTCATGCTTTAATTTGTAAGGCTATGGGTAAAAAATATATAGTTGGTGATACCGGTGCAGGTTATGCAGGAAAAATGTTGAGTATGGCTGCAAAAAAATTTGGTCTAAAATGTAAAATTTTTATGGGAGCTAAAGATATTAAAAGACAAAAACCTAATTGTGATGCAATGCGAAAAAACGGTGCAGAAATAATTCCAGTTTTTTCTGGAAGCCAAACATTAGTTGATGCTGTAAGTGAATGTATGAGATATTGGGTATCGAATTGTGATAATACCCATATGTGTGTTGGTAGCACTGTTGGTCCAAATATATTTGTTAAAATTTGTGGTTGGAGTACCGCTCAAATCTCAAGAGAATTAAAAGAACAATTAAAATCAAAATTTAAAAATATCCCTAATAAGATTAAATTAATTAACTGTGTTGGTGGAGGCAGCTCCGCTTATGGATTTTGGAGTGAATTTATTGATTATGATAAAAAACAAATTGAGTTAATTGGTGTTGAAGCAGGTGGTCCAAAAAAATCCTCACTGCATGCCGCACCTTTAAGTAGAGGTGCAAAATTAGGAATTCTTCATGGTGCAGCTGCATACTGTTGCCAGGATAATGAAGGACAAATTAAAGAAACAGAATCTATTTCTGCAGGACTTGACTACCCTTCAGTTTCCCCAATTCATTGTTTTCTAAAAGATACAAAAAGAGCAAGATATACATATGCCACAGATGAAGACGCTCTTAATGCCTATCAATTAGTTACTAAATTAGAGGATCTCAATCCAAGTTTAGAACCCTGTCATGCTTTTGCAGAGACAATCAAAATTGCTCCTAAATTAAGTAAAGATACAATTATAATTGTAAATTCATGTGGTGATGCAAAAAAAGATCAAGATATATTGAAACAAAGATTAGGTAAAAAATGACTTCATCTTTAATCAACAAAGTCTTTAAAAGTTCCAGAAAAGAGAATAGACCAACATTACTTACCTACACAGTAGCTGGAGATAATACCAAAAAAAAATCTTTGGAAATATTAAAATCTATTTCAAATTATGCTGATATCTGTGAATTGGGATTTCCACATAACACACCGATTGCAGATGGTGGTCAAATACAAACCAGTGCTTACCGTGCAATTAAAAACGGAATCAAAATTAATGATGTATTTTCTATTGCAAAAGATTTTAAAAAATCAAAAGAAAATAAACCAATTATTTTGATGGGTTACTATAATATGATTTTTCAATACAATGAAAATAAATTTTTAGAAAAATGTAAAAAGGTAAAGATTGATGGTTTAATTGTTGTAGATTTACCTTATCCAGAAAATAAAAAATTATCTGTTAAATGTAAAAAAAAAGGTATCAATTTTATCCAACTGGTATCACCTACAACATCAAGACTAAGGTTAAAAAAAATTATCAAAGACTCCCATGATATGATTTATTATATAAGTATGCTTTCAACTACTGGGGGTAAATTAAAAGTCTCTTCAAAAAAAATCATGGGACGATATAATAAAATTAAAAATCAAAATAAATCAAAAAATGTGGTTATTGGATTTGGTATTACAAAAAAAACTATAAAATCACTCAAAAAGGCAGATGGATTAGTTGTTGGAAGTGCAATTTGTAAAGAAATTAGTAGATCTATTGAAAAAAGACAAAATATAGTCAAAAATGTTACTAATATAGTAAAGGGATTAAAAAAAGAAATAATATGAATTGGATAACTAAAATTATTAAAGCAGGTGAAAAAATTAAAACTGCAATTCACAAAAGGGCTACTAAAGAGGATATAGCAAATAGTGATTGGGCATCATGTTGTAAAGGACCAATACTGAAAAAAGATTTAGAAGAAAATTTATGGGTATGCCCGGGTCCATGTCATAAACATTTTAGAATAAGCCCAAAACAAAGATTTGATATATTATTTGGAAAAAATAACTACAAAATTTTTAAAACACCTATTCCAAAAGATGACCCATTGAATTGGACAGACTCAAAATCTTATAAAGAGAGACTAAAAAGCGCTAGAAAAAAAACTGGTATGGATTGTGGGATGATGGTTGTATGTGGGTCAATAAATAATATTGAGATAACTGCGGTAGCCTCTGATTTTGATTTTTTAGGTGCTTCAATGGCAGCTGCAGAGGGTGAGGCTTTTTTATATGGTATTCAACACGCAATTGAAAATCAAACTCCATTTTTGTGTATAAGTGCTGGAGGTGGAATGAGAATGATGGAAAGTTTAATTTCATTATCACAAATGACTAGAACTACTATTGCTATAAATGAGCTAAAAAAAAATAATCTTCCTTACCTTGTTTGTATTACTGATCCAACGGCTGGGGGAATAACTGCTTCATATGCTATGCTGGGAGATGTACATATGGCTGAACCAGGTGCTTTAATTGCATTTGCTGGAGCTAGAGTGATTCAAGGAACTGTTAAAGAAGAATTGCCAGAGGGTTTTCAAAAAAGTGAATATGTTGAAAAAACAGGCTTTGTAGACCTAATTGTTCAAAGAAAAGATCTTTCAGAAAAAATTGGAACTTTATTATCGATATTGTTAAAGAAAAATTCTGTTATAAGCGCTGAAGATAATGAGACTACAGAAAATACTCAGTCACTTTCAAAAGTTGCATCCTAAGGAAATAGATCTTAGTTTAAATCGAATAAAAAACCTTTGTAAAAAATTAGGTAATCCTCAAGATAAAATAAAAGCAATTTCTGTAGTTGGTACCAATGGTAAGAACAGCACAATTAATGCAATCTTTTCTATCTTAAAAGAAGCTAATTTTAATTGTAATGTTTATACTAGTCCCCATATTCTTAGAATTAATGAGCGATTTATATTTGATAACAAAGAATTAGATGATGATAAGTTAGCTGATTTATTTGAGGAAGTAGAAAACATTAACGATAATAAACCCATTACATTCTTTGAAATATTAACAGCTTCTTATTTCTACAAAGCTGCTCAGTACCCAAAAAATATCAATCTTATAGAGGCTGGCTTATTTCATAGATTTGATGCAACTAATATATTAAAAGAAAATTTGGCTAGTGTTGTAAGTTCATGTTCTATTGACCACACAGATTGGCTTTCAAAAAATGAACAAACTATTGAAAAAATTATATTTGAAAAAACGTCTACACTTTTAAATTCAAATATTATTGTAGCTAAGCAAAGCTCTAAAGAAACGATGGATTGTATTAAAAAAACTATCTATCAAAATCAATCTGATAAAGTATTTTTTAATGATCACTTTAGTTACTCGGTTAATGAGAGTGATTTCTTCTATTATGAGGATAAATTAGGCAAATTAAAACTTCCAATGCCTAATGTTCTTGGTCAATATCAATTAGAAAATATCTCAACTGCAATTGCAACTTTAAGAACCTTAAATATTGGTATCAAGGACGAACATATTCAAAGAGGAATTACCAAAATATCTAGCTTAGCAAGACTTCAGGAAATTAAATCTGGTAAATTAAAAGAGTTAGTTAAAAACAATAAATTAATAATTGATGGAAGCCATAACGAAGGTGGTGCTAAAGCATTAAATGAATATCTTCAAAGCCTAAATTGTAACAAACATATTATTATTTCAATGATGGCAAACAAAGAACACGAAAAATATATTAGTTACTTCAAGGACATTTCGTCTGTAACCACCATAGATATAAAAACTCAACCAAACTCAATCAGTGGCAGGGATTTAAAAAAAAAATTTAAAAGTATGCCTAATGTTCAATATCAACCAAGTATCGAAAAAGCGATCAAATCAATAAATTTAAAAGAAGGTGATATTTTATTAATTACAGGTTCTTTGTATGGAGCTGCTGAAGTATTAAGTTTGAATTAAATATTTTTTTCCAAAAACTCTTTCATGTTGCTTTCTGGAACTCCTCCAACTTTTCTGTCTACCTCAACACCTTTTTTATAGATAATTACAGTTGGTACTCCTCTAATTCCTGCAGCACTACCAGTGTTAATCCCACCATCTTCAATGTCAGCATAATAAAACCCAGCTTTATCTTTATATTCAACTGCAAATTTATCCATGACCGGTTTGAGTGCTTTGCAGGGTCCACACCATGCGGCACTAAATTGTATAACTGAAACATCTTCATTTTTAATTTTATTATCAAACTCCTCGTCTTTAAAATCTATAAGCATACTACTGATATAATTGATTCAAATTTTTTTTCAATGGTCAAAAAACTTTTTTATCTTCATTAAATTATGCATCTAAATATTTTTGCTCTAAATTCATTACATAATCGTTAATTCCATCCAAAAATTTTAGTTTTTCATCAACTGTTTTAAATGAAAACATCTTATCTTCATTTTCTCTTAGTTCATCGCATTCTGAGTAAAAAGCTGAAACAGTCCACCACTTTTCTTTGTTAGTGCTTAAAATTCTAGAAGCTATTCTTCTTTTAATTTTTTTATGGATATCTTCCGGTAAAATTTCTGGAGCTTCATTATATATCAAACTATGCCCAAAAGTTACCAATCTATCATCTTTAAACTTATCTAGTATTGCTAGTCTTTCTTTCCAATCTGAAGAATGAAACTTTTCAAATAATGGAACATCCTTATTAAAAGTATCAAAACCACCAGAATAAATTGTCTCTTCAGGTTCGGGATCCTCCTGTGATGAAGTTTCGATTTTTTCTTCTGCAGCCTCTTTTAAAATATTACATATATCTTGAGAAAATTTTTCATTAGATTTCATTAATTCTGCTCTTTTATTTAACAAGTTAATTCCAATTTTTTTATATGGATCTACCTTTAAACCTAAACTTTTATCTAAAATTATTGGAGCTTTATTAGATTTTATTGTTTTATAAAAACGAGGTGATTTTTTCATTTCTTTTTTTAAATCTTGGTAATTTAATTTTTGTAACTCTTCAATATTTGCAGATAAATTTACGACTTGTCCCCACTTATAAATTGGATGCATGCATGAATTTGGGTGTAAAGGGGCGACTAAAAATAAATAATTCTTACCAAAAAAATTCTCGTTTATTGTAAACATTTTTTCTTGTTTAATTAAATTTTCTACAACAACTTTACTTTTTGTTTTTAAGTACTCATGCCACAAATCAGGCTGTTTATTCTTTAAAAGACCTAAGACTTTTACAGTTAACTCAGTATCGAAAAGAGCTCCATGAGCCCCTGAAGAGTCAAAACCATTGAGTCTTGCTAGCGACTCTAATTTCATTGATTTATTCCCTTTAGGATTAAGCTCTGTTTTCAAGACATTTTCATCAATAGCAAATGCTGCTTTGATCATGTTTAAAGCATCATGTCTTGCATTACCTTCTGTATTAATAAGATAAGGTTTTCTTAATGATTTAAAAAATTCTCTTCTTAAAATTTCATCATCAAAACCTACGGAGCTAAATCCCATAAATGTTGCTGGTGACCATTCACGAAACTTTTTTTCAACTTGAGCAGTCATTTGGTAATGGCTTAAGTTGCCTTTAGTGATCAAATCAACGTTTGACTTATTGATACATAAAGCAGTAGCAGATGGAACTCTATCTTGTGGCAGTCTACATCTTGCTGTAAATCTTTCTTTTTCATTAAAGTTTTCATCTAATAAGATTGCTCCAATCTCAATCATAGTAGCCCAATCAAGTTGGGCCGAATCTGTTTCAATATCCCAAACTACATAATTCAATTTACCATCCTTTGTGAATAAAATTGTTCAACTTTTTCTAAAAATTTGTTTTGATAATTTATTAATCTTTCACCTTCAACTATAAATCTTTGAAAAATATTATCCTTTGTACATAAAAGAATTGCCACTTGAGAAATATTAGATCCATGAACTTTATTATGGGCTAATGAATATGCTGCACATTGTAAATAATAATCATCAATCCACTCATCTTTTTTTGGTCTATTACTTTGTTTAAAATCTATAATAGTTTCTTTATTTTCATAAATACCAATACAGTCTGCTGCGCCTGCATATTTTCCTGGATAATATAAAGTTGCTTCACATCCCCAGATTTCACTTAATTTGTTTCTAAGACCGTTTTCTATAATTTGATCAGCCATCATTTTTTCGCGAGTGTTATCTCCAAGCAAGTTCATATTTAATTTTCCAAGCAAAAATTTCTCTAAATAGTCGTGCATAGAACTTCCACGACTGGTTGCCTCTCTTGAAATAATTTCAGCTTGTTTATGACCAACTCTGTTTTTCCATTCTGCTAGTTTTGCTTTTTTTTCTTCAGACTCGGTTGCTTTTAAAATTGTTGTTACTGAAGGAAGGTTTTCCTCATTTACTGAATAATGTCTTGAACCTTGCACGATTGATCTTGTAGATTTAGGATAAATAAATTTATTATTCCACTGCATTTGATTTCTTATAATCGGTATTATTGGAAAAAAGAAATTAATTTTTTAGCTGTTTATTTCTTTCAACAAATTTTTCTACGTTTTCTGTTTGAACAGCTTTCTCAACCTGCTCGGGATCTTTTATATTTTCTAAGGTTCTACTAATTGATCTTGCATCAGTTCCAAATTTATCAACTACTGTCATGGCTTCTTCTAATTTTTTTCTAAGAGTAATAATATTATCAAAATGTTTTCCAAATCTAGTAGTAATAGTTTTAAGGTGGTTATATATTTCTGTTGCTCCTTTTTGTACTTTCAGTGATTGAAATCCCATATGTAAGGACTGTAAATAAGCAGATAGAGTATTAGGGCCACAAATTACTATTTTATATTTTTTCATTAATTCTTGAGTTAACAATTCTTTAGTACTTGGATCTTGATATTCAGTTAATTCTTTATAAAGACTTTCCGTTGGCGCATACACTATTGCAAAATCAGTCGTTTTAGGTGGAACAATATATTTTTCCATAACACTTTTTGCTTTTGTTCTAAAAGCACTTGCTAATTTTGTTCTAGCATCAGCAATTGCTTTTTTATCGTCTACATCATAAGCATCTGTGATTGCTTTAAATTTTTCTACTGGAAAATGAGAGTCTACTGGAACTAAAACATCTCCTTGGAGCTTGATTGCAAATTCTACGTTTTCACTGGTATCTTCTTTCATCTTAACATTTGTCATAAATTGTGATACCGGCAATAAATCTTTTATTAAAGCATTTAGTGAATACTCAGCTAGTGTTCCATATTTTTTTACGCCTGCTAAAATTTTGGTAATTCCCTCTTGGCTTTGGTTTAATAATTGTACTTGTTGATTAAAATTTCCAACCTTTTCATCTACTTTTGTTAAAGCTTCGGTCATATCTTTAGTCACACCAGTAGATAGTGCATTAAATGAAGTCGACATTGAACCAAGAGATGTATTAATTGTAGTATTTAAACTATCTTTTAATCTAACTATCTCAGCATTTAAATTTGCAATTTCTTCAGCCTCTTTACTTTCAAACTTTGGCTTAGATCTAATATTTATATACAAAATTGCTAATGTTGCTATTAGCAATAAAATTAGGATAGTTAATAAAATTGTGTCCATGATTCGTAAGTTGTATTATAAGGCTTTTTTATGGAATTATATCTAATTTTAAAAATTATGTTCGTAGTAGGAGCTTTAGTCGCTGTTTACGCAATATTAAGAAATTTAGATATTATCAAAATAATACTTATCTATTTTAAAGATAAATTATTTGGAAAGTAAATTAATTATCTTTTTTAATCCATTTTTTTTTAAATTTTTCTTTGATGTGAAAATACATGCTTGAGACTTGAGAATTTCACCGTCTTTTAAAATTCTCAAATTATTAGCTTTTAATGTCTCACCAGTAGAACTGATATCAGTGATTAATTCTGCTGATCCTGTAAAAGGATATGCTTCAGTTGCGCCAAGGCTATCGACCAACCTGAATTGTGTAACACCTTTTGAAAATAAAAATTCTCTCGTTAAATTTGGATATTTAGTTGCAACTCTTAATCTTTTTTTCTTTTTATCTCTAAATTCAAATGCAATTTCCTCAAGATCAGCTATTGTTTGAACATCAATCCAAGGATTAGGGATAGCGACAACTAAATCAGCTTTTCCAAAACTTAACTTTTTAATTAAATCAATTTTCTTTTGGGTATTAATTTCACTTTCTTTAAATAGATCGAGCCCTGAAAAGCCAATATCCAAAGAATTATCACCAAGTCTTTCTATGATTTCTCTGGCATGTAAATACAATATTTTTACATTTGTTTTACTTTTTATTGAGCCAATTAAATCTCTCTCTCCTCTTTCTGAAATAAGATTTAATTTTTTCTTTTTAAAAATCTTTAAAACATCTTTTTTTAATCTACCTTTACTTGGAATTCCTATGTTAATTATATTGTCCATGATTAATAATTTAAGTTTAAAGCAGCTCCTACTGCTGAGACTTGAGTTTTAGAACCTAGATCAGAGATTAATTGATCGTATCTACCCCCATTAATGATATTCTTAATCTTATTATTGGATTTAATATCAATTTTAAAAACCATTCCTGTGTAATATTCAAGTTGTCTTCCAAAGGAAGTTGAAAAAATTACACTAAGTTTTGAAACTCTATTGTTTGATATAGGAAAATATTTTTGATCTACCACGAGATTAATTTGATATTTTTTAAAAAATTTATTTAATTCTTGAGCAGCATTGTTTATTGGGCACTTAATTTTTAAAAACTCTTTAATAATTTTAGATACATTTTTGCCTTTGCTTGCACGTCTTGGATCTTTAATTTTATTATTAAATCTACTTAAAATTTCCTCAATAGATCTACCAGCTATGATAGATGATTTGTCTTCCTTCAGCATTTTCAAATAACGTTTTTTATCAATTTCAACAATAGTTGGGTCTACATCTGAATTTGTCTCCAATCTTTTTAATAAATCATTAAAATAATCTTCTCTCCAAAAGTGTCTAAAAAGTCTTAACTTCCATCTCTTTGGAATATCTAATTTTGATATTAAAAGATTAAAAATTTCTATGTTTCCAAGAGTTAATTTTCCCGATGAGTATTTTAAGTTTTTTAAAGAATTTAAAGATGTATTTATTATTTCTTTATCATCAATTTTTTCATTTTTTGAACCGATAATTTCAAATCCTATTTGATCTCTAATTATTGAGTCTTTTTTATTATTTGATTTTCTATATGCCTGACCACTATAAAATATTTTTTCTTTACCTTTGAAATTATTTTCTAAATATCTGAGGCATGAAACTATTGTTAAATCAGGACGTAAACATAACTCATTTCCATTTTGATCAATAAATGAAAAAATAAATTTTCTAAAATTTTCACCAGATCTTTGAACAATATGATTAGTTTCTATTACTGAAGGTAATTCAATATGTTTAAATCCCCTGCCTTTAACAGACTTGAGAATTTTTTCAGATAAATTTTTTGATTTCATTTATTAAATCTGATTTAGGAACTGTTTGGTTATTTTCACCCTTTACACCTCTAAGGTTTTTAATGGTCACAGTATTATCATTAAACTCATTCTCCCCACAAATAATTGCAATTGTTAACTCACGCTTGTTTGCCAATTCAAGCTGCTTTCCAAGGTTTTTTTTAGTACTCAAAAAAACTTCTGCATTAATATTATTATCTCTTAATTGATCAACAATTTCATAATAATTCTTTAAATATTTTTCATCCATGACACAAACTAAAACTGGTTTTTTATCTTCAATTTGAATTTGATCCAATTGCATTAATGCAAATAACAACCTATCTACACCAAAACTAATTCCTGTCCCCGGAACATCAACGCCTCTAAACCTTGAAATAAGTTTGGCGTACGATCCTCCCGAACAGATACTACCTAATTCAATTTCCTTACCTTTGTTATTGGTCACTTTAAAATTTAAATTTGTTTCGACTATAAATGAATCATAGTACGAAAGCCCTCTCACAATCGTAAAGTTTGTTTTAATTTGATTTAAATTAATACCATACCCAAGTACTTGAAATACATCCTCTAATTCTTTGATTCCTTCTTGAGATAATGGATTTTTTATAGTTTCTTTTAATTTTTTTAAATCTTTTATTTTTAAAAAGTTTAATATTTGTGCTGTCTGTTCATTGCTTAAATCAGCTCCTTTAGTAATAGCTCCACTTTGATCTTTTCTCTCTTTTTTAAGTAAGTCTTCAACCCCCCTTAATCCAAAACCAGGCTTATCGAGTTTATCAATTGCTCTAATAACTTTTGTTTGTTTTTCCTCAGAAATTTTTAAATCATCAATTAAACCCTGAACTATTTTTCTATTACTCACATTAATTATAAATTGATCTTTTTTTAATCCACAATCTTTTAGTGTGCTTGATATTAAATTACAAAGCTCTGCATTCGCTTGTGCAGGATTAACATTTCCAACAATATCAAAATCTGCTTGCATAAATTCTCTGTATCGACCATTTCCAGCTTTTTCATTTCTGAATACATTTTGTATTTGATATCGCTTGAAGATTGATGGAAGATCCTGGTTGTTTTGAGCATAAAATCTTGCAAGAGGACTCGAAAGGTCATAACGAAGAGTGATGTTTTTATCTCCATCTTCAAATGAGAATACATCAGACATAGGATTAGCTTCGTCTTCTGCGAGAAAAGATCCTATATTTTCACTAATTTCGAACGAGGGAGTTTCAAGAGCTTCTGCTCCAAACTTAATAAAGTTTTTCTCAATAGCTTTTAATAGCTTTTTCTTAAGAAAAAATTTTTTTCCCCATCGATCTTCAAATCCTGGAGGTAAACCAGGAACTAATTTATTTTCTTTATTCATTTTTTTGGTACCCGGGCTGAGAATCGAACTCAAACTTAAAGTTCCACAAACTTTCGTGCTAACCGTTACACCACCCAGGCATTCTTTGTTTTTATATTATTTTGTAAGGATTTAAAATTATATTATAAATAAATAGCCTACAGGCTATGGAAATGAATTCTGTGAGTACTTTTTAAAGCTCTATTAAATGTAATATTTTTAATCATGAGCAATCTTTTAAAGAAAAATTAGGAATATTCAACCCATAAAAGAAAAGGACGTTCATCTATTTGCCAGAAAAACGTCCCTTAAAAATTTTAAAACTAATCTATTTTTTTTAAATTTACTGCTGAGGGGCCTTTTGGGCTATCTTCAAGAGTAAACTCTAATTTATCACCTTCATTTAAGTATCTCATGCCGGCAGCTTTCACAGCACTGGCATGAACAAATGCGTCTTTTTCTTTATCTTCTCTTTCAATAAAGCCAAAGCCTTTTTTTCCATTAAACCACTTAACAGTTCCTTTTAGTATACTCATCTTATTTCTTAATCCTTTGGGTTATTTATTAATAAAAGAGGTTAATTTTTTTTAGATTAATTTCAAGATGTTTTAGTGGTGCCTCGGGAAGGATTCGCACCTCCGACACAAGCCTTTTCAGGGCTCTGCTCTACTCCTGAGCTACCGAGGCAAAAGTTTAACCTCTAAAGATTATTCTGCCTTTAGTTAAGTCATAAGGTGTCATTTCAACCGTAACATTATCACCTTGAAGTACTCTAATTCTATTCTTTCTCAACTTACCAGCTGTATGAGCTGTAACAACGTGTCCATTTTCTAATTTAACTCTAAACATAGCATTCGGTAATAAGTCTGTAACTTTTCCTTTGAACTCAAGTAAGTCTTGTTTTGACAAATCTATTTTCTCCTAATTCTTTTTTTTACAGATTGAGCATGCCCTGCTAACCCTTCATAATTTGCAAGAGTTATAACTGATGGCCCAAGACTTTCAATACCCTTTTTTGATAGGTTTATGTATGAAATTCTTTTATAAAATTCATTAACGCTAATCCCACTAGAATATTTTGCTGAACCATTAGTAGGTAATATATGATTAGTTCCTATATTATAATCTGTCATTGCCATCAAAGCATATTTTCCTAGACAAATAGATCCAGAGTTTTTAATTTTTGAAACAAAGGATTTATAATTTTTGACATTTAGCTCTAAATGCTCTGGGGCAATTTTATTAACAACATCAGCTATTTTTTTATCAGAATTTATATATATTAAAATACCATTATTGATAAGACTTTTTCGAGCAACTGATGATCTAGGAATATCTTTCAACTGATCAATAATTTCTACTTTAACTCTTTCGATCAATCTTTTATCTTTTGAAATAAGTATGCATTGAGCAAGAACGTCGTGTTCAGCTTGTGCAATTAGATCACTAGCCACCCATTTAGGGTTTGATGATTTGTCACAAACTATAGTAACTTCTGAAGGTCCAGCGGTCATTCCTTCAATTCCTACCTCTCCAAAGACTTCTTTTTTAGCTGCTGCTACAAAAACATTACCAGGACCAACAATTTTATTAACCTTAAGAATTTTTTTTGTGCCATACGCAGCTGCAGCAATGGCAGAAGGACCACCAATTGAGTAAATTTCTTTAATTTTACATTTACGTGCAGCGTATAAAACTGCTGGGTTTTGTTTACCTTTATAACTTGGATTTATCATTACTATTCTTTTAACACCCGCCACCATTGCTGGAATAGCATTCATTAACACACTTGATGGATATGAGGCTGTAGAACCAGGAACATAGATTGCGACTGATTCAATTGGGAAATATTTATAATCAATTTTATTCTTAAATTTATCAATATATGAAATATCTTTAAATTTTTGAAGAGAATGAAATTTGTAAATTCTTTTATAAGCCACGTCGATTGCTTTTTTAACATCTTTATTGAGAGATTTAATTAATTTAGAAATTTTTGTTGGATTTGGAATTATAGTATTGTTCTTATTAAATTTTTTTTCATATTTCAATAAAGCCTTATCTCCATTTCTTTTTATATCATTAATAATACTTGAAACTGATACAGAATTAGACTGTATCTTATTCTTTCTGAATGATAGCAATTTATTTAAATCTTTATCAAAATTTTTACTTTTAATATTCAGTGTTTTCATAAATCTTTAGTATCATTTTGATCTTCTAGTCTTACTTCAATCGTTTCTGTAGTCAAAGTAATGTGGGCGTTTTTATTAAAAATTAGGTTAATTTCGTAGTCCTCTTTATTTTTCATATAATCTATAGCTAGTAATTCTAAAAATAAATCATCATTTTTTTGATCAATATTTTTAGATCTTACTCTATCTACAAAATCAAATCTGCAAATACTATTAACCTTTTTTTTTTGATCTACTTCTATTTTACTCCGCTCTATTGACAATAAAAAAACTTTATTTGATACCAAGTACTTTATTTCTGAAACTTTTACTTTTGATCCAGCACTACAAGCGGAGATCATTTGTAAACCTTCATTATCTGTAGCGATAATTTGAGCTAAATATTTTTTTTTCATTAATTTACCCGTCTAATATTTGCACCAACTTTTTTTAATTTCTTTTCAATATTTTCATATCCTCTATCTAGATGATAGATCCTATTTATTACCGACTTTCCATTAGCAGATAATGCAGCAAGAATTAATGAAACTGAGGCTCTTAAGTCTGTTGCCATTAATTCGGCAGAAGCAAAATTTATATTTCCCTCAACCATTGCTTTATTGCCTTTGGTTGAAATCTGAGCACCCATTCTATTTAATTCAGCCACATGCATAAACCTATTTTCAAAAATATTCTCTTTGATTGAAGATTTTTTATTAGCCTTACATAATAATACCATAATCTGAGCCTGTAAATCAGTAGGAAATCCAGGATAAGGAGCAGTTTTTATATTTATACTTTTGATTTTTTTATTCCCAATAATATGTACTTCATTCTTTTTAATAAAAATTTTTACACCAATTTTTTTTAAAATGTTAATTTCTGTTTTAATAATATTTGAATCTATATTCTTTATTTTTAGATTTCCTTGAGTAATAGCTCCTGCAATTAAATATGTTCCTGCCTCTATTCTATCAAACATGACTTTGTAACTTATTTCTTTTATTTTATTTACTCCAATAATCTTAAGTGACCGTTTTGCAATCCATTTAATTTTACATCCAATTTTTTTTAAAAAATTCACTAAATCTTTTATTTCAGGTTCAATGGCACAATTAGTTAAAATAGTTGTTCCTTGTGCTAGACTAGCTGCAATTATCAAGTTTTCAGTCGCACCAACCGATATTTTTGCAAAACGAATTTTCGAGCCTATCAATCCTTTTGGGGCGTTTGCATAAACATAACCTTGATTAATTTTATATTTTACCCCAAGTTTAGATAAAGCTTTTAAATGAATATTAATTGGTCTTGTTCCTATTGCACATCCACCTGGAAGTGAAACTTTAGCATTGCCAAATTTTGCAAGCAGCGGGCCAAGGACTAATATTCCCGCCCTCATAGTTTTAACCAGTTTATATGAAGCAAAAAATTTTTCCTGTTTTGAATTATCAATAACTAAATCTTTTTTATTATGACTAATTATAGACCCTAATGATTGTAATAAATTAATCATAGTTTCAATATCTTTTACTTTTGGTAAATTTTTTAAATAAACTTTTTTAGTAGATAATAAAGTTGCAGCTAAAATAGGAAGAGATGCATTTTTTGAGCCAGATATTTTTATTTGTCCTTTGAGCTTATTTGCTCCAAAGACTTCTAATTTTTGCATACTTATACTTTTGGTAATGTTACGCCAGTTTGTCCCATATATTTGCCGTTTCGGTCGGCGTAAGTTACCTCTGGTTTTTCGTTCCCTTTAAGAAAAATAAACTGGGCAACTCCCTCGTTTGCATAAATTTTTGCGGGTAAGGGTGTAGTATTAGAAAATTCTAAAGTAACGTGGCCCTCCCAACCTGGTTCTAAAGGTGTAACGTTTACTATTATTCCACATCTAGCATAAGTAGATTTTCCTAGACAAATTACCAAAACATCATCAGGAATTTTAAATTTCTCTACAGTTCTCGCTAACACAAATGAATTTGGAGGAATAATACATTCAGAAACATTTTTTGTTACAAAGTTTGTTGGTTTGAAATTTTTAGGATCTACGATTTCAGAATTTACATTCGTAAAAATCTTAAACTCGTCAGAAACTCTTGCATCATAGCCAAATGAAGAAAGTCCATATGAAATACTATCTCCTCTTACTTGTTTTTCCTCAAATGGGTAGATCATTTTTTCTTTTTTAGACATTCTTCTTATCCATTTATCTGAAAGAACTGACATTATTTATTTTTTTTTTTAATTTTTTTTTGAAATAGTTTTCTTTTTTTTAAATTTTTTTTAAGAGCTAATTTTAACCGCTCATTTTTATTTTTTGAAATCATTCTTTATTAGGATTTGTAAGGAAGTCTAATGTAATTGGTTTTGATGCATCTAAAGCTTTTTCTTTTGCCTCTTCTTTTTTTGTGCCTTCTTTAGCTAATTTTTTTGCTTTTTTTTCTGCAAGTTTTTTTTCTCTTTTAGCCTGCTTCTCCATTAGCTTAGCACTTTTAGTAGATTTATAATCGTAATGAATGCCCATATAATTTCCTGAAATAGATATAGATCATATTAGCTTAAAAATTAAGGCAATAATTTGAAAAAAATGCTTTATTATCAATAAAATATATTTGGTAAATTGCCCCTATAGTTAAATGGCATAACGTATCCATGGTAAGGATAAGTTTCAAGTTCGATTCTTGGTGGGGGCACCATTCAATTAATAGTATTATTCTATAAATTCTTTGTGAAATTTTATAATAGGATTATCCTGAAAAATTCTTATCCCTTTATAATTGAAAATAATTTTTGATGAATTATATATTATTTTATATAATGAGTTAGTAGCTATATCACCAGTAAGAAGAGTTTTTGGATTCCAAAAAAATGCAAAAATAAAAAATACAAAAAATAAAATTTTTTTCTTTTTTAAAATCCAATTAATACATAAATATTCATTAAAATTATTCGTAATCAATGAATTTTTAAGTAAATAAAAATATAATAAGATAGACAAAGAATATGTGATATGTATCCATCTGCCCCAGTCATGACCAAAAGCAAATAATAATAAAATAGGAAAATACAGAAAAAGATATAATTGAATAGGATTAAAATTCTTTGTTACAAAATTATCCTTTTTATTAAAATTATTTTTTAATATTGACATATGAAGAGGTGCAAAGCCTATAAGAAATATCATCAAATATCTAAAATAGTGTGGAAAAAAATTTGCTCTCTCATGAATAAAAAGAGTATCTAAATAAATAGTATTCTTTATTAATAATTCCGCAGACATATAACATCTCTCATCAAATTCATTTTTTAGAAAATTACACATTGTAAGATGTCCTTCATTACTTAATGGTAAGGCAAAAACAACAATCATCACAAAAATAGATGGTAAAAAAATAATTAATAAATTTATAAAAGTATCTTTAAAGCTAATTAATCTATTCTTTTGTATAAGAATAACAGCAAAATAGGGGGCGAAAAGAATTATTTCTTCCCAAATCAAACACAAAACTGGAAAAAAAATAAAAATAATTGAATTAATTATTTTTTTATTAAAACGTTCATCAGCAAAAAATAAGATGCAAACAAAAAAAAGGAAAATAATCATTTCTTTTCTTCCTAATGCCTCTAACTCAGCTATTGGATATAAAATAAATATTGGAGCAAATAATGCAAAAAACTGATAAATATTTAATTGAAGATTTTTTAAATAAACAAATAGTATTCCTAAGTAGAGGGTATGTATCGTTGCTTGAAATAAAAATATTGCATCTCTAAGAGAAATAGAGAGTATATTTGCCAATAAAATATTAATTTCTCCACCAAGACCTCTTCTGGTAAATCCACCCTGATAATTTATTAACCATTCTGAAATAGATGTGTCATTTCCTACTTCATGCTTATAATAGAGATAAAAAACTGCATAAAAAATATTAAAGACAACAAAAATTAAAAACTTATTTTTAATATTAATATTTTTCATCTATTTTTATAAAAAGTTTTCCTTAAAAAAATCGTAATTATAATTAAACAAACAAATAATATCAAAGGTAAATATATTTCTTTTGTATAAATTATATCTAAAAATTTTGGTGGTTCTATATTTTGATCAATAATATTTTCAAGTCCATCCCCAATTGAACAAACTAAAAATAATGAAGGTATAATTCCTATTATAGTTGAAGAAAAGAAGTTAAAAATTTTTACATTGAATATACAAGGTAAAACATTCGAAATTGCAAAAGGAATCCCCCCAATAAATCTATATATTAACAAATAAACGAATTCTGATCTCTTAAATTTAATCTCTAAATTCTGATATTTCTTTAAAAATTTATCTTTGATCAAATCTTTTAAAAAATAATTTGCAAAAATATAGAGTAAGGTAGCTCCAATTGATAAACCTATAGCAACAATTACTGTGCCTATCCACTTTCCAAAAATAAACCCAGCTAGAATTGCAACCGGAGATCCAAATCCAGCTGCTAAAACCCAAACTATTGTAAATATAATAAATATTAGGGCCAAAAATAATAAATTTTTTTCTCTCAATTCAAAAAAGTAATCTCTATTATTTTTAATGAAATCATAGCTGGTAATTTCTTGAAAACTAAATTTAGATAAAAAATAATATAAAAATACTCCTACCAGTAGTAAATAAAACAAACCTATAAATAATTTAAATTTTTCAGCTTTTCTCATACATTGTTAACGTAATAATAAAATCTTCTATTTGCTATTTATATATTTAATTACTATAAAGAGCCAAATTTAATTAAATTTAACCTAAGCTTATGAAGAGAACATATCAGCCATCTAAAATCAAAAGAGCTAGAAAACACGGCTTTAGATCCAAAATGCAGTCAAAGGGTGGAAAAAAACTTTTGGCTCGAAGACGAGCAAGAGGAAGAAAGTCATTAACAGTGTCTGGTTAAATTAATGAAAAGCAAAATACTTGCTCTTTCCCAAAATGAAGAATTTAAAGATCTGCTTAAAGGAAAAAAAATATCCAATAAATATGTAACAATTTTCTTTGGTATTTTAAGAAATAAAGATAAAAAAAAAATTAATATAAGCTTTGTAACTAAAAAAAAAATTGGAAATGCAGTCAAGAGAAACAAAATAAAAAGACGTTTAAGAAATATAGTCAATGATGCTGTTAAAAATATATCGATAAAATTTAACTATTCATATCTTGTTATTGCCAAGCCAACTATGTTAAATAATGAATATGCAAATATAAAAGAAATCTTATTTCAAAGTTTTAAAGAAATTAAATAATGAGAATTTTTACAAATATATTAATTAAATTTATAAAAGGATATAAATTGTTAATTAGCCCCTTACTTGGAAACTCTTGCAGATATTTGCCTACATGCTCTGAATATAGTATAGAAGCGCTAAAAACTTATGGTTTTCTTAAAGGTTCTTATATGAGTTTAAAAAGAATTATTTCTTGTCACCCAATTAAGTTTTTGGGAGGTGGTGAAGGCTTTGATCCCGTTGATAAAAATATGAAAGTTAAAAAGTAATGGACTCAAAAAATGTAATAGCTGCGATTGCATTGTCAACAGCTGTGATTGTTTTATATTCACTATTTTTTATGCCAGAAAAAACTATATCAGAAAAACAATTAGCAGAAAAAAATAAGACGGAGCAAAATAGTGATACTCCAAGTTTAGATCAAAAAGAAACTTTAATTCAAATCTCTAGAGAAGATGCTTTAAAACAAAATGAAAGAGTTCAGTTTGAAAATGAAAGCATTGTTGGATCAATATCATTGAAAGGTGCTTCAATAGATGACTTAACATTTAAAAATTACAATACATCTTTAGAAAGTAACAAAAAAGTAACACTTTTAGGACCTAGAAACATAGAAGATGGATATTTAATAGAAAGTGGTTTTGTTACATCTGATAAAAATATCAATATTCCTAATTCAGAGTCTGTTTGGTCAATCATTGGAAATAAGAAATTGACCAATCAATTTCCAATAATATTAACTTGGAGCAATAATCAGGGTATTACTTTTAAAAAAGAAATATCTCTAGATGATAAATATTTATTTACTATTAAACAAAGTGTAATTAATTCAACTAATAATAAATATGATTTTTATTCGTATGGCCAAATAATAAGAAACAAGATTCCTGAAATATCGAATTTTTACATTTTACATGAAGGTTTAATTGCAACCTTAGATGATGAGTTAATTGAAGAGGACTATGATGATATTCAAGAAAAAAAGTTTTCAAGAGTCTCCAAAAAAGGTTGGCTTGGAATAGGAGATAAATATTGGATAACATCATTAATTCCACCAAGAAAAAAGGAGTTCAAAACAACATTTGATTATAATAAAAAATTTAGAGCAAATTTTATTGCAACTGAGCCTTTAGAATTAAATGCTAATAGTAAAGTTGAGGAGATAGTGCAAATTATTGTTGCTGCTAAAAGGGTAGATATTATTGATAGTTACGCAGAGTCCCTAAATATTGATAAATTTGACTTAGCAATTGACTGGGGATTTTTATATTTTATAACAAAACCACTTTTCTTTGCCATTGATTATTTTTTTAAATTACTTGGGAATTATGGCTTAGCGATAATAGCGGTAACAATTTGTATTCGCTTAACTTTTTTTCCATTAGCTAATTTTTCATTTAGAAGTATGGCAAAAATGAAAGCTCTCCAACCAGAGATGGTAAGACTTAAAGAGTTACATAAAGATGATAAAATGAAATTACAGCAAGAGATGATGGCCTTATACAAAAAAGAGAAGGTAAACCCAATGTCTGGATGCCTTCCAATACTAGTTCAAATTCCAGTTTTCTTTGCATTATATAAAGTTTTATTTGTAACAATTGAGATGAGACAAATGCCGTTTTATGGTTGGATTAATGATTTAAGTGAACGCGATCCTACAAGTTTGTTTAATTTATTTGGACTATTGCCTTATGATGTCCCATCTTTTTTGGTAATTGGGGCTTGGCCGGTAGCGATGGGAGTGTCAATGTGGGTTCAACAAAAACTAAATCCCGCACCTACGGATGCTATGCAAGCAAAAATATTTATGTTCTTTCCACTTTTCTTGACTGTTATACTGGCCCCCTTTCCATCTGGACTTGTAATTTACTGGACTGTCAACAATATTTTAACAATGGCTCAACAAGTTTTCATCATGAAAAGAACTACGGTTAAAACTGTAACTTAAAGTTGGAAATTTCATAAAAAAAATTAATGGATTTAGAAAAAATATTACCTGAAAATGGCCCACCAATAAAAGAGGTTTTCAAATACATAGAAAAATATAAAAATGATTTAATAGTAATAAAATATGGAGGTAATGTTTTTATAGATAGAAATATATTTAATAATTTTATAACAGACATAAGTTTATTAAATAAACTGGGGCTTTCTATTGTGGTAGTTCATGGTGGCGGACCAAGAATTAAAAGAGAATTGGAAAAATTTAATATTCAATCTAAATTCATTGGAGGATTAAGAGTTACGGACGAAAAAATTATAAGTATAGTTGAAAAAGTTTTAATTGAATTTAATGAGGATATTGTTTCTTCTTTAAAGAAGATTAAATCTAATGCTATTTCGATAAACACTAAAGAAAATAATATAATTGAAGTTGTCCCTGAAAAACCGGAACTTGGCTTTGTTGGAGTCCCAAATAAAATAGATGTAGATATTATAAAAGATTTGGTAAAAAAAAATATAATTCCAATTATATCTCCTTTGGGTCTAGGAGATAACAATCAGACATACAATATAAACGGAGATACTACTGCGGGTGCAATAGCTAAATCACTAAAATCTAGAAGATTACTTTTGATGACTAATGTTAAAGGAGTTCTTGACAAAGAAAAAAAGCTAATAGAAGAAATTTCTTCATCAGAAATTTTGGAAATGATTAAGAATGAAACTATCACTGAGGGTATGATACCAAAAATTAATACTTGCCTAGATGCTGTAAATAATGGAGTTACAGCAGTTGGAATTATAGATGGAAGAGAAAAACACTCAATACTATTTGAAATATTTTCTGATAAAGGCTCTGGAACATTGATAAGAAAATGAAAGAATTAACAGAAATAAAATATTGGATATTTGATTTAGATAACACTCTTTATAGTGGTCAAACTAAAGTATTCTCAGAAGTTGATAAAAAAATGTCATCTTTTATATCTGAAAAATTCAATGTAGATCTTATTGAAGCTAAAAAAATTCAAAAAGAATATTTTTATGAATATGGAACAACATTATCTGGATTGATGAAGAAGAAAAATGTAAATCCTAATGAATTTTTAGAATTTGTACATGATATTGATATATCTTGGCTACCAAAAGATAAACTTTTAAGGGAAGAATTAATTAAACTTAAAGAAAATAAATATATATTTTCAAATGGCTCTCATGATCATATTAAAAATGTAACAAATCAATTGGGCATTAACGATTTATTTGATGGTGCATTTGACATAACTGATGCAAACTTTGTTCCAAAACCTCATTTGGATCCCTATACAAAACTAATTGAAAAATTCAAATTAGACCCCAAAAAATCAATTTTAATTGAAGATATAGCTCACAATCTTGAGCAAGCTAAAAATTTAGGGATGAAAACTTGCTGGCTTGAAAATGATGAAGCTTTTGCAAAAAAAGATGCAGACAAGTCATACATCGATTATAAGATTAATAACTTGCCTTCTTTTCTTCAAAAAATTAATGTATTAAAAAACAATTAATTCAAAAAATTATGAGCAATTTAGAGGATATTATTAATGAAGCTTGGGAAAATAAAGATCAAGTAAATCAAAATTCAGATCAAGCTCTTAAAGACGCTATTAATCAAGTAATTAGTGATTTAGATAGTGGTAAATCAAGAGTTGCTGAAAAAATTAATGCAGAATGGGTAACGCATCAATATTTAAAAAAAGCAATTATGTTAAGTTTCAGGATTTATCCAATGGAAAATTTAAATGGACCTTATAGTAGTTGGTATGACAAAGCTCACTTATTAAAAGGTAAGACAGCTGGATGGTCAAAAGAAGATCATGAGAAAGCAGGTTTCAGAATGGTTCCAAACTCACCAGTGAGAATAGGTTCATTTATAGGAAAAAATGCTGTTCTAATGCCCTGCTATGTAAACATTGGTGCCTATATTGATGAAGGAACAATGATAGATACGTTTGCTAGAGCTGGAAGTTGTTGCCAAATAGGTAAAAATTGCCATATCTCTGCAGGAAGTGGTGTTGGTGGAGTTTTAGAACCAGCTCAAGCGCTTCCGACAATTATAGAAGATAACGTATTTTTAGGAGCTATGTCAGAAGTAGTTGAAGGAGTGGTTGTAGGTGAAGGATCAGTTTTAAGTATGGGAATGTATATTGGTCAATCAACAAAGATTATAGATCGAAAAACTGGTAAAATTACATATGGTAAAATTCCACCTTATTCTGTTGTTGTTCCCGGCTCATTACCAGACAAAAATAATCCATCAGCACCATCTCTATATTGTGCGGTTATAATTAAACAAGTTGATGAAAAGACAAGATCTAAGACATCGATTAATGATCTTTTAAGGGATTAGTACATGGCAATTTTTAATGAAATCAAATTAGCCAAAGAGTTAATCAAATTTCCATCTATAACTCCCGTTGATGCAGGTGTAATGAAATTTTTAGAAAAAAAACTCAATAAATTAGGTTTTAAAACAAAAATTATTGAATTTAAGGAAAAAAATTTTAAACCTGTGAAAAATTTATATGCAAGATTAGGAAATAAAGGTCTTAATTTTTGTTATGCCGGTCACTTAGATGTTGTTCCTCCAGGAAATATAAATGATTGGACAATCAATCCATTCAAACCTTCTATTAAAAATGGTCATTTAATTGGTAGAGGTGCTAATGATATGAAAAGTTCAATCGCTGCTTTTGTTTCAGCAGTTAGTGCTTTTTTAAATAAAAATCATGATTTTGATGGGTCAATTAGTTTATTGATAACTGGGGATGAGGAAGGTGATGCAGTTAATGGAACAAAAAAAGTTGTAGATTATTTAAAAAATAGAAAAGAAAAAATTAACTTCTGTTTAGTTGGAGAGCCCACAAATCCAAATAAATTAGGTGAAATGATTAAAATAGGTCGAAGAGGCAGCTTAACTGGTAAACTTATTGTTAATGGTGTTCAAGGCCATGTAGCTTATCCTCAAAAAGCAAACAACCCTTCGACTACTATCATTAGGATTTTAAATGAATTAAAAAATATAAAGTTTGATAATGGGACAAAAGATTTTCAACCAACAAACTTAGAAATTACAAAGATTAATATAAACAACAATGCTGATAATGTGATTCCTAAATCAGCTGAAGCAACTTTCAATATAAGATTTAATGATAAACATTCATCAAGTTCTATTAAAAAAAAACTTAACAAAATTTTTAAAAAAATTAGTAAAAAAAATAAATCTAATTATAAAATAAAATATAGAGTTTCTGGTGAGTCTTTTTTAACTAAACCAAACGATACAACATTTATGATACAAGACATTATTAAAAAAATAACAAAAATTAAGCCAAAACTTTCAACAACTGGGGGAACTTCGGACGCTAGATTTATAAGAAAAATATCTCCATGCTTGGAATTTGGGCTTGTGGGTAAAACTATGCATAAAATTGACGAAGCTGTATCTTTAAAAGATTTAAAAAATCTCACAAAAATTTACCAAAATATCTTACAAGATTATTTTAAGTGAAAACTTGCTTAGTTACCTCAGATACATACCAGAAGCATGATACAGGCAATGGTCACCCTGAAAAAATTGATCGAGTAACTGTTATTATAAATAATTTTAAAAAATTTAATAATAGTAATCTAATTTGGAAAAAACCCTCAAAATTTAATCAATCATTATTAACTAACACTCATTCATCAAAATATATAAGTTTTGTAAATGGTTCCTTTCCTAAAAAAGGTCTTACCTTTCTAGATGGAGATACAATCATCTCACCAGGAAGTAAAGATGCGACTAGAGATGCGGTAGGATCTATTATTACTGCAATTGATGGAATTCAAAACAAGGAGTACAAAAATGCATTCTGTGCTGTGAGGCCACCAGGTCATCATGCTGAGAAAGATAGAGCAATGGGATTTTGTATTTACAATAATGCTGCCATTGGTGCGAACTATTTAATTGAAAAATACAAATTTAATCGAGTAGCTATTATAGATTTTGATGTTCATCACGGAAATGGAACGCAAGATATTTTTTATGATAATGAAAAAGTTTTATACATTTCAACTCACCAATATCCTTATTATCCTGGTTCTGGCTCAGAACAAGAAAAAGGTAAATATAATAATATCTTCAATATTCCTTTGGAAGCTGGAACTACATCTCAACAATATTTAAATGCTTATGAATATGTTTTAAAAAAGATAAAAGACTTTAAACCAGAATTTATAATATTTTCAGCAGGTTTTGATGCTCACATGGATGATCCTTTAGCGCAGCTCAAGTTAAATTCTAATGATTTTTATGAAATTACAAAACGAACATTAGAATTATCTAAAAGTTTTTGTAATGGAAGAGTTGTATCAATCTTAGAGGGTGGATACGACTTACAGGCTCTCCAAGATAGCTCTAAAAGACATGTTGATGCATTATTGGAATTCAACTGATATAGGTCAAATACATTATAAATAAATCAAATGAAATTATATAAGATAAAAAAATCTAAAATTGATAGTAAGGGTCGAGGACTCTATGCAACAAAGAATATAAAAGAAGGAACAAAAATTATTAATTATAAAGGAAAAATAATCACAAACAAACAAGTAGAAAACTCTAATAAATATAACAATGACAAACCTATATATTTATTCACTTTAAATAAAAGATATACACTAGATGGTGATTTCCATTGGAATACAGCGGGCTTAATAAATCACAGTTGCAATCCAAACTCCCAATATGATGGCAAAGGTTTAAAGATATGGATAACAGCAATAAAAGATATTAAAAAAGGAGAAGAATTTACTTGTGATTATGGTTTTAGCTTTGATAAAGATTATAAACAATTTCCCTGTAAATGTAGCGCAAAAAACTGTTGTGGCTACATAGTCCGAGAAGAGTCTAGGTGGCGAATAAACAAAAAATTTGCTATGGGAAAAAAAATTAATAAATAATTCTTTTTAAGTAAAGCCCCTCAGGTGGTGCTGGTGGTGCACATAAATTTCTTTTTTTTGACAAAATAACATTTTCAAATTTTTTTAATGACCATTTTTTTTCCCCAAGATATTTTAAACAACCAACCATTCCTCTTACTTGTTGTTGAAGAAATGACTGGGACCTAAATTCTATTTCAATTTTATCTTTTGAAGATTTAATTTTAACTAATTCCATTGTCTTTATTGGACTTTTTGCCCTACAACTAGAAGCTCTGAATGTAGAAAAATCTTTAGTTCCAATTAGTTTTTTTGCTCCTTTTTTCATCAATTCTAAATCTAACATTTTCACTATATGCCAACCTTTATTTTTTTCTAAAACTGGTCCACTTAAACGATTAATGATAACGTATCTATATATCCTCATTTTAGCTGAAAACCTTGCATGAAAGTTATTTTGTTTTTTTCTAAGCCTTAAAATTGAAACTCCCTCTTTGTTCAAAAAATAATTTATCGATTTTAAAAATATATCTGATCGTATAATTTTAATTTTACTATCAAAATGTGCAGATTGTTCAATTGCATGTACTCCTGCGTCTGTTCGTCCTGATCCTGAGAGTGTGATTTCTTCTTTTAAAATTTTTGAGATTTTTTCCTGAATTAATCCTTGAATGGTCTTTCCTTTTTTTTGGACTTGCCAACCTCTAAAGTTTGTTCCAACATATTCTATTAGTATTTGGTATCTAAACATTAGGTATTAATGAGCCTTTTTTAATTTGAGATCCGAGCATGAATTCCTCAATTTTTTGAGATTTTTTTCCTTGTCTTTGTATTTCAAGAATCTTTATTGATTGATTGTTACTACACCCAATTTCTAATTCATTATTTAATACTTCGCCATTTTTACCTACCCCTTTACCAATTTCAGCTTTTAATATCTTGTATCTTTCACCATTAAATATAAAAAAAGCACCTGGTGAAGGAAATAAACCGTTAATTTTTCCTAAAATAATAGAAGCTTCATCATTCCAGTTTATCTTGCCCTCTGATTTATCAATTTTTTTTGCATAAGTTGCTTTAAGATGGTCTTGATCAACAAATTTTGCTTTATCAGCTAATATGTCATCAACATTATCTAAAATTTTTTCAGCTGCCAAAAGAGACAATTTTTCTGAAATTTCTTGAGTGTTTTCGTTATTACCTAATTTAATCTTATAGATATTAGATATAGGGCCACTATCTAACTTTTCAACAATTTTCATTATACTTATTCCTACCTCACTATCAAGGTTCATGATTGATCTTTGAATGGGTGCTGCCCCTCTCCACTTTGGAAGAATAGATCCGTGAATATTTATAAAACCTTTTTTGGTTAAACTTAAAAATTCTTTTGGAATGATTTGACCATATGCAACTACAATTGCAAGATCAGCTTCTAAATTTTTTAAAAATTGATATTCATCATTATTGTCTATCAAAGTTTGTGGAGATCTAAATTCTAGATTTAAAGTTTCTGAAATACCTTGAACTGGGGATTTATTTATTTTTTGGCCTCTTTGGGATTTTTGTGGAGGTTGTGTATAAATGACTGATAATGGATAACCATTTTGATGTAGTGACTTCAAAATAGGCACTGCAAAAAAAGGTGTGCCCATAAAAATAATCTTCTTAAGCATTTATCACACAACTATCCGAGTAGATTTATTTTTTGATAGTTTTTTGATAATCATTGACTTTTTTAATTTTGATAAATAATCGATAAACAAAACACCCTCTAAATGATCTATTTCATGTTGAATACATGTTGCTAACAAACCTTCTGCTTTTAAAATTTTTTTTCCACCATCATAATCTATATATTCAACATCACATTTTTTTGGTCTATCTATTTCTGCAAATTGATTAGGAACAGACAAACATCCTTCCTCATACGTAGCTTTCAAAGTATCTTTATTCTTAATCACAGGATTGACGAAGTACCTGGGTTCTCTTTTGTTTTCTTCTTTACTTATATCTACTACAATCATTCTTTTTGGAACACCTATTTGAATTGCAGCAAGTCCAATCCCATTTGCAGCATACATTGTTTCAAGCATGTCATCCATAATTTGTCTTTCCTCTTTACCAACTTTATCAACTGGGCTTGATACTTGTCTTAAAAGTTGATTAGGTTCTGTAATTATTTTTTTAATAGTCATAAAAAGATTATTTTAATATAATTTTTAAACTTTTAAAGGTAGAACTTTTAATAGAATTTTATTTCTTATTAAATCAATATCTAACTGATTTAAGGTACTTATTATAAAAAACATAGTATCTTCATCCATTTTATCCAATTCATCTTGTCCAATTACTTCAACAATTCTTAATAATGCTGCTCCTTTTTCTCCGTTATTAATCATAACTTGAATATCTGTTGGTATCTCAGAATTATTTACTTCATAAAGAGACTCATATTTTTTTGAAATCTTGACCCCATCTGACTTTAGAGACTCTATAAAAATTATGTCTTTCGTAGAAAAAAAATATTTTTTATTCTTTTTGATCTTTTTTAAAAAGTTATTTACATCTTTTTCAATCTTTGGTTTTGCATAATCTCCATTAAAATAATTCAGCAGTTTTGATTGATGCATTGTATCATTATTTATTTTAACTTTTTTTTCTAAATCTTCTTTTTTTTGTAAATGCGTCAAATAAAAATCTTCAAATTTTAGTGAAACATCCTCTTGATTAATGCTTTTAAGAAAATCTTTTAATTTATCATCAAATGCTCCTGAAATATCAGATTTGATAAACAGATCTTTTAAAATCTCCAATAATTCTAATTTTTTATTAACATCAGACTCAAGTAAAATTCTTTGATAGATTAGAGATCTTGCCTCTATTTTTGTTAATGACTTATGTGAATTTTCTGCGTTCAATAATTGGTTAATATTAAATTGAAATCTTTTATATATCTCAAATAGATCTTTTTCTGGATAATTTTTATTATGAGTGGCCTTTTCTATTGTTCGAATTTTATCAAATTCTGTAACTTCAATATCTTGTACTTTATATAAAAGATTAGCAGATGATAAATACTGCCAAATAATCTTTGCTGTATTATCATTTGGCTCGAAAATAAATTTAGGATTGACTCTATGTGCCAAGTGAAAATTAAGAATAGATTTTTCTGAAATATCAATGTTGATTTTGTCTGTATAACCAAAAAGAAAATTCATTTTTTTTTCAAAATAATTATCTTTAAATCCTGACTCTTTTTTCAAATCTAAGACAAGTTGGGCTTCATTTTTTTTATCTGAGTTAAATAAACAATAGATATTAAATTTGGAGAGATAATCATCATTTATTGGTTCTGTATTTTTTAAAAAAAAATCACAAGCTTTTTTTAATTCAAATTGTGATAAATGTTGATCTACCAGGTATCTTGTAAGTCTAAGATGACTGTTAATCACCTGATTTTTTATCAAGTATTCTTCTATAAGATCTAAATCTGAATTTTTAATTAACCAATCAGATTTATATTCTAAAAATTCTTCTTTGGTAATATTTCTGTTAGGATAATAAGTATTGGTTAACATTAAAATTTTCATTATTTCTGAAGCATCTTTGGAGAGTTCAATCTTATTTAAATTTGAAAAAATTTTTTTAAGTTGTTCTCCATCTGAATTAGACCACATGTTTATATCAAGATCATAATCATCAGGATCATATAATCCCACAATTTTTAAATCTTTGGTATCTAAAGTTTCATCTAATAGGATAGTTTCTTTTTTTTTTTGAGATTGGTTTTTATAAATATTTGACTCACTAATCTCAGATTCTTGAATGATATTTTCAATATTCTGATTTTTTCCTAAATTTTTTTTTTTTAAAATTTCTTTTTCTTCTAAATTCCAAATGTCTATTGGTTCATTTTCAGCAAAAACATTTGGGCTAAATAAAAATGTTAAAATAAAAAAAATTATTTTTTTATTTAACAATTTTGAAATTTTCATTTGATATGATGTTTTCTATTTCTTTTTTAGGTGTGGGGAAGTCAATTTTATTTAAAAGAAAAACAATTCCAAGAATAACAATTAAAACTAAAGCTAATTTTAATAATAATTTTATAAATATGGTGCTTGAACTTGTTTTTTTTATAAATTGCATATAAATTTAGTTAATTTCAAATTAAGACATATTTGTGTTTTTTCAATAAAGAAACTTATGAAATCAAGAGAAAATATAGTTTTTTTGGGCATGATGGGGTCCGGAAAGTCATCAATTGGAAGATTGGTTTCAAACAGATTACAAGTCGATTTTTTTGATATAGACAATCTGATTGAAAAACAAATGAACATGACTATTTCAAATATTTTTAACACAAAAGGTGAAATATTTTTTAGAGAAGTCGAAGAGAAAATAACTTTAAAGATTTTAAAAAAAAATAATATTGTAATTTCTTTAGGTGGTGGTGCTTTTTTAAATAAAAAAATTAGAGATGAGGTGTTGACGAATAATTATTCTTTTTGGTTGAAAGTAAGAACTAAAGATTTAATAAAGAGAATAAAAGAAAGCTCAAAAAGACCTATAGCTTTTAAAGCAAAAAATAACGAACTTTTAGAATTAATAAAAAAACGTTCTAATATTTATTCAAAAGCAATGTATAAAATAAAGTGTAGTGAATTAACTAAAAATGAAATAGTAAATAAAATTATAGATATTTATGAAACCACTAAAAATATTAGTAAAAACTAATACCCAAAATTATCCTATATTAATTGGCTCAAATTTAATTTCAAAATTAAATATAGTTTTAAAAGATAACTTAATTATATTTAAAAAATGTTTAATGGTAATTGATAAAAAAGTTCCAAAAAAAGAAATATTAAAAGTTAAAAATGTTTTAAAAAATAAAAAAATTTATACCTATAATTTTAACGCTAGTGAAATCAGTAAAAATCAAAATAATATTAATAATATCGTTGAGGTTTTGTTGAAAAGAAATTTTTCTCGTCAGGACTGTCTTATCACAATTGGTGGAGGAATTACTGGTGATGTTGGTGGATTTGCTGCAAGTATTTTTAAAAGAGGCATGCAGTTTATAAATATTCCAACTACTCTTTTATCCCAAGTAGACTCATCTGTTGGAGGCAAGACAGGAATAAATACACCTTATGGGAAAAATTTAGTCGGTAATTTCTACCAACCTAAGCTCGTAATTAGTGATTGTATTTTTTTAAAAACACTACCCAAAAGAGAAATAATTTGTGGTTATGGAGAAATTTTAAAACACTCATTAATCTCAAACAAAAAATTCTATAATTATTTAAATAAAAATTTTTTAAATATAATCAAATTAAAAGATCCATTTATAACAAAAACAATTTTTAAAAGTTGTAAAATTAAAAAAAATATAATTGAAAAAGACGAAAAAGAAAAAAATTTAAGAAAAGTATTAAATTTTGGTCACACATTTGCTCATGCTTTTGAAGCATCAGTAGGTTACTCAAAAAAACTGAATCACGGAGAAGCTGTATTGCTTGGTATCATGGCAGCACTTAAATTTAGTAAAATAAAAAAAATTTTAAGTAAAAATGAATTTAATTTTATATCAAATCATTATGTTAAAAATAAACTTCATTTAAATATTAAAAAATATTTTTCTAATAAAGATTTGAATAAAATTCTGTCATTTATGACTAAAGATAAAAAAAATAATTCTAAAAAAATAAATTTAATTCTACTCAAAAAAATAGGGTATCCAATAATTAATAAAACATTTAGTAAAAGAGATATTAGTTCATTTCTTAAAAAAGAGTTAATGAATTAATATTTGCAAAGAATGAATATAGGTTTTTAATTCTTTATCTAATAATCTATAAATTTTTTTATTACTTTCAATTTTATTCATTTTATTTAGTTCAGCAGACTTAAGAGTAATTTTTAAGTGAAATTTATCTCTTCTATTACCAACATGATTTTTATGTAAAAATGATTTATCTTCAATGTCAATATTTTCAACACTTAGGTTATTGAGAAGTTTTTTTTTTACAATCTCTATTAATTCAATTATATCCATAACTAATAATATATAACATGAAAAATATTTGTGATTGGAATAATTGTAAAGAAATAGGTCTATATAAAGCACCTGTTGAAAGGGATAATAGTAAAAAGTTCAGAATGCTATGTTTGGAACATGTGAAAGAATTTAACAAAAATTGGAATTACTTCTCAGGAATGAATGACGATCAAGTAATTAATTTTTTAAAGTCAGATATGATTTGGCACAAACCTACTCAAAGTTTTAGTTCATCAGATAACTTTTTTAAAATTTTATGGAATAACACACTACGAGATGAATTAGATAAAGATAAAAGTGACTTTAATTACATGCGTCAATTTAAATTTGATCATAAGGATATTAAAGCATTTAGTATTCTTGGTGTTTCAGTGGGATTAAAATGGCAAAAAATTCAGAAAAAGTTCAAAATACTTGTCAAAAAATTTCACCCTGATATGAATTCTGGTAATAAAAAATACGAGGAAAAACTAAAATTAATAACTCTTGCTTATACGCAATTAAAAAATACTTATAAGGAAAAAATTGACACCTAACTTAAACTTACAACCTGATATCAAAATTTCAATAAACCAAACATTTGGAATTGAATCTGAAATGGAAGTAAAAGCTTTCTCTAAAAAAAGTGAATATGTTCCTGAGATAGATAAAAATTATAAATTTGATAGAGATACTACACTTGCTATTATTTCTGGTTTTGCGTTTAACAAAAGAGTTTTAGTACAAGGGTATCATGGAACAGGTAAATCAACTCACATAGAACAAATTGCTGCTAGATTAAATTGGCCTTGTATTAGAGTAAATTTAGATAGTCATGTAAGCAGAATTGATTTAATTGGTAAAGATGCGATTGTATTAAAAGAAGGAAAGCAAGTAACTCAGTTTAATGAAGGTATTTTACCTTGGTCAATTCAAAATCCCGTTGCCTTAGTTTTTGATGAGTATGATGCTGGAAGACCAGATGTAATGTTTGTTATACAAAGGGTGCTTGAGGCTGAGGGTAATTTTACACTTCTAGATAAAAATAAGGTTATTAAACAAAATAAATTTTTTAGATTATTTGCTACATCGAATACTGTTGGTTTGGGTGACACATCTGGTTTATATCATGGAACTCAACAAATCAATCAAGGACAAATGGACAGATGGAATATAGTAACAACTTTGAATTACCTTAGTCTTGATAAAGAGATGGACATAATTCTTGCAAAAAATAAAAATTTTAACAACCAAAAAGGTAAAGAAAAAATAGCAAACATGATTAAAGTTGCAGCTTTAACTAGAAAAGGTTTTGTTGCAGGAGATATATCAACATTGATGAGTCCGAGAACTGTTATGCATTGGGCAGAAAATACTGAAATATTTAAAGATATAGGTTATGCCTTCAGAGTTACTTTTCTAAATAAGTGTGATGATATTGAAAAAAATACTATTGCTGAATATTATCAAAGATGTTTTGGGGAAGAATTACCGGAGTCTCTTATTAATATACAAATCTAATGAGTGATAGCAATAAAGCTGCTGATCTAAAAGAGAAATTAAAACAAGCTCTGAATTCTACTTTTAAAGTTATCTCTGATGATTTTTTGCTTGATGATAAATTGAAAAAAAATGATAATTCAAAAAAAGTCGATCATTTTAAGCTTGATAGTTTAAATTCAAAAAATGATTTTATTAAAGCAAGAGCAGATTCTGATTCTTCTGCTTTAAAAAGAAAATTTTCTAACGAAGAAATTTACAATAAAAATCAGCCATTAAACTCATCTTGTAAGTCGTTATACTACATAGCAGAAAAAATTAGATATGAAACTTTAGGCAGCAAAATGCTTAAAGGCATAGAAAAAAACTTTAAAGATAATTATAATCAAATGATATTTTCAAAGAGAAAAGACCAGCTCAAAAATAAAGAAGATGTAATGGTTGCTGAAGCTTTCGAACTTTATATGCTAAAAAAATTTCACAACATAAAATTAGATCCATTAACTACTAAAATGTTAAATTTTTGGGAAAATGATTTTGATTATTCAATAAATAAACATATTGATTTTTTAAAAGAAAATTTAGAAAATCAACAGATTTATTCATCAAAATTTTCTGAAATACTTGGGGAAATGGACATATTTCAATCTGAGGATGATGTAGATAGTGAAGAAGATAATCAGGATGATGGTCAAAATAATCCATCAAATGAGGACGAAAATGCTGAAACTGAGGACAACAAAGATAAAAATAAAGAAGAAGAAACTGAGTCAAGTCTAGATTCTGACTACAATATCGATGACTACAAATTAGATGATCAATTGATTGAAACTGACTCAGATCAAATAAACAATGAGCAAATAATTCAAAAAAAAAATCTATCTTCTTTAAATTATGAATACAAAATATTTACAAATCAATATGATGAAATTATAAAAGCAGAAAATTTAGAAAATTCAGACGAATCTATCAAATTAAGAAAAACCTTAGATCATCAGTTAATTGGTTTTCAAGATATCATCACTAAACTTGCTAATAAACTTCAAAGACAATTGCTAGCAAAACAAAATCGTGCTTGGGAATTTGATTTAGAGGAAGGATTGTTGGATAGTTCAAAATTACCAAGAATTATAATGGACCCTTATAATTCTTTATCTTTCAAAAAAGAAAAAGATTTAGATTTTAAAGACACTGTAGTCACTTTATTAATTGATAATTCTGGTTCTATGAGGGGTAGACCAATAACAATTGCAGCAATATGTGCAGATATTCTTTCAAGAACTCTAGAACGATGCTCTGTGAAAGTTGAGATTTTAGGCTTTACAACTAAAAATTGGAAAGGTGGTCAAAGTAGAGAATTTTGGAACAACAAAAATAAACCTAAAACTCCTGGCAGACTAAATGATTTGAGACATATAATTTATAAAAGTGCAGATACGCATTGGAGACAAGCAAAAAATAATCTTGGCCTAATGCTTAAGGAGGGTTTGCTCAAAGAAAACATTGATGGAGAAGCTATATCATGGGCTTTTAACAGACTAAAAAAAAGAAAAGAGGAAAGAAAAATTCTTATGGTAATTTCTGATGGTGCACCCGTAGATGACTCAACTTTATCTGTAAATTCTGGAGACTTTTTAGAAAAACATTTAAAAAAAATTGTAAAATTTATCGAAGAAAAAACTGAAACAGAAATATTAGCAATTGGTATTGGGCATGACGTATCTAGATATTACAATAAAGCAATTAAGATAACTGATGTTAATGAACTCGGAGATGTAATGATTTCTCAATTAAGTTATCTTTTTGATGCTAAAAATAAACTTAATTAAATATTAAATAAATCCTTATTTCTCCATCTAATAATTATTTCAGCTCCGGTTCTAGTTTTAGAGTTTCTACAATTAATTTTAGCAAAATTTTTTTCAAGTAAAGTTTTTCCTATAAAGACACCTAATCCTAAACCTGTTTTAGATTTTTCAGATTCTTTTTGAGACTTTAAATAAGGTTCACCTATTTTAGACAAAATATCATATGAAAAACCATCCCCATCATCCTCAATTATTATTTCTGTAAAATCATTGTTACTTTTTAAGGAAATAAATATTTTTTTTTTACTAAATTTATTTGCGTTTCCGATAAAATTTCTCAGTCCGTAAACAATTTCAATCGATTTTGTAATTTTTTTTGGATTCGAGTCTTGATCCAAATTAAAAATAAACTCTTTATTACTTGTTTCTTTAAAAGAGTTTATGATTTCTTTTAAATAATCTTTCATATTCAAATCTTCATCTATAAACTCATCTTCTACTGTAGGATTTAATGATAGTTTTTTCAAAATTTGGTTACATCTTTCTACCTGACTTGATAATAATTCAATATCCTGAATTACGTCCTTTTCATTTTTAAACTGAACCATTAATTCTTGTGTGATAATTTTTATTGTTGAAAGAGGTGTCCCTAAAGAATGTGCGGCAGCGGCTGCTTGCCCACCTAATGATAATAATTCATGTTCTTTGGCCATCACTTCCTCCATTTTGTTTAGGGCTTCCTTTCTTAATCTGCTTTGGTTTCCAAAAATTATTGCGAAATAATTTAGAAATACTAGTGCAATAATTAATGCTATTGGAATTGAGTAATAATAGTATGGGCTTACATGAAAATTATCACTCAACGGTCGAGGTAGTGATTGAGAATTAAATGTTAAATAAACTATTGAGCAAGTTGTTATTATTAAAATTAATAAATTTGTTCTTATTCCTAAATTTGATGATGCAAAAACACTTGGGATCAATAAGAAAATTATAAATGGATTTACTATTCCACCAGTCAAAAATATTAAAAAAGATAATTGAAAAATATCTATTATTAAAAATAATAATGCTCCTCTGTCTGAAATCTGTGTTTTTTTATAGAATAAAATTAAATATAGATTACTGATTACACCAAGTAAAATAACAAAATTACAATAAATAAAATCGAATTCAAAATTAAAATAGAAATAAACTAAATTTACTGATATTAATTGACCAATGATACCTATCCATCTTAATGAGATATATGTTGATTTTTTTAAAGAGTAATACTTAGAAGTTTCAAAAAACTTCATTTTTAAATATCAAGGTTCTGAACATTAATTGCATTTGAAATTATAAAATCTTTTCTCAAAGCCACATCATTCCCCATAAGAGTATGTATTAAATTTTGATCCTTTTTTAGATCTTTAGAATATTTAACCTGCAGTAGGTTTCTTGTTTCTGGATTTAAAGTTGTGCTCCATAATTCCTCTGGATTCATTTCTCCTAATCCTTTAAATCTTTGAATATTCATATTGGATTTTTCTTTATCTATTTTATTAAAAAATTCTTTTGATCCTTTTTTAATATTTTTTAATTCTTTATTATTTGTTACGATATATTCTTCAAGTTCCTTTTCATCTTTTATATAAATCCCTTTTGAGCCCTTATTTATTTTAAATAAAGGGGGCTGAGCCAAATAAACATGACCATTTTCTATTAATTTATTAAATGGTTTGTTGTTAAAAAAAGTTAGCAATAAGGCTCTTATATGTGAACCATCAACATCAGCATCGGTCATAATAATAATCTTTCCATACCTTAAATCTTTTAAATCAATTTCTTGGGTTTTAGGGTCAAGACCTAAGGCATTTATAAGAGTTACTATCTCATTTGAAGAAATCATTTTAGACAACGCTTTAGTTCTTTGATCGGATCCATTTTTGTTTCCATTATTTTTATTTAAAGTCTCTTCAACATATGTATTTAAAATTTTTCCTCTCAAAGGTAAAACTGCTTGATTGGCTCTATTTCTTCCTTGTTTGGCTGAACCTCCAGCTGAGTCCCCCTCAACAATAAATAACTCTGTACCGTCTTGTTTACCAATTTGACAATCAGCCAACTTTCCAGGAAGTCCACTTAATTCTAATGCGCCTTTTCTTCTTACACTTTCTCTTGCTTTTCTTGCAACATCTCTTGCTAAAGCAGCTTGAATAATTTTACTTAAAATAATTTTGGCAATTGATGGATTTTGATCAAACCATATTGATAATTTTTCATTTACTATAGTTTCAACAATCATACGAACCTCTGAAGAGACAAGTTTATCTTTTGTCTGAGATGAAAATTTAGGATCAGGAATTTTAATTGATAAGACACAAGAAAGTCCTTCTTTAATATCATCTCCAGATATTGCTAATTTATTTTTTTTTAGAAGATTATGCTCATTTGCATATTTGTTAATTACTCTTGTTAAGGCACTTCGGAATCCAAGCAAATGTGTTCCTCCGTCTTTTTGAAATATATTATTTGTGTAAGCAAGAACATCCTCAGAATAAGTGGCATTCCATTTTAATGAACATTGAACATCTATATTTTCTTTTTTTCCCTCCAAATATATTGGTTTCTTAAATAAATCATTTTCATTTTTGTTTTTTAATTTTTCCCTTTTTTCGTCTAAAAATTCAACAAATTCTAGAATTCCACCATCAAATTTAAATTCTAAAATTTTTTCTTTTTTTTGACTTGAGTCTACAAATGTAATTTTTATTCCTTTATTAAGAAAAGCTAACTCTCTAATTCTTTTAATTAGTATATTTGGATTAAATTTTATTGATGAAAAAATATTCTTAGAAGGTGAAAAGGTAATTTTTGTTCCCGTATCTTTTGAATTTCCATTAGTTTTTAATGGTGCTTTTGCTTCCCCGTTTTTGAATTCAATATAATGTTTTTTACCATCTCTATTTATTTCTAGTTTTAAACTTTCTGATAAAGCGTTTACAACTGAAACACCAACACCGTGCAATCCTCCAGATACTTTATAAGAATCATGATCAAATTTACCCCCAGCATGTAATTGAGTCATAATAACTTCTGCAGCAGATTTTTTCTCTCCTTTATGCATATCAACAGGAATTCCTCTTCCATCATCTTGAACTGTCACAGTTCCATCTGAATTAATGGCTACATTGATATTCTTACAATACCCTGCTAAAGCTTCATCGATAGAATTATCAATAACTTCATAGACCATGTGATGCAGGCCTGTACCATCGTCGGTATCACCGATATACATGCCAGGTCTCTTACGTACTGCTTCAAGACCTTTTAAAACTTTAATAGAATCTGCTTGATAATTGTTATTTTTCATTTTTTGGAAAAATAAATAATATCATAAATTAAAGTATTTAAATACAGAAGTTTTAATATATGTTGCATATTTACAAACCAAAATGATAAAAAAAGGTATTATTCTTGCTGGAGGTTATGGAACTAGGTTAAGCCCATTAACTAAGTGTGTAAATAAACAGCTTTTACCAATTCATGACAAACCGATGATTTTTTATCCTCTATCTGTATTGATGTTAGCAAATATAAAAAATATTTTAATGATTGTTAACCCAGGTCAAATCGAAAATTTTAGAAATCTTTTAGGAAACGGATCAAGGTATGGAATTAAGATAAAATATAAAACTCAAAATAAGCCAAGAGGACTCCCTGATGCTTTTAATCTAGGTAGGTCCTTTATAAAGAATGAGAATGTTGCTCTAATTTTAGGGGATAATTTTTTTTATGGTCAAAGCCTAACTCAAAAACTTGAGAGTTCTTCTCAGCATAAAATTGGTGCTACAATTTTTTTGAAAGAAGTTAATAAGCCAGAAAATTATGGAGTTGCAAAAATTCAAAAAAATAAAATTAAAAATATAGTTGAGAAACCAAAAAAATTTGTATCGAATAATGCAGTAACTGGATTATATTTTTTTGATAAAAATGTTTGCAAATATACAAAAAAATTAAAACCCTCTAAAAGAGGTGAACTTGAAATTACTGATTTAATTAATGAATATAAAAAAAAAGGAAACCTCAAATTTGAACAAATTGGAAGAGGTGCAATTTGGTCAGATGCTGGCAAGATAGAGGATTTAATTAATGTATCTAATTATGTTAGGTCGGTTGAAAAAGTCCAAGGAATAAAAATTGCTTGTTTGGAGGAGATAGCATTATTAAAAAAATGGATTAGTAAAGACACAATAAGAAAAAATATAAAATTTTATGGTAACTGTGAATATAGTAAATATTTAAAAGATTTATAAATTGAAAAACAAAACTATACTAATTACTGGCTCCTCTGGATTTATTGGAAATTTCTTTTTAGAGAATGCACTTAATAAAGGTTTTAATGTCATAGATATTTTAAGATACAAAAATAAAAACAATAAAAGATTAAATGAATTAAATAAGAAGTTTAGATATTCTTATAATTCTATTTTTTATAAAAACTTAAATGAAATAAAAAAAAAGCTTTATAGTAAAAAAATTGATTTTTTTATTAATTTTGCAACTTTTTATAAAAATACTCACTCCCATAATGAAATAAAAAAATTTGTCGACTCAAATATTCTTTTTCCGAGCATTATTGTAGATTTAATTTTTTCTAAAGTTAAAAAAGTGATAAATTTTGGCTCTATGATGCAGCATTTAGACGGTAAAAACTATAAACCAAGTAACTTTTATTCATCAACAAAATCTGCATTTGAAATGATACTAAATTTTTATTCATTAAATAATAAGAATTCAAAATTATATAATATTAAACTCTATGAAAGTTTTGCAAATGTAGATAAGAGAAAAAAATTAATCCCAACACTAATAAAGAATTACAGGTTAAATAAAAAAACGACTATTCTTTCAGATAAACTTGAATTAAATATAGTTCATATCGAAGATATAATTAATGCGATTTATTTAATTTTAAATAAAAACATAAAGAGTGGGACGTATTGTTTAAAAAATAATACAAATATTAATATAAAAAAATTAATATTGAGGATAAATTTTAATTCTAAAAAAAAAATTAAAATTAAATTTTTAAATAAAAAGTTGCCTAGGATAACAAAAACAAAAATTAAATTGTTACCTGGATGGACAGCGGATAGGAAAATACAACAAAAAATAGTTGATGAGTTCATAAAATGAAGATTATTAAAACAAAAATAAAGGATTTAGTAATTATTAAAACTAATGTCTATAAAGATAATAGAGGTTTTTTTAAAGAAATTGAAAAAAGTAAAATTTTAAAAAAAAAATTTATTTTTGATTGTTTTTCATATTCAAAAAAAAATACTCTTAGAGGTCTCCACTTACAAACAAAAAAAAGTCAAGCAAAAATAATAACTGTAGTCCAAGGGAAAATTTTAGATGTTGTGGTCGACTTAAGAAAAAATTCTAAAACGTATGGTAAACATTTTTCAATCAAAATTTCATACGATTCAAATTTTTCTATTTATATACCACCTAATTTTGCTCATGGGTTTCTGTGCTTATCAAAAAGCTGTGCTGTTTATTACAAATGTACAAATTATAGAAACAAAAATTCTGAAAAAACTATAAAATGGAACGATAAAAAACTCAATATTAAATGGCCAATTAAAAAACCAATATTATCTAAAAAGGATAAAATGGGGATAGAATTTTCAACGTTCAAATAATTTTAGGTATCGGAACATGCGTGATAAATTTTCCTCCATTTTTAATATACTCACGTTCTTTGGTAAATATTTCAGATTTAAAGTTCCAAGCTCCCAGAAAGACATAATCAGCGTCACTATTCTTTAGTTTTTTATATTTTTTTATGAGAATTTTTGTTCCAGGTAAATATTTATTTATTTTAAATGAAGTAGTATCATAGAAAAAGGAAATCTGCCTAAAATTGAGATTACAATAATTTAAAACAGTGCATGATTTAGCTGTAGCACCATAGCCTATAATTTTTTTATTTTTAAGTTTATCAAAAATTTGTAACAATTCTTTTTTTGAATTTTTAACTTTATTAGCAAATTTTTTATAAGTTAAAAATTTATGTAATCCATAATTTAATTCTTTATTTAATTCAATTTTGACATTTTTTTTAACTTTAAAAAAAGAATTTTTTTTATTCTTAATATAATAACGATTAGAACCACCATGAGTTCCGATATTTTCTATATCAAAAATCTCTAAGTCAAATTTGCTTAAAATATTTTTTAAAGCTATAGTTGAAAAAACATACACATGCTCACAATAAAATTGGTCATATGCAACATTTTTTAAACAATTCAATAGTGAAGGATCTTCCAAAATTAATATTCCTCTGTTTGAGAGAGAATTTTTTATTGCCCTAAAAATTTCTGAATAATTTGTTATATGGCTCAATGTATTAGCTGAATAAATTACATCTACTTTTTTTCTCATAATTATTTTTTTTGATAATTTTAAGTTCCAATATTCGGAATATACTTTAAATCCTTTCGACCTAGTTATTTTTGCTAAATTTTTACATGGTTCTATTCCTACAATTTTTCTCTTATCAAAATTTTTGATAAAAGCACCATCATTACAGCCAATTTCAACTATGAATTTTGGTTTAAATTTTTTTTTAATCTTGTCTGCTAACTTCATGAATGAAGCTTGCATAGTTTTTGACTCGGAAGACTTATATGGATAGTTTTTATTAAACATTTTTTCTTTAGGAATCTTATTTATTATTGAAACTAAATAATTTTTTGGATTAAATGCCAAAACCAATTTAAATTTTTTTTCTTTTAAACTAAGATTTTTTTTTAAAACGTAAGAATTTGCAAGTGGTTGCAATCCTAAATTTAAAAATTTTTTCATAAGTACCTTTTTAATATAAACCACATAAATCTAATTATTCCTAAAACTTTTGAAAAACATATATTTGCATTTCTAAATTTTAATAAAAAAATATTTACAATCAAAAGTAAAATGTTTTGACTTAACTTTCTTAAAAGCTTTAAAGTTCTTATTTTCTTAATTTTATAATCATATAAAAACTCTCCAAAAATAAAATTTCCATATCTGATGAAATCTGTTTTAAAACCTACTAATGAGGAATTTCCATTTCGATGAGTAGCTTTAGATCTTTGACTCTCATAAATCTTATATTTAAAACTTTTAATTCGCTGAGATAACTCTATATCTTCCCAATAAAAAAAGAAGTCCTCATCAAACATACCAATTTCAATAAACTTTTTTGTATCACATAAAAAAGTTGCACCAATCATATTTTTCACTTGAATTTCCTTTACCTTTTTTTTTATTTTTTTATTAATTGATGGAATTGCTATTACCGCATTTTTCTTTTTTCTTAAAATTGTTTTTCTTAATTCTAATATTGAATTTTCATTTATGCTAACATCAGCTTGTGAACAAAAAAAATATTTAGTTTTAACTTTTTTAACGAGTATATTTATTCCCTTTGCATAGCCATTATTATCCTTGGATATTGTGTAATTTTTTATTTTAGGTAGAATTTTTAATAATTTTTTTTTAAAAACTCTATCATTGCTTTGATCTAAAACAATTACATTAAATTTTCTAAAAGCTTTAAAATTTTTTATCAATTCTAGAGGTGTTTTATATAGCAGAAGTATTATTGTAATATCTGATTTCATTATGATTAAAAAAGTTCTATATTAAAATCTAAACTTTTAAACAATTTATTTCATAATAGTCAACTTAATGCTAAATTACTTAAAATTTTATATTTTAATAATTTATATAATTTAAAAATTAATATTTTAATGTCAAAAATTAATTTTATAATCGGTGGTGTTCAAAAAGCTGGTACGGAACTGATTTCTCATCATTTAAGACATCATTCTGAAATAATGATGCCAGAAAAAGAGCTACATTATTTTGATACTGAGATATCCAATAACGATTTAAATTTTGAGAACTATCATAAAAATTTTGGTAACCTAAAAAGCAAAAAGTTATTTGGAGAAAAAACACCAATATATATTTTTTATAAGGACTGCATGAAGAAAATTGCAGAATACAATAGTAATATAAAAATCATATTAATATTTAGAGATCCTTTTGAAAGAGCTTTGTCAGCTTATAATATGGAGTATATAAGGGGAAATGAAAAAAAAAGCTTTGATCAAGCTATTAAAGAGGAAAATCAAAGGATAAAGTTATCTGACGAAAATTTAAGAAATTTTTCATATTTAAGTCGTGGATATTACTTTAAACAAATACAAAACTGTTATTCTCTTTTTAAAAAAAATCAAATTTTATTTTTAAATTTTGATGATTTAACTAATAACTTTAATGAAGTTATGTATTCTATACAAAGCTTTTTAGGATGCAAAAAAGAAAATTACCCACAAAGACCTGAGAGAGTTACTTGGTTAGAAAAAAAGAAAAATGTTTCTTTCAAATTAGATACAAAAAAAATTTTTGTTGAAAAACTCATTGATGACTACCAAAATTTTAAAAAAATTACTGGATTTAAATTTTATAATTTTGAAAATTTATAAATGGCGGAGAGAGTGGGATTCGAACCCACGGTACCTGTGAGGGTACACACACTTTCCAAGCGTGCGCCTTAAACCGCTCGGCCATCTCTCCTTAATCTAGTCATTTTGATTTTCTCGTTTCCTTTTAGACCTTCCAGTTCGAATTAATTTTTTTTCAATAATTTTAAATTTTTGATAAATATTTAAACTTCTTAAAAATCTTCTGAATTTTCCTGAAACTTGTTCTGTTTCATCATATTGCCCTGCACGATCTTTAAAATAAGTTGTATTTTTAGAAAACATTTTATCGATTTCATTTAATGGTCTTCCTTTTGAATAATAATAAGTTGCTATTGATTTTCTGGAAATGATATCTGGACAACTTAAAGGATCAGGGTGCCCATGATTACTATTATCGGTAGTTGAAAATATCACCATCTTATTAAATACAGGTAATATTTTTTTTCTACAAGCCTTCATATCTTTATCCCAAAATTCAAGATGGCCTCCATACTCTTCCTTCCAGTTTTTGTTAAGATATATTAATACATTTAATCGTCTATCAAGATCTAAGTTAGGATGTCGATTAAAATCTGAATGAATTTTTAATAATCCACCTTTTTTAATTTCATGCAAGCCTCCACCATTTAATTGAAAATCAGGAACAAGTTTTTCCGTTATGCCTGTTATACCTTGAAGAAAATCCACAAAAAAATTGGAATTTAAAAAATCGAACAAAGTTTTAATATTTTTTGGAAATCTTTCATATTCGTTATTAGCAAACTTAACTTCATTTTTATTAGAATAATTTGTTGTTTTTTTTTTTTCTTCTAAATTAGGGAATTGTTTTAAAATTTCATTTAAAAATTCTACACTAAAAAAATCCTCTATTACTATAAAAGGGAAAGGACTAGCGCTTTCATAATTTTTTTTATTTCTAGAAATAAATTCATCTAAATTATCTAATTTACTATTAATAATTTTTTGAAATTGCATAGCTAAATTTTAAATTATCCATTCTTTTAATTTATCCATATTTCTTAAAATATAATCTGGATAACTATCATCTATATTTACTTTGTTATATTCATGACCACGATCAAATAAATCTACTTTATCGTTAATTTTTTTTTTGATAACATCTAAATTTGAAAATTTTTCGTTATCCCAAGAGGTTTCGGCTAAACTTTTAAATTTTTTTTCGATTTCTTCAGGTTTTAGAAGATAGCTAAAATGCCATCCACCATTATTAATTATTTGTATATTCTTTTCTTTGTCAATTCTCCAAAATGGATATTTTAAATTTTTTCCAAGAACTTTGTGTCTTAACCAGTCTACTGATTTTAAATGTTTCTTTTTACATATTCTCGTCCCTTCCCAAGGGCTTTCATAGGGATTCAAAAGGTTGAGTTTATATGAAAATATTTTTTGCGAAAAAATTCCATATTTTTTTTTTAATTCAAAATTTTTTAAAATTTTAGGGTTAGGAATTTCATCTGGATCTGAAAACATAACAAAATCATCATTTTCAATATCATCAAGGTTTTTCAATATATTTTCTCTCTGAATAGCTTGATTTTTCCAAGGATCATTTTTTTTTGGAAATTTTTCCTTAACTACAACATGCTTAATCTTTTCATTATATTTATACTTCTCCATATTAAAATTAACTTTTTTTTTATTTCCTCTGTGATCGTAAATAGATTCGCATATTAAGAATTTATCCACTACATCTTTGAGAATATTAAATCTTAAATCAAAATGTCTATTTTCTTGAAAGAAAGTAATTGTATCTATTATTCTATTTTTCATTTTTAAATCATCTCTATCCCATTTTTAAAACTTACAGTTCTCATTATTTCTTTGTAGTTATTATAAAAAAATTTAAATTTTAAATCTTTAAATGATTTTTTTTCAATATTTAAAACATTTAGATTTTTTCTTTTTTTTATTATACCTAGGCCTTGATCTGCTAAAATTGTAAAAGTGTCAAAATTTTTCCATGTACGAACTTCAACAATTGCTTTCCAAACATCGCCGTTCCAATTATATCTAGATCTTGGCACTCTTTGATGTCCTATACTCTCAGGAAGACAATCATGAATAATGATCACACCATTATCATCTAAAAATTTTATTGAATTTAATATATCTTTCATTACTTGTTCATAAATATGAAGACCATCAATAAATATACAATCGAATTTATCAGAATTTTTTGAAAAAAAATCGTCACTAGTGCCCCTGAAATTTCCCCCACTAACTGGATCTACTCCCACTTTATTAATATTAATTTTATCAAACACCTCATCTAGATTACATCCTATTTCTAAATATTTTTTATATCTATTTTTTTTAATAACTAAATTTATTAAATCTATACGACTTTTTTTTTCAAAATTATAATTTATTTTTTTTGAAAATTTTTCAGAGAATAATAAATGATATATCTTATTAAAAAAAAATTCTTTTTTTCTGTTATTTTCCATTTTATTAATTTTTATCTTTACTAATTTTAAGCACTCCAATAAATGCTTCCTGGGGAATCTCTACTCTACCGAATTGTTTAGATCTTGCTTTTCCTTTTTTTTGTTTTTCTAAAAGTTTTCTTTTTCTATCAGTTGCTCCACCCCCATGTATTTTAGTTAAAACATCTTTTTTAAATCCTTTAATTGTTTCTCTTGCAATAATCTTACCTCCAATAGCTGCTTGAACAGGTATCATAAAATTGTGTCTTGGTATTAAATCTTTAAGTTTTTCACAAACTTCTCTACCAGTTCTTTGAGCAAAATCTTTATGTATCATCATAGCCAAAGCATCAACTGGTTCACTATTTACCAATATTCCTAATTTTACTAAATCACCTTCTCTATGACCAACTATTTCATAATCAAAACTTGCATAACCACTTGTCATAGATTTGATACGATCATTAAAATCAAAAACCACCTCATTTAGAGGCAGTTCATAACTTAATACAGCTCTATTTCCTGAATAAGTTAGGTTTGTCTGTATTCCTCTTTTGTCTTGGCATAATTTGATTATTGAGCCTAGAAATTCATCTGGTGTAATAATAGTTGCTTTAATCCAAGGTTCTTCGATCGATGATATTAATGTTGGATCTGGAAGACTTGATGGATTTTGTAAATCAAAAATTGTTCCACTATTTAAATTTACTTTATAAACAACACCTGGAGTAGTCGTAAGCAAATTCACATCAAATTCTCTTTCTAATCTCTCCGTAATAATTTCAAGGTGCAATAATCCTAAAAATCCACACCTAAAACCTAGGCCCAAAGCAGAGGATGACTCAGCTTCAAATGAAAAACTTGCATCATTTAATTGTAATTTCGCCAGACCATCTTTAAGTTTTTGATATTCAGAACTATCTACAGGAAATAAACCACAAAACACTACTGGTTTACTAGGTTTAAATCCAGGTAAAGGCTCTATTTTTGGTTTTGTTGCATCGCAAATTGTATCTCCAACTTTAGTTTCAGATAAAACTTTAATACCAGTTGTTATAAAACCTAATTCACCAGTGTTTAGCTCATTTATATCCTTTGCTTTAGGTGTAAAAACTCCAACCTTTTCAATTATATAATCTTGATTTGTTGAAAGCATTTTGATCTTCATATTTTTTGTTATTTTACCATTTATAACTCTAACCAAAATAACAACACCTAAATAAGTGTCATACCAACTATCAACTAATAAACATTTTAAATCATCGTCTGGATTCCCTTTTGGACCAGGCAATTTTTTGATAATTTGCTCTAATATTTCCTCAATACCCTCTCCAGTCTTACCTGAGCATGGGACTGCATTATCTGTATCTATACCAATTACATCCTCAATTTGCTTATTTGTTCTCTCTAAATCAGAAGCTGGTAAATCTATTTTATTAAGAACTGGAATTATTTCATGATTAATATCTAGTGCTTGATATACGTTAGCTAATGTTTGAGCCTCAACTCCTTGGGTACTATCTACAATCAATATTGATCCCTCACATGCATAGAGTGATCTACTAACCTCATAACTAAAGTCTACATGCCCTGGTGTATCAATTATATTTAAAATATAATTTTTGCCATTTTTAGCTCTATAATTTAATTTCACTGTTTGGGCTTTAATAGTAATGCCTCTTTCTCTTTCGATGTCCATGGAGTCTAATACTTGAGCTTTCATTTCTCTATCAGTTAAACCTCCACACTTATGAATAATTCTATCTGCTATAGTTGACTTGCCATGATCAATATGAGCAATAATTGCAAAATTTCTTATGTTATCAATAGTGCTCATTTAGTTTTAAGATCGAATTTTAGCACCAGTTTTATTTTCTACAGTTTCAATAATTAATTTATTTATTTTTTCTAAATCTCTATCATTTAAAGTTTTTTCTAATGACTGAATTGATACACTAATTGCTATCGATTTTTGATTTTCAGGAATATTATCACCTTCATAGACATCAAAAACTTTTATATTGCTTATTAAATTTTGATCAACGCTAGAAACAACGTTAATAATCTCTTGGGCAGTTACTTCTTTATTAACTAAAAATGCAAAATCTCTCTCTGATTTCTGATAGTCTGAAACTCTAAATTTTGCTTTTTGGTCATTTAATGTTTTGTGAGATAATTTAAGATTATCAAAATAAATTTCAAAACCTACGAGAGACTCTGTCTTTAGATCTATTTTTTTTAAAATATTTGGGTGTATCTCACCAAAATAGGCTGCAACTTGATCTTTTGCTTTATTTAAAAATAACCTCCCTGATTTGCCAGGATGATAATGATTAGGTGTTTTATTATCCGTAAAAAATTTTTCAGAATTATAGCCCGCCTCAACCAAGGTTTGAACAACATCTCTTTTAACGTCAAATACATCGATATTTCTTTCTTTTTCAATCCAAGATAATCTTGACTTTTTTCCTGCTGATAAACCACAAATTACTGTATTTTGTTCACCGGGATTATAACCAGTAAAAATAGGGCCTATTTCAAATATTGACAAATCTTTAAAACCCCTATCTAAATTTTTTTTAATACACATAATTAAATTTGAAAATATAGAGTTTCTTAAAACTCCTAATTCAGAACTAATAGGATTTATAATCTTAATTTCTGTATTTGTACCTTTAAAATGGTCATTATAATTTGAGTCTGTAAACGACCAAGTGATTGCTTCTAAATAACCTTTTGACGCAATCGCTCTTTGTAAAAAATGAAATAATTTTTGAGTTTGCGTTAAAGTAGATTTTGTTCTTTTTTTAATTGGTTCGATTGTCTTAATCTTATCATAACCGCTTATCCTTACTAATTCTTCTACAATATCTACTTGTTGTAATATATCAGGTCTCCATGATGGAATGGTTAATCTAAAATAATTTTTTTCTTTTTTTGATTTAAAGCCAAGATCGTTTAAAATTTTTATCATCTCTTTTGTAGAGATTCTAAACCCCGATATTTTTTCAAATAAGTTGGGATCAAATTTAATAATTTTATTTTTAAACTCTCCAATTTTTTGAATGTCTACTTTACTTATTTCACCACCACAAATTTCTTGAATTAAAAATGCAGTTTTGTTTAAACCACTCTCTATAGACATTGGATCAATGCCTCTTTCAAACCTAAATTTTGCATCTGTATCAAGATTTAATTTTTTTGCTGTATTTCTTATTGATCTTGGTTCAAAATAGGCTGACTCTAATAATATGTTTTTTGTATTAAATTCTGTGGCTGATCTTGTGCCTCCTATAATTCCTCCTAATCCTAATACACCTTTGTTATCACTAATAACACACATGTCTTTTTCTAATTTGTAATTTTTATTATCAAGAGCTGTGAATTCCTCTCCAGATTTAGAGTTCCGGACTATAATGCCTTTTTCGATTTTATCTGCATCATAGGCATGTAGTGGTCGATTAATATCGAACATAACATAATTTGTAATATCCACTATTGCTGAAATCGGTTTTTGACCAATTGAGATTAATTTATCTTTTAGCCATTTAGGACTCTCAGCATTTTTTACGTTGGTAATCAAACAACTGCCAAATACAACACAGCCTTGGTTTCTTTCTTTGTTTATCTTTATCTTTATTTTTTGTCTCGTTTTTGAATTAACCTTTCTTTCATTTGAATTCTTCATCCTTCCAAAACCAGATGCAGCGAGATCTCTAGCTATTCCTCTTACACCAAGACAATCAGGTCTATTTGGAGTTATTGATAAATCAATAAGTTTTGAAGATGATTTTGAAAAATAATTCTTTCCAATTTTTTTTTTATATTTTATTGATGACAATTCTATTATTCCATCACTTTCATCTGATAAATTCAATTCTGCCTCAGAACAAAGCATTCCATAAGAAGTAATGTCTCTAATTTTAGCTATTACCAATTTTGTTTTAGTTTTTGGAATAATTGCTCCTGGGGGAGCATATATTGTAATTAATCCCTCTCTTGCATTATTAGCACCACATACAACTTTTTTTAATTCTTTATCTCCAACATTTACATCACAAACTTTAAGCCGATCAGCATTTGGGTGTTTTTCTATTTTTGCAATCTTGGCTATCTTAAAAAAATCTAATCCTGCAGATAAATCACCTACACTTTCGACCTCCAAACCAATATCTGTTAGTTTCTCTAAAAGCCTTTCCTCTTTTAGGTTTGTGTTTAAATGATCCTTAAGCCAATCAAATGTTATCTTCATCGACTTAGACCTCTATAGTTTGTTGGTACATCTAACGGATCAAAACCAAAATGATTTAGCCATCTATAATCACAATCAAAAAAAGCTCTTAGATCATTAATACCATATTTTAGCATTGCCAATCTATCAATACCAATCCCAAATGCATATCCTTGATATTTTTCTATGTCCACTTTTACATTTTTAAGAACATTGGGGTGCACCATTCCACATCCTAAAATTTCTAACCATTTATCACCCTCACCTATCACAATCTTTCCATCTTTAATTTCATATCCAATATCAACTTCGGCAGATGGTTCGGTAAAAGGAAAATGGCTGGGTCTAAATCTCATCTTGATTTTATTAACTTCAAAGAACTCTTTAATAAAATAATTCAAACACCCTTTAAGATGTCCCATATTTATGTTTTTATCAATATAAAGTCCCTCAACCTGATGAAACATTGGTGCATGAGTTTGGTCACTATCTGATCTATATGTTCTGCCAGGTGCAATAATCTTAAATGGCGGTTTACCTTTTAACATGGTTCTTATTTGAACAGGAGAAGTGTGAGTTCGTAATAACTTTTGTTTTTTTTCATCTAAATAAAATGTATCATGCATATCCCTAGCAGGATGATTATCAGGAGTATTAAGGGCAGTAAAATTATTGTACTCATTTTCAACATCTGGACCCTCCTCAACATTAAATCCAATTTCAGAAAATATAGATGATATCTCATCAATAGTTTGCGAAACTGGATGTATCTTTCCTTTTATAAAAGGTCTTTCAGGTAAAGTTACATCAATTTTTTCTTTATCTAATTTTTTATTAATTTCAGAGTTTTCAATTTCGTTAATTTTTGAATTAATTAAATTTTGCAAATCATCTTTGATGAGATTTAACTCAGATGCAAATTTCTTTCTTTCAGACTCCTTTATTTTTCCAATGTTTTTGAATTGCGATGAAATAATACCATTTTTACCAAAGAGTTCTGATTTAACTTGATTTATGTTTTCAAGATTTAATTTCTTATTGAGCTTTAGAATAAATTCTTCTTTTATTTTTTTAAGATCAGACATCTTTACAGATTATTTCTTCGGTGAAATAAAACAATAGTGAAGATTAATTTAAAGCAGATTGTGCTTTTTGGACAATAGTTTTAAAGGCTTCTGGGCTATCATAGGCTATCTCAGCTAGAATTTTTCTATCGATTTTTATTCCACATTTATTTAAACCATTAATAAACCTTGAATAAGTTAATCCTTCAGCTCTAACACCTGCGTTTATTCTTTGTATCCATAAAGATTTAAATTCTCTTTTCTTATTTCTTCGATCTCTATATGCATATTGCATGGCCTTTTCCATTGCTTGTCTTGCAACACGTATTGTATTTTTTCTTCTGCCCCATTGGCCTTTTACAGATTTTAAAACTTTTTTGTGTTTAGCTTTACTTGTAACACCTCTTTTAACTCTTGCCATTTTTAACCTCTTAAACTGTAAGGCATGTACGACTTAACTATTTTTCCATCTTGTTTAGACATAGTAGTTGTACCCCTTAATTTTCTTATTTGAGAATTTGTTCTTTTTATCATTCCGTGCCTTTTCCCAGCCTGAGCCATTATTACTTTACCTTTGGCTGATATTTTAAATCTTTTTTTTGCTGAGCTTTTTGTTTTTAATTTAGGCATAATTGAACGGTGTTATACAAAGAAAGATTTAAATTTACAACCAGTATTAAAGCCTATAAAGGCTGTATTACCATGATCATTTGCTTACCATCGAATTTTGGATGAAGCTCTACCTTTCCAATATCCTTCATATCCTCTTTTATTTTTGACATAAGCTCGTTTCCAAGGTGTGAGTGTTGAAGTTCTCGACCCTTAAATCTTATAGTAAATTTAACCTTATCTCCTTTGGCAATAAATTTTTTTGCGTTTTTAACTTTAAATTCATAATCATGCGTTTCAGTTACTGGTCTCATTTTAATTTCTTTAAGAGCAACAATTTTTTGTTTCTTTTTTGCAAGGTTTGCTTTTTTCTGAGCATCATATTTAAATTTTCCCATATCCATGATTTTACAAACTGGTGGGTTAGCATTTGGTGAAATCTCAATCAAATCAAGTCCTTGATTTTTTGCTTTTACTATTGCCTCATTGGTTTGCAGTATACCCAAGTTTTCACCGTCGCTTGCAATAACTTGAACTTCGGGAGATGAAATTCTGTTATTAGATTTGGGACCTCTGTCCTTTGTTCTCTTTTGAAAGTAATTTTGTTTGAAATCTGCCACTTAGTTTGAAGATGCTTTGTTCAAAGCAGAGAATTTTTTTAAAAATAAATTTAGTTCCATATTTTCTTGTTTATCAGAATTCAATCTTCTAATGGTTACTGAGTTACTGTCAACTTCTTTTTTACCACAAATTAATAAAAGAGGTATTTTAGCTAATGAATGATCTCTTATTTTATAATTTAAATTATGATTTTTTAAATCAACTATTGAGCTAATGCCAGCTTCTTTAATTTTTTTAGATACTTTAATTGCATAATCCTCAAAATCCTCTGAAATTGGTATTACTACAGTCTGAAGTGGAGAAATCCAAAATGGAAATTTGCCAGCATAATTTTCTATTAAAATTCCAATGAATCTCTCTAATGATCCAAATAGTGCCCTATGTAGCATAACTGGAATTTTTTTAGAGCCATCTCTATCAATATATGAAGCGCCCAATCTACCAGGTAAATTAAAATCAACCTGCAAAGTTCCACATTGCCAATCTCTTCCAATAGCGTCTCTTAAAACAAATTCAATTTTTGGTCCGTAAAACGCTCCTTCACCTTTATTAATACTATATTCTAATTTACTTGCTTTAACTGCTTTTAATAAAGCTTCTTCAGCTTTATCCCATACACTATCATCCCCGACTCTTAAATCAGGTCTATCAGAATATTTAAGAATTACGTTTTCAAAACCCAAATCTTTATAAATTTCTAAAATAAGATTTGTTACTGTTAAGCATTCATTTGTTATTTGATGTTCAGTACAAAAAATATGAGCATCATCCTGTGTAAATGCCCTAACTCTTAATAAACCATGTAGTGCCCCAGACGGCTCATAGCGATGTACTTTTCCAAATTCAGACATTTTTAAAGGTAAATCTTTATAACTTTTAAGACCTTGATTAAAAACTTCTATGCAGCCAGGACAATTCATAGGTTTAATCGCAAAAATTTTTTCATCTGGAGTTGTTGAGGTGTACATGTTTGCTCCAAATTTTTCCCAATGGCCAGATTTTTCCCATAAAGTTCGGTCTAAAACTTCAGGGGTATTTATTTCTTTATACCCAGCAATATCTTGCTTCATTCTCATATAATCAATTAATTTTTGGAATAATGCCCAACCTTTCTCATGCCAAAAAACTGAACCAGGACTTTCTTCTCTAAAATGGAATAAGTCCATCTCTTTGCCTAATTTTCTGTGATCTCTTTTTTCTGCCTCATCAATTCTCTTTAAGTAAGCATCTAAATCTTTTTGACTTGCCCAACTTGTTCCATATATTCTTTGGAGCATTTCATTATTTGAGTCTCCTCTCCAATAGGCACCAGAAACTTTTGTTAATTTAAAAAATTTTCCAATTTTTCCTGTTGAAGACAAGTGTGGGCCTCTGCACAAATCGTGCCAATTACCATGAAAATATATTGAAACTTCCTCACCTTTTGGAATACTTTCAATTAATTCAGCTTTATACACCTCTCCTTTTTTTTTAAAATGTTTAATCGCTTTATCTCGATCCCAAACTTCCCTCTTAGTTTTTTCATCACGATCAACGATTTCTTTCATTTTAACTTCAATTCTTTTTAAATCTTCCTCAGTAAAAGTTTCTTTTCTGGCAAAATCATAATAAAAACCATTCTCTATGACTGGACCGATTGTAACTTGCGTACCCGGAAATAATTCTTGAACAGCCATCGCTAGAATATGTGCTGTATCATGTCTTATTATTTCAAGACCTTCATCATTTTTTGAAGTAAATATTTTTACAGAACAATCTTTATCTATTAAAAAATCTAAATCCTTAAGTTCTCCATTAATGCTCATAACTATTGCTTGTTTAGCTAATGATTTACTTATTTTTTCAGCTATCTCTAGTCCTGTAATTTTTTTTGGGAAATCTAGATTATTTCCATCTGGTAAAGTAATTGTAGGCATTAATTTAGTAATCTTTTATACTCTGAATAAGTAGAAAAACACATTTTTTCAACATTAAATTTTTTTAACACATTTTTTCTACCCTCTTTTCCTATTAATTGAAGAGATAATTCATCCATTGTTATTGCACTTATAATCTTTTTACTTAAAGCATTTACATTTCCCGCATCAAATAAAAAACCAGTTTTTTCATTAATTATTGTCTCATTTGATCCGCCAATATTGCTAGCAATAATCAATTTTTCCATAGATTGAGCTTCAACTGCAATTCTGCCAAATGCTTCTGGCTCTATAGAGGGCGAAATGATAATATCTGAAACTTTGTAAGCTAAAGCCATATCTTTACAGTGATCTATAAATTTAATTTGGTTTGTTAATCGATATTGTTCCGTCATACGAACTAATTTTTTTTTATATAACTTTCTACCTTGGTCGCTTCCTAATATTACAAGATGAAAAGCTTCATAACCTAGCTCAATTTTAACTAAATTAATCGCTTCGATAAGTAACTCTTGTCCTTTCCAGGAGGTAAGTCTTCCTGGTACTAAAATAATTTTTTTTTCTTTATTAATCTCCCATTTTTGAAGAAGTTTTTTTTCTTCTGTTTCTAATTTTGTAGATGGGTCAAAATAATCTACATTAATCCCTCTAAAAATTACAAGAAATTTTTTTTTTATTTCTAAAAATTCAGAATAATTTTCTTTAATATGAGAAAAGATAAAATTAGACCCAGCAATTATTAAATTCGATCTAACCATTACAGAATTATAAAGTTTTTTAAACTTGCTACTAAAATTATAAGTGCCATGAAAAGTAGTAACAAACTTTCTACCAGTTACTTTTGTTGCTAACAAACAAGACCAGGCCGGTGCACGACTTCTAGCATGAACAATTGAAATATTAAAAAATAAAATTATCCCTATCAAAATAATTGCATTAAAGAAAATTACTAGTGGATTTTTACTTTGTACAGGTAATCTAATTAATTTAACTTTATCTTTATTTATAAACTTAGTTAATTCTCCTCCACTTGTTACTATAAAAGATTTACAATTATTTTCTGATAAATAGTGTGCTATATCATAGCAGCCAGTTTCTGCTCCTCCATAACCTAATTTTGGTATCACTTGTAAAACTTTTATATTAGACGACATTGAATAAGATTATATAATAATAGACAAAACTAATAAACTTTAATGACTAATTTCAATTATTTTAAATTAAGCCCTTCAAGAAAGCTAAGGTATTTAAAGCACCTACAAAAAGATAGCCCCTATATAGTTTTTTTACATGGGTTTATGTCAGATTTAGATGGGAAAAAACCTAAAGAATTTTTAAGTTTTGCAAAAAAAAACAAATTGGGTTTTCTTGCCTTGGAATATTCTGGTCATGGAAAATCATCTGGAAAATTCATAAATGGGAATATCTCCAAATGGTCTAGCGAAACAAAACTTTTAATAAAAAAAATTGTAAAAAATAATAACATTATTCTTATTGGTTCAAGTATGGGCGCATGGATTTCTTTGAACCAATTTAAATACTTTAAAAAACAGATTATAGGTTTTTTAGGTATTGGTTCAGCTCCTGAATTTTTAGAAAATTTAATGTGGAAAAAGTTTTCAAAAAAAATTAAAGCACAAACAATAAAAAATGGTATTTATAATTTAAAACATGGAGACTATATTTATCCTATAACTTTCCAACTAATAAAAGATGGTAGAAAAAATAAAGTTTTAAATAAAATAATAAGATCGAGAGTTAAAATAACTATGGTTCATGGTCAAAAAGATGAGGTTGTTCCAATTTCATACTCCAGAAAAATTTTAAAAATTTTTAGATATGCAAGAAAAAAATTGGTAATTGTGAAAAATGGTGATCATAGTTTATCCACACCGAAATGGTTAAAATTGTTAAAGAAAGAGCTTCAGATAATTATCAACTAACTGCTCTAATTTTTGACTTAAGTGTGATTGGGTTTTCAAGTTTATCAATCATTTCTTTTGGACAAACTTGAATAAAATTTTTTAATTCTTCCTCAAAATTATTAATTATTTTTTTCGACAATAAAGAACCTGTTTCCTCTGAATGTTCTAAGATTAATTTTCTTAAAAATTTAACCCAATATTCAGTTTCAACATTCTGCCAAATAACAGAGTCTTCATTTACTTTTTTTTCAAATTCTTTAGATTTATTATAAATAAATGCCATGCCCCCTGTCATTCCAGCAGCAAAATTATCTCCAACATCTCCTAGAATAACAACAGTTCCTCCGGTCATATATTCGCAACCATTTGAGTCACATCCTTCAATAACTGTTGTTGCACCAGAATTTCTTACTGCAAATCTATCTCCCGCTTGTCCAGCTGCAAAAAGTCTGCCTGATGTTGCCCCATAAAGGACTGTATTTCCGATAATTGTATTTTCATTAGAAACTAAATTACTTTCATCAGAAAGTTTTATTGAAATCGTAGCTCCTGATAATCCTTTGCCAACATAATCATTTGCATCACCCTTTAGATTTAATTTTAATCCTTTAGCAGAAAAAGCTCCAAAAGATTGTCCAGCAGAACCTTTAAAGTTTAAAGTAAGAAAATTTTCATCTAATTTTTCATAGCCGTATTTTTTGTACAAATGATGTGAAATTCTGGTACCGACTGCTCTGTTGGTATTTTTAATAACAAATTCTTTTTCAATTTTCTCTGAGTTATCTAAAGATTTTTCGATTTCAGGCCAAATTTTTTGATCTAATGTGTCAGGAACTTTATTAATTTCTGTGATTTCACAATATCTTTTATTATTTCCAGGGTCAGCTTGAACAAATAATGGATTAAGATCTAAATCATCTAAATTAGGAGATGCTTTATTTACTTGCATTAATAAATCTGTTCTTCCTATTATATCATTTAATGATTTGAAACCTAATTTAGCTAAAATTTCTCTTACCTCTGAAGCAATAAAAGTAAATAAATTAACTACTTTGTCTGGTGACCCACTGAATTTTTCCCTTAATTTTTCATCTTGCGTACAAACGCCAACTGGACAAGTATTTGAATGACATTGTCTTACCATAATACAGCCCATTGCGACCAAAGCAGTTGTAGCTACACCATATTCTTCTGCTCCCATCATTGCTGCAATCACAACATCTCTACCAGTTTTAATGCCTCCGTCAGTTCTTAAAGTAACTTTATGTCTTAAGTTGTTTAATGTAAGAACTTGATTAGCTTCAGTAAGACCCATTTCCCAAGGTATTCCAACGTATTTTACACTTGTTTGTGGGGTTGCACCTGTTCCTCCGTTATGACCTGAAATTAAAATAATGTCTGCTTTTGCTTTAGCTACTCCAGCTGCAATAGTGCCAACACCTGACGAAGCAACTAACTTAACGCCAACCCTGGCTTTTGGATTTATTTGTTTAAGATCATAAATTAATTGAGCCAAGTCTTCTATTGAATAAATATCATGATGTGGGGGTGGAGAAATTAAAGTTACTCCAGGAGTTGAGTGTCTTAGTTTTGCTATTTCATCTGTAACTTTAAAACCTGGTAACTGGCCACCTTCACCTGGCTTTGCGCCTTGAGCAATTTTAATTTCTATCTCATTACAATTATTCAAATAGTTTACTGTTACACCAAATCTTGCTGATGCTATTTGTTTTACTCTTGAATTAGCACTGTCTCCACTTTCCATTATCTTAAATCTATTTTCATCCTCTCCACCTTCTCCACTGCACGAGGCTCCTTTGATTCTATTCATACCTATAGCTAAGGTTTCATGAGCTTCTTTTGATAAAGCCCCATGGGACATACTTCCACTGCCGAACCTTTTTAGAATTTTTTCTATAGGCTCAACCTCAGATAATTCTATTGAAGAGCCTAGTTTTTTTTTTCTAAAATTAATCAAATCTCTTAGATTAATAGGTGGTAAATTATATATTCCTTCAGCATACTTCTTATAGGCTGCGTAAGAATTTGAACCTACTGCACTTTGTAATAAATGAATTAATCTACCTTGATATTGATGCGTTTCACCATTCTTCCTATACCTATAAATACCACCTATTGGCAAAACATTATCTGAACTTTCAAAGGCTTCTTTATGAATCTGGCGTATTTTTTTCTCAATACCAGTCAATCCAATCCCTGAAATTTTAGATATTACACCTGGAAAATAATCATTAACGATAGTTCTACTTAATCCAACAGTTTCAAAATTACATCCTCCTCTATAGGAGCTTAAAACTGATATGCCCATTTTAGACATTATTTTTAAAAGTCCAGAGTTTACTGATTTAATATATCTCTGAATACAATCATCAAAACTATACTGACCAAATAATTTTTTTTCATATCTTTGATATAAACTATCAAATGCTAAGTATGGATTAATGGTTGTTGCTCCAACACCAATTAGTGTAGCAAAAGAATGGGTGTCTAAAGCTTCACCTGATTGAACATTAATAGAAACATATCCTCTTAATTTTTTTTCAGTTAAAAAAGTGTTAATAGCTCCAACACATAAAATAATAGGCATAGGTAACTTTTTGGATGAAATTTCTTTATCACTTAGAATTAGTTGTGTTACACCTTGTCTTACTGCAATCTCTGACTCTTTTTGTATTCTTTTAATCGCACTTTTTAAGTTTTCCTCATTTGAGAAAGTACAATCTATAGCTAATGAATTTTTTCCAAAAAAATTTATGAATTTATTAAATTGCGAATTAGACAATATTGGGCTGTTTAAAACATAAATATTTTCTTTTGTTAAAGTATCGAAGTCCAAAATGTTACCTAAATTTCCAAATCTCGTTTTTAGACTCATGACTTTATTTTCTCGCAATGAATCGATTGGAGGGTTTGTTACTTGACTAAAGTTTTGTCTAAAAAAATGATAAAGCGGTCTATATTTATCTGATAATACTGCTAATGGAGTGTCATCCCCCATGGAGCCTGTTGCTTCTTTTGCTTCCTCGGCCATAGGATGTAAGATTAATTCAAGATCTTCTAGGCTAATACCGAATGTATGCTGTCTTCTTCTTAGATCTTCTCCACTAAAATTGGATTTCTCCTTCGAAATAAGCAATTTTTCATCTAAATCTATTATTTGTGAATTAAAATGTTTAAATTCTTTTGCTAAATAATCTTTAATTTGATCATTTGAAAAAACTTTTCCTTTCTCAATTCTAACACCTATAATTTCTCCTGGACCTAATCTTCCTTTAGATAAAATTTTTTTTTCATTAAGTTCAATCATCCCTGTTTCAGAACCTGCAAAAAGAAGTTTGTCTTTAGTTATCGCGTATCTTAAAGGTCTTAAACCATTTCTATCGTTTGCAGCAATAACCCACTCATTATCTGTTGCAGCTATTGCAGCAGGACCATCCCATGGTTCCATAGTGCTATTTAAGAAATTAAATAATTGCTGATGGCTTTTTGGAATAGTTTTGTTTTTTTTTGACCATGCATCAGGAACTAACATTAGTTTAGCTAATGGTGCAGGTTGACCTGACTTATTCAATAATTCAAAAACGTTGTCTAGTGCAGCTGAGTCTGAAACCCCCTTTTGAATTACTGGTTTTAAATTATTTACATCTTCAAAAAGTGGACTGCTCATTTCTTGTTCATGAACTTTCATCCAGTTTTTATTCCCTTTATATGTATTAATTTCGCCGTTATGAGCGATAGCTCTAAAAGGTTGAGCTAAACTCCAACTAGGTGCCGTATTAGTCGAAAATCTTTGATGAAAAATAGCATATCTAGATATGAATCTTTTATCTTTTAAATCTAAAAAAAAGTCAGATATTGCCTCTGCTAAAAACATTCCTTTGTAAATTATTGACTTAGAACTAATTGAACAAATATAAAAATTATTTAAAGAAAGATTAAAAGCTTGATTTTCTATTTTTTTTCTAGTTTCATAAATTTTTCTCTCTAATTCTTTGTCTAATAAATCAGTATCATTAGATTTAAATAAAACTTGAATTATTTCTGGCATCGTAAGAAATGCTTTTTCACCTAAAACTTTTGGATTTACTGGAACTTGCCGCCACCCATAAATACTAAAATCATTTTTAGTAAGCTCACTCTCAATTATAGTTTTACAAATTTCTTGGGAAGAATAGTCATTTCTTGGTAAAAAAATCATGCCTACACAAATCTCGGAGTTGTCGTAGTCATGTCCTGTAACTTCAATTTTTTCAATGAAAAAATCTCTCGGTATTTCTAGATGTATTCCAGCCCCGTCTCCAGTTTTTCCATCAGCATCTACCGCTCCTCTGTGCCAAACTGCTTTCAAAGCTTCAATTCCATAATCAACTACTGCTCTAGTTTTTTTTCCCTCTGTAGATGCGATTAAACCAACTCCACAGGCATCGTGTTCCATTTCCTTTGAATAAACATGATTATCAGTTAGTAATTCAAGATTCTTTTTATAATAATCCATCATGCTACTTTTGATTTTTTAAGTTCAATGTTTTCTAGATAAGTTTTCATAGCCTTTGCAGCATCTCTTCCATCTTTGATAGCCCACACAACTAGTGATGCTCCTCTAACAATATCTCCTGCAGCAAAAACTCCTTTTAAATTTGTTTCCATTGTATCAAAATCTGTTTTAATTGTTCCCCATTTTGTAACCTTTAAATTTTTTGTATCAAACAAATATGGAAGATCCTCTGGATCAAAACCAAGAGCTTTGATAATCATATCAGCTTTAATTTTAAATTCTGCACCTTCTTTTATCTCTGGTCTTCTTCTACCTGAGTCATCAGGTTCACCTAGTTGCATTTGATCAACAATTAAATTTTCAATCTTATTAGTACCTTTAAATTCTTTAGGGCTTGATAACCACACAAATTCTACCCCTTCTTCTTCCGCATTAGAAACTTCTCTGGCAGATCCTGGCATATTTTCTTTATCTCTTCTATAAAGACATTTAACTGATTTAGCTTTTTGTCTTATTGATGTCCTAACACAATCCATAGCGGTATCACCACCACCAATAACTACAATATCTTTACCTTCTGCATTTAATATTCCTTTATCAAATAATTCAACTTTGTCCCCTAAGCCCTTTTTATTTGAAGCAGTTAAAAATTCCATGGCAGGAAAAATATTTTCTAAATCACTTCCAGGTAAGTTAATTTCTCTGGGCTTATAAACCCCTGTTGCTATCAAAATTGCATCGTGTTTTTTTCTCAACTGTTCCAAGGTAGCATCTTTGCCTACTTCAAAGTTCTGAATAAATTCAATACCACCCTCTTTTAGAAGTTTAGTTCTTCTTTCAACTATATTCTTCTCTAGTTTAAAATTAGGAATACCATATATTAATAATCCACCTGCTCGATCATATCGATCATAGATAGTAATTTTATATCCATTTTTTCTAAGTTGTTCGGCTGCTGCCAGCCCTGCAGGTCCAGCACCAATTATACCAACGCTTTGGCTCTTTTCATGTTTTACTTCAATTGGTTTTACCCAACCTTGTTCCCAAGCATTATCTGTTATATATTTTTCAACAGAACCGATAGTTACAGTTCCATGACCTGATTGTTCTATAACACAATTACCTTCACACAATCTATCTTGGGGACATATTCTTCCACATACCTCTGGCATATTATTAGTACTTTGAGATAATTCATAAGCCTCTTTTAATCTACCTTCAGCAGTTAATTTTAACCAATCTGGTATATTGTTACTTAAAGGACAATGAACTTGACAGAATGGTACTCCACATTGAGAGCATCTACTGGATTGTTCTAAGGCTTTTTTATTAATAAAATCGTCATAGATTTCTTTGAAATCATCTTTTCTAGTTCCAACATCTCTTTTAGGTGGAGTTTGTTGACCTATTTTCACAAATTTTAACATTTTATCGATCATTTTTTTTTAAAATTTAAAGCAAAATATACATTGTTTTTATTAGTAAAAGAATTATTTAGGTCAATATTTATGACCTATTTTTACTAATAAACAACGATAAATGAGGTGATTTTAATTATTGCATACCTATTATGTTTAAATCGAATTGTTTAAAATCAATATTTTTTAAGCTACGACACTTATATGTTTCAGGAACTTATAGAAATTTTAATTCTTTCAGCTATTCAAGGGATATCAGAATTTTTACCAATAAGCTCATCTGCTCATCTGATTTTAGTTTCTAATCTCTATAATTTGAAAACAAGCTCTTTACTAATAGATATTAGCTTACACCTAGGGTCTTTATTAGCTATTATATTTTATTTTAGAAAAGATTTATTTAACCTAAAACATAATAAAAAACTTTTAAATCTAATTATTATTGGTTCATTACCACTCATTATTTTTGGATATGTGCTTTATTCTAGTGAAAATATTTTTGTACTAAGAAACATAAAAGTGATCGCCTGGACAACTCTATTTTTTGGTATAATTCTGTTTTTTGCAGATCAAAAAAAAACTAATCAAAATATATCAAAAAACCTTAACCTAAAATCTATCTTATTCATTGGCTTATTTCAAATTCTTGCACTAATTCCTGGTGTTAGCAGGGCAGGTATCACCATAACAGCTTCTAGATTTTTAAAATTTAATAGGGTTGACTCCAGTAAAATTTCATTTTTGTTATCTATTCCAGCCTTAGCTGGTGCGAGTTTTCTTGGAATTAAAGATGTCTTCAATCAGTCAATTGAGATAAATTATTTAATTATTATTGCAGTATTTCTATCCTTTTTGTTTTCTTATATTACAGTTAAATTTTTTTTAATTTATATTAACAAATTTTCCTTAAATATTTTCGTAATTTATAGAATTATAGTTTCTCTAATAATCTTTATGATAATTTATCTTTAAATGGTTTTTTTACTAAAGGTAATAATTGTGACAATAAAACACCACACAATATAAAAAAACATCCTAATAAATTATTTAAATCTAAAATTTGATTTAGTAAAAACCATGCTGCAACTGTTGCAAAAACTCCCTCTAGAGAAAAAATTATAGCAGCTGGTGCAGGTGTGATATTTCTTTGTGCATAAATCTGTAATACAAAAGCCAAACCTCCTGATAAAATTCCAGCATATAAAATTGAATCTATTTCTTTTAAAATATTATCAAAAATAAATTCCTCATAAGTTGCTCCTATTATAAAAGAAAATAATGCAACTATTAATGTTTGAACTGCTCCTATTGTCAAGGGAAGATTGTATTTTATAATAATCATGCCAGTAAAAATAATATGTGTGCTCCAGAAAAAAGCACCTAATAGTACAAGGCTATCTCCTAATCTTACAGTAGCGTCATAAAAATTTGTTAACAGGTATCCCCCTATTAAACATAAAACTACTGACGGCCAAACACTCCAGTGAATTGATTTTTTTCTAAATAAAAAAATTATGATTGGTACCATTGGAACATAAAAAATTGTAAAAAATGCTGCATTAGCTACATCAGTATAAATTAAAGCAACTTGCTGTAATGCAGAACCTAGAAAGAGTGATATTCCAATTAAAAAAGAGAGAATAGTAAAAGTTTTGATATCTGATCTAAATTCTGATTTAAATTTTTTGACTTCAAATAAAAATGCTATTGGAGTAATTGCTAAAAAACCTATAAAAAATCTGACTGCATTAAAAGTGAAAGGACCTATGTCATCCATTCCCGTATCTTGAGCTATAAATGTGGTTCCCCAAATAAAAGTACATAATAAAGCACTTAATAATGAAGTGGTCTTAGACATATTTTTGTTATACAGCTAATTTATAGGCGAAGTTTTTACCTAAATTTTCTTTTAAATCATTGTTAAAACGAGCAGCTTCTGCTCCATCAATTATTCTATGATCATAAGATAGAGAGATTGGAAGCATTGTTCGAGTAACAAATTCTCCATCAAAATAAACTTGCTTTTTTTCTGATTTTCCGACCCCCAAAATAGCAACTTCTGGATAATTTATGATAGGAGTAAAAAAGGAACCTCCAATTCCACCTAGACTAGTAATTGTCATTGAACCTCCATACAGCTCTTTTTTATCAATTTTAAGATTTCTACATTCCTCACTTAGTTTTTTAAGCTCTTTACTTATTAAAGAAATATTCTTGTTATCTGCATTTCTGAGTTTTGGAACCATTAAGCCATTAGGTGTATCAACTGCTATACCTATATGATAATACTTTTTTATTGTCATTTTTCCATCTTCTATTTCATCTATTGAAGAATTAAAAATTGGAAATTTTTTTAATGATGCAGTTAATGCTTTAATTATAAAAGCTAACGGTGTAATTTTTTTTTTTTCTCCAGAATATATGTCTGTAAGTGAAGTTCTAAATTCTTCCAGCTCAGTAATATCTGCTTCATCATGATTTGTTACATGAGGTATATTTGTCCAAGAATTAATTAAATATTTGGATGAAAGCTTTTTTACACGTGGAATATCTCTTAATTCGATTTCACCAAATTCTGAATGCCTATATTTTTGTGTAATTTTTTTTTCTTTTTGATTTTTATTATTTAAACTCTCATCCGATCTTGTAGACACAAATAATTTTATATCTTTTTCATTTACTCTTCCCTTTCTTTCACTTCCTGAAACTTCATTTATATCAACACCTAATTCTCTAGCAAATTTTCTAACTTTTGGACTTGCGGATGTAATCTCTGTGACATTACTTTTGTTGATTAAAGGTTGCTGAATTTCTGATTTTATTGCCTGAATTTTTTTAAACTCTTTTTCAATGACTGCCTTATCTTGAGCCTTTTTCTGTGATTGTGATTTAGTTTCCAAAATTAATATTAAGTCACCTTCTGAAACTTTATCCCCTACATTTATTTTCAAAGATTTGATTTGGCCATCAAAATTTGATGGTATTTCTACACTAGATTTATCACTCTCTATTGTGATCAAAGGATCATTTTTTTTTAATGTTTGACCTTCTGAAACCAGAACTTCTATTACTTCAACATCTTTAAAATCTCCAATATTGGGTACTTTTATTTCAGTTTCTGACATTATAACTTGGTTGGCATCGGTTTATTTGTGTCAATTTTATATTTTTTTATAGCCTCTTTAGCGTATTTGGATCCTATTAGTTGCTCCTTTGCTAATACACTTAATCCATAAGTAACAACATGTTCCTTATCAACTTCAAAAAATTTTCTCAAGTTTTTTCTAGTATCACTTCTACCGAATCCATCTGTACCTAAAGAATAAAAACTTTTGTTCACATATGGTCTGATTTGATCAGAATTCATTCTCATATAATCTGATGCAGCCAAAATAGGTCCTTCTGTTTTACCTAGGCATTCTTCAACAAAGGATTTTTTTTGTTCCTTATCTGGATTTAAAAGATTATATCTTTCTATCTCTAGACCATTTCTTCTTAATTCATTAAAACTTGTTACACTCCAGACTTCGCTATCTATTTGATATTCCTTTTGTAATATTTCAGCACCAGCTATCATTTCTCTTAGAATTGTACCAGAACCTAAAAATTGAATTTTTGTTTTTTTATATTTATTAAACTCTCTAATTTTATACATTCCTTTCAATATTCCTTCCTCGCATAATTTATCTTTTGGAATATCAGGGTGTGAATAATTTTCATTCATGGTTGTAATATAATAAAAAACATTCTCTTTTTTTTCGTGCATTCGTCTTAATCCTTCTCTAAAAATAACTGCAAGTTCATAGTGGAAAGTCGGATCATAAGATACGCAGTTAGGTATTGTAGAAGCCAAAAGATGGCTATGGCCATCTTGATGTTGTAATCCTTCACCTGCTAATGTTGTTCTTCCTGCTGTAGCACCTATTAAAAATCCTCTAGATTGACTGTCTGCTCCTGCCCAAGCAAAATCTCCTATTCTCTGAAAACCAAACATAGAATAAAAGAGATAAATAGGTATCATTTCTATATCATGATTAGTGTAAGAAGTTCCTGCTGCTATCCATGAGGACATAGCTCCAGCTTCATTAATTCCTTCTTCCAAAACTTGCCCACTTTTTTCTTCTCTATAAGAACTCAATTGTGCAGAGTCCTCTGGTTCATATTTTTGACCTTCATGAGCATATATACCAATCTTTTGAAAAAAACCTTCCATCCCGAATGTTCTAGCTTCATCAGGAATAATAGGAACCATCCTTGAGGCAACATTCTTATCTCTTAATAAACTTGTCAACATTCTCACCAATGCCATTGTTGTGGACATTTTTTTGGTACCTGTTGACTCTTTCATATTATCAAAAATATTTTTTGGAGGTGCTTTAATAGGTTTTGCATAAGTGGTTCGCTCTGGAATAAATCCTCCTAACTTCAGTCTTTTTTCTTTAATATATTTTATTTCTGGTGAGTTTTGATCTGGCTTATAATATTCTATATTTTTTACTTGCTGATCAGTTAATGGGACATCAAACCTATCCCTGTAATACATTAAATCGTCTACATCAAGCTTCTTTGTTTGGTGTGTTGTGTTTACACTTTCTCCACTTTTTCCCATTCCATAACCTTTTATGGTTTTGGCGATTATAACTGTTGGACTTCCAGTATTTTTTGAGGCTTTGTCATATGCGGCATAAACTTTATGGGGATCATGCCCACCTCTATTTAGTCTCCAAATATCTTTATCAGATAGACTTGATACCAATTCTTTTGTCTCTGGATATTTACCAAAAAATTTATCTCTTACATAAGCTCCATCTCTCGCTTTCATTGCTTGATATTCACCATCGACTGTTTCATTCATGGCTTTAACAAGATAACCAGTTTTATCATTGGCTAATAATGAGTCCCAATAAGACCCCCAAATTACTTTAATCACATTCCATCCAGTACCTCTAAAAATCCCCTCTAATTCCTGAATAATTTTTCCATTACCTCGAACTGGTCCATCTAATCTTTGCAAATTACAGTTAACTACAAAAATTAAATTATCTAATTTCTCCCTTGCAGCCAAACCTATAGCTCCCAGGGACTCTGGTTCATCCATTTCCCCGTCTCCTAAAAAAGCCCAAACTTTTCTACCTTCATCTTTTATCAAGCCTCTATTAATTAAATATTTCATATATCTTGCTTGATATATAGCTAACATTGGTCCCAATCCCATTGATACAGTCGGGAATTGCCAAAAGTTTGGCATTAACCATGGGTGCGGGTAAGATGACAAGCCACCTGGTTTAACTTCCTGCCTAAAACTATCTAATTGTTTTTCGTTTAATCTTCCCTCTAAAAATGCTCTTGCATACATACCTGGTGCACTATGACCTTGAAAATATACTAAATCTCCACCAAACTTATTATTCTTAGCTCTCCAAAAATGATTCATTCCTACATCATATAAAGTTGCTGCTGATGCAAATGTTCCTATATGGCCTCCAAGTTCTGGAAACTTTTTATTTGCTCTTACAACCATTGCTGCAGCATTCCATCTAATTAATGATCTTATTCTCCTCTCTATATTTTGATCACCACTTGATTTTTTTTCCTCATTAACTGGGATAGTATTTATATAAGGAGTATTTTGAGTATATGGAATATTAGCACCTTCCATATAAGCTTTATTGATTAATTCTTTTATTAAATAATGAGCTCTATGATTGCCATCTTTCTCTATTACTGCTGAAAGAGACTCAAGCCATTCATTGGTCTCTATAGGGTCTAAATCACCATCATTTATAACTTGAATTATTTTTGGTTTTTCTTCTTTATTAGTTTGATTTTTTTGCTTTTGGGTTTTTTTTAATGCATTTTCGGCTTCCTGTATCAAATTTTCAGTATCTTTTGGAATAATTTTAGATTCAGAAGATAATTGATTAGAGTTAAATATATTAAGAATTAGATCTCCCTTTGACACTTTGTCTCCAACTTTAACTTTAATAGAGTCTATTTTACCTGAAACAGTTGATGGTATTTCAACACTAGATTTATCACTCTCAATAGTCACTACAGGATCATTTTTTTTAATTTCTTGTCCTTCTTTTACTAGAAGCTCAATCACCTCCACATTTTCAAAATCTCCTATGTCAGGAACTAATAATTTTTCTGTCATTTATTTTTTAAGTTGTATACACCATAAAAATTCACTTATTTTCAAATTATAACACATTCTGCTCAATTTTTTGACACTCTTTAAGAACACACTATAAAAATGATTAAAAAGTTATTAAATGCGCTAATTCAACCGAAAGTTAGCCCCAATATAGATGCTAAAATTTGGATACAAAAAATTTTATTAAAAGAGAAGTATAGAAAAATAAATTTCTAAATTCTCTCAACACATAAGGCTATGCCCATTCCGCCGCCAATACAAAGTGTTGCACAACCCTTTTTTTTATTTTGTCTTTTCATCTCATGTATCAAGGTTACTAATATTCGAGCTCCTGAAGCTCCAATAGGATGACCAAGAGCTATTGCACCGCCATTTACATTAACTTTATTTGGATCAATGTGTAACTCACGAATTACTACAATGCTTTGAGCAGCAAAGGCTTCATTTATTTCAAATAAATCTATTTCACCAATATGCCATTTTGCCTTTTTAATTGCCTCACGAACAGCATCTATAGGTCCTAAGCCCATTAAAGCTGGATCAACTCCAGTAGAAGCCCATGATACTATTTTTACTAATGGTTCAATTGATTTTTTTTTTGCTTCTTCTAATGTTGTTAATAATAGAGCTGCAGCACCATCATTTATTCCTGATGAGTTACCTGGCGTAACAGTTCCATTTTTCTTAAAAACAGTTTTTAATTTTTCTAGATCTGATTTTTTTATATCTTTTCTAGGATGTTCATCATGATCAAGTACATTGCCGTTTTGATTAATCTTTATTAGTTCTTCCTTAAATTTATTTTTAATAATTGCTGCTTGTGTTTTTTTTTGAGACGCTAAAGCAAATTTATCTTGTTCTTCTCTCGTTATATTAAATTTTTTTGCAACATTTTCTGCTGTTACACCCATATGATAATTATTAAACGCATCAATTAATCCATCATTCATCATTGTATCTATCAATTTGTTTTCTAAAATCTTTTTTTCATTTCGGTAAAAAATAGAATGTGGAGCAATAGACATATTCTCTTGACCTCCAGAAATTACATTTAATGAGTCGCCTAATTTGATAGATTGATAACCTGATATCACTGCTCTTAGTCCAGATCCACACACTTGATTAACTATATGTGCAGGTTTTGAAATAGGTATACCAGAATTAATTGCAGCTTGTCTTGCAGGGTTTTGTCCAGCACCTGCAGTTAATACTTGACCCATAATTATTTCATCAATTTCATCTTCACTAAATTTAGATTTTTTTAAAACTTCCTTTATAACTATAGATCCAAGTTGATCAGATCTCACATTTTTTAATGAACCTTTGTAAGTGCCTATTGGCGTTCTAATTCCACTAATAATGACAACTTCTTTTGATTTATTACTCATAAAATTTTAAATTTGTCTTATCATTAAAATATACTAAAAATTAATATACTATAATTAAATAAAATTAAAATGCGCCTGTAGCTCAACTGGATAGAGCGCTTGGCTACGGACCATGAGGTTCTGGGTTCGACTCCTAGCAGGCGCACCATAAAAAGGACTAAAAAAAGATGATTAAATGGTTACTTAAATCTTCATTACAAATGTCAGTAATTTATTTTTTTGTAATTATTTTTATAATTCTGTTAATTTTAACTTTTGTATTATAAAAAATTATGTCTAAAGAATTTCAACAAATTAGCTTAAAGCCAGGTTTTATGAAACATAACGGTGGGATTATGTTTAAAAATATTTCTGATTCTGAATATGAATTTAAATCAACTATAAATGAAAATCACTTAAATGCTGCTGGCATAACTCATGGAGGATATTTATCAGCCTTAGTTGATGCTGGTGCAGGAACTGCGGCGCATCGATCAGCAGATAATGCTCCTTGTGTAACTATCTCCTTAGACCTTAAGTTTATTGGAGCATCAAAATTAGGTGACGAAATAATTGGCCATGTAAAAATTCTAAAAAAAACAAAAACATTAGTATTTTTATTCTGTGAGTTAAAATGTGATAGTAAAATTATTACTTCAGCTTCAGGTGTTTGGAAAATTTTAAAAATAAAACCTTCAAATTTAGGTCCTGGAGGTTAAACTTTTTCTTCTTGAATTTGAATAACCAAAAATAAATAACAAAAGTATTGATAATGGATAAATGATTGTTTTAGAGGGTCTATTAGCATTTTCTATTTTAAACTCACTTATATAGTCTCCTACTTCAAATCCACTTTTTTTTGCTTGTCCATTCCATTTAAGTGTATCAACAATATATTTTTCACTTTTCTTGATAACATTAATACCATACTCTTCAATATTGTAATCTTTCTCAAAAGTATTTTTATTGATAACAAATAATTTATATCTTTCACCATATTCTGTTGTTCTTGTTACTTTAAATCGGACTTCTTTTTTTGGATCTAATCTTAACTTATTAATTTTACCAATATCAATATAATCATACTTAGGGTAAAATTTATTCAACACAAATTCTGGCGAAAGCAATGAAATAGATATAAATAGAAAAACGATTATTTCATACCATCTGAGTTTATTTACAAACCACCCCTGTGTTGCAGAAGTGAATACCAAAATACCAGCCAGCGACGTAATAATCACTGTTAATGCATGCCAAATATTTTCTATTCCTATCAATAATAATTCGTGATTAAAAAGAAAAACTATTGGTAAAATACCAGTTCTTAAACTATACCAAAACGCTTGGACTCCTGTTTTTAATGGATTTCCACCAGATATTGCAGCAGCAGCATAGGATGCTAGCCCTACTGGTGGTGTTACATCAGCCATTAAACCAAAATAAAAAACAAATAAATGTACAGCAATTAACGGAAAAATAAATCCTGAGGCATTTCCAACATCTACTAAAACAGTTGCCATTAAAGATGCAACCACGACGTAATTTGCTGTAGTTGGTAAACCCATACCTAGTAAAAGACATAAAATAATTGTTAAGATTAATAAGATTACAACATTATCTTTTGCTATTGACTCAATTACAATTATTAAATTTGTGCTTAAACCAGTTGATCCAACTGCTCCAACAATAATACCGGCAGTTGCTATTGCAATTCCTACACCAACCATATTTAAAGCACCTTTTTCGAATCCAACAATTGTTTGATTAAACCAAAGTTTTAAACCATCTTTAAAATCATTTTCTTTAATTACTTTATTGATTAAGTTTACAATCATTAAAGAAATAGTTGCATAAAAAATTGAGTATGACGCTGTAAACCGAAGATAAACTAGCATGTAAATTAAAACAAAAATTGGGATTAAAAAATGTAAACCTGATAAGAAAGTTTTTTTTAAATTTGGTACATCAGAATCTTCCATGCCTTTTAAATTTAGCTTTAGAGCTTCTAAATGTGATATGTAAAATAGTGCTATATAAGAAATTATAGCTGGCAAAAATGCGTGCTTAACTACCTCAAAATAAGTAACCCCGATAAAGCTGGCCATTACAAATGCTGCTGCCCCCATAACAGGAGGCATTATTTGACCATTCACTGATGATGATACCTCGATTGCTCCCGCTTTTTCTTGAGAAAAACCAGTTTTTTTCATTATAGGGATTGTGAAAGTTCCTGTCGTAACAGTATTAGCAATTGAAGAGCCCGAAATTAATCCAGTCATTCCTGAACCAAGGATAGCTGCCTTAGCCGGACCGCCCCTCATTTTTCCAACCATTGAAAAAGCTAGATCTAAAAAATATTTACCTCCTCCAGCAGTTTCTAAAAGTGCTCCAAATAACACAAATAAAAAAATAAAATCAACTGATACCCCAATTGGTATTCCAAATATTGCTTCTTGATCTAGCCATTGAAATCCAACGAGTCTATTTAATGACAATCCACCATGAGAAATAATTTCTGGTGCATATCTTCCAAAATATGAAAATAACAAAAAACAAATTGCTATTATTACTAAAGGTAAACCAATAGCTCTTCTTGTCGCCTCTAAAAGAATTAGAATTCCGCAACTTCCAATAATTAATTCGATTGGTAGATTTAGGTTTTCACCAATGTTTATACTTAATAATACTCCACCTCTATCAACAAGTTGATCATAAAAAAAATATATATACAGACAAGAAAATGTACCCAAAAAACTAATTATTATATCTATAACTGAAATTTTTTTTCTTTTTGAAATTGGATAAATTAAAAAAGCTAAACATAAAGCAAATCCTAAATGAATAGCTCTCGCAGGTAATCCTTTAAACATTCCAAAATTAAATAAAAAAGGGAATGGAGAAGCGTACCAAAGTTGAAATAGAGACCATATAATTGCAATAGTTGCAACTACTTTTAGATGAAATCCAGTTAAATTTCGAGTTGGAGATAAATCCTCATTTATTTTACTTTTAATTTTTTCAGTAAAAGATTTATTCATTGATTTGATCTTATCATAAAAAAAAGGCCCGGTAAAAGTACCAGGCCTTTTAATTTAATTTTAGATTTTGATTACATTAATCCAGCTTCTTTATAATATTTAATTGCACCTGGATGTAATGGAGCTGATAATCCATCTTTAATCATGTTTTTCTTTTCCAAAAAACCAAAAGCAGGATGTTGTTTTTTGAAATCATCAAAATTTTCCATCACAGCTTTAGTTACCAAGTAAACTAACTCATCAGAAACAGAAGCGCTCGTTACTACTGTGGCTTTAACACCAAATGTAGTTGCATCCTTCTTCTGATTTGTGTACGTCCCTTTAGGAATAACTGCTTTTGCATAATAATCAGCACCACTAATTAAACCTTGAACTTGCGAACCAGTTAAATTAATTGGTGAAGCTTTTGCTGCACATGTTGCTGCTTGTTCCATTGCTCCATTAGGAAAACCTACAGAATACCCAAAAGCATCTATCTTACCATCACACAAAGCTTTCACTTGTTCTGATGAAGTAAGTTCAGTTGTAGATTTAAAGAAACTATTGTTAACTCCCATAGCTTTCATTAATTCTTCCATAGTTCCTCTTTGTCCAGAACCAGGGTTACCAATGTTTACAACTTTTCCTTCTAAGCCAGCAAAGTTTTTAATTTTTGCTTTTTTTCTAGCCCAGATTTGGAAAGGTTCATTATGGACTGAAAATACAGCTCTAAGATCACCAAACTTTTTTCCTTCCCATTTGCTTGATCCATTAACTGCATGATATTGCCAATCAGATTGGGCTACACCAAATTGAAACTCACCAGCTTTGATTTGACCAATGTTATAATTTGATCCACCAGTTGATGGAGCAGTACATCTGTAAGCTTTGGCAGTACCTTTTTTTCTTCCATGTTCAGCACTTATTGCAGATTTATGTAACATTTTACATATGGCGTTACCTGTCTGGAAATATACTCCAGTAGGTCCACCTGTACCTATCGTAAAGAACTCTGCAGACTTCACAACACCAGTAAAAGATAAAGATGCTACGAAAATTAGCAAAGCACTAGATAGAGATGTTATTATTTTTTTCATTTATTCTCCTCTGTGTAACTTTATTTATATTTAAATTGTAACAGTAAAATTAGGTATTTGTACAGCTGGTTATTCATATTGACTCAGACCACTTTTTTAATTGATTTACACCTTCTACGATTTTTGGTGCTAGATTTTTGATTAAAACATCATCAAGAATTTTTTGATTTTCATATTTTTTCATAAAATTTTTTCCATCAAAATCTGTAAAGCTCAATCTGGCTATCATTCTTTTTTCATCAAAACCAAAATCAGAGCCAGGAAGTAAAGCTACTCCTGTGACTTTAAGAATATTTTCACACATTTCTGATGATGAGGTAAATTTTGCCTTTATGAATTCTGGCATTAAATAAAAACCACCTTGAGGCTTATTAATCAAAACATTATTAGAATTAAGATTTTCATAAACATAGTTTCCAATTGCTTTAAGAATTTTTCTCGATGAATCTAAATAGTTTTTATGATCAAGTTCATAAGCTTTAATTGCTGCATATTGTATAGGTGCACTTACAGCTGAAAAAGTCTCGCTAGCTAAAATATTTAAGGTATCTTTAATATTTTTCAAGTTATCAGGAATTATAAAGTAACCAAGCCTCCAACCACCAGCACCACACCATTTACTTAGCCCTGTACTAATAATTGTTTTTTCAGGACAAAAGTTTGAAATTGATTGATAATTTTTGTTAAAACTCAATTCAGAATAAATTTCATCAGATAAAATTATTAAATTATATTTTTTTGTAATTTCACTTATTTCCTCTAAATTTTCACAAATTTGCCCAGAGGGATTATTAGGGGAATTTAAAAATAATAAATAATTCTTATTTTTATCTTTTAAAATTATCTTTTCTATTTCAAATGCAGTTGGAAACCAATTATTTTCTCTTTTTGTTTGAACCATTTGGATTTTATTTCTGCCAATTATAGCTTGTGGAGCATAGGAGACCCAACTAGGGACTGGTAAAATAATTTCCCCATCAAAGATAACCTGTAGGAGAAACATCAACTCTTTTGATCCAGGACCTATAATTACATTTTTGTGGCTATAACTGTAATCTTTTTTTTTTGAGGTATATTTTGCAATCGATTTTCTTAAATCCATAAGACCTTGCATCGGTAAATATTTATTTTGGTGAGCATTTATTTTTAACTCATTTACAATATTTACGGGTACTTGGAATGGTGACTGACCAAAACCAAATTTAAAAATTTTGTTCCCTTTCTCTTCTAACTCTCTTGAAATTTCATTGATTTTTAAAGTAGATGATGCTTCTAAGTTTTTTACTATATTTTTTAACATTTAAAATTTTTAATTTTTATTTATAGAAATTATTCTAATTATGTTACATTAAGTTTGATTTATAACCAAAATGAGAACTTTTTGTCTTACGATTCGGTCATGTTTTAGTCTGTTTTTGTTCTTCAACACCAACTACATCTGGTAGGCAAAAAAAATTATATACCAAAGATAGAAATGCCTAAAAATAAAATTACTGCTGTCCTGGGTCCAACAAATACAGGTAAAACACATTTAGCTATTGAAACAATGCTTTCTTTTGAAAGTGGAATGATTGGGTTTCCATTAAGACTTTTAGCTAGAGAAGTTTACGACAAAGTAATAAAAAAGTTAAATATAGAAAAAGTAGCCTTAATCACTGGTGAAGAAAAAATAATTCCACCAAATGCAAAATATTTTTTATGCACAGTTGAGTCTATGCCTATTGATAAAGAGCTTGATTTTGTAGCGATAGATGAAATTCAAATGTGTGCTGACCATGAACGTGGTCATATTTTTACAGATAGATTGTTAAACATGAGGGGAAATAAGCTAACTATGTTAATGGGTTCTAATACGATTAGAAAAATTATCTCAAAATTAGATGATGATATTGAATTTATTAATAGAAATGGTTAAAATTGTTAAAGAAAGAGCTTCAGATAATTATCAACTAACTGCTCTAATTTTTGACTTAAGT
>JACWEI010000030.1 GCA_014653625.1 Pelagibacterales bacterium SAG-MED39
TTTATAATTTCATCATATTGATTTGTAAATATTTTGTATTCTAATTTAGGTTTAGATTTTTTAATATACCAAAAGGACTTTCTTTAGATATTTTTTTGTTGAATATCTTTTTATTACTTTTTTGTGGTCTGTATCTAAAAAATACTTCATTATTTTTTTCTGTAATTTTATAACCCATGTTTTGTAAAAGACTTTTAAAATTATCTTTATTACACCCCAATAAATTTAACATTTCTGGAACCATCTTTATTTCTTTTTCTTTTTTATTATTTAAATTTATTATTTGCATAAACAATCGTTCTAAAATATCTATCCTAACAAAAGAATTATTAAATTTTTCAAATCCACAAAGCAGCATAAAGTTTATATTCTTATTATCTTTGTTATCTAAAAAATTTAAACCAAAAGTAGGAGGCTTAAAATTAAAATACTTTTGGTGATAATTTTTCCAAAGTAAAGTTCTTAATGATACAGCTTCTGGCTTTATTAATCGATGTAAAAATACATGATATCTTCCAAATTTTACTCCAAGATCTCGTAAAATTTTTCTTTCGTTTTGTTCTAATTTTTTTAGATATTCTGAAACCTTTTCTCTCTTGAGAACTCCATTATTTTCATAAAGTTGGTATGCAAGAGCTTTTATAGAGGAGTTCTTATCTTTTAAATCTTTTAAATCTACAAGACTTTTTAGAGTGTTATTAATTTTATTTTTGAGCCATTTTTCTAAAAAATTAATCAATTTATCTTTTTGATTTTGTTCCAACATATCATCAACAATTAATTCAAAATTAGGATTTAGGTAATCTTTTCCTCTTATCAATTTTCCTATTGAGGCTTTGTTCCAATAAATTTTGGAATCATCATTTAGCTCAACTACAGCAGTATTTATTATTATTTCAATTCTTTTTTCAAGCTCAGGTGCTATTGCTTGTCTTGCAGCTTTTTTAAGAGATTTAATATCAGTTTCTAATGCTCCCTTTTTTAAATCTAATTCTAACTTAAGACCATTTATTTTTCCTATAAATTGACCATCAATTATTACATCATTGTTTTCTAAAATTTTTGTATCAAATTCCATGTCTTGTTTTAAACCTCTAGCAAGAACGCTAGCTCTTTTGTCAATAAATGTTTTAGTAAGTTCCTCATGAAGTCTGTCAGAAAGTTTATCTTCCAAATGTTTAGTTTTTTCAACCCAATAATTTTGATCTTCAATCCAATTGTTTTTATTTGAAACATAAGACCAAGTTCTAACATTTGCAATTCTATTTGACAAAGAGTCCACATTTCCCTCTAATTTATCAAGTTTCATTAGTTGAATACGCATAAAATCATTACTAATTTTTCCTTTTTCACTATTTAAATATTTAAAAACATTTAAAATAACATCATAATGATTACCAAAAGTTTTTTTCACAAAATCTGGTATCTGACAGCATTCCCACAAAAGACTAAGTTTTTCTGTGTCAAACTTAATATTTTTTAGATTTTCATCTTGTAAAAAAAATTTTAGAGCTTTTTCATCTTCTCTTTCATAAATTTTTCTCAGCCAATCTTCATATGGTTTTTCATCTAATGATTTTATTAATGAATGAGGATTATTAAAATTTAAGTTAGAATTTCTCCAAAACAAAGACTGGATTTCTTCAAATTTGTGATTTTCTAGTAGTTCAACTTCCTCTGAGTTGATTTCTTTACAATCACCAGTTATCCCAAAATTTCCATCATTTAAATATCTTCCCGCTCTTCCAGCAATTTGACCTATTTCAGATAAGTTTAATCTTCTTAGTTTTCTACCATCAAATTTTTTTATATTTGAAAAGTAAACATTATCTAAATCCATATTTATACCCATACCAATCGCATCTGTTGCAACTAAAAAATCAACATCTCCTGATTGA
>JACWEI010000031.1 GCA_014653625.1 Pelagibacterales bacterium SAG-MED39
TAGTGGATCTTTCTCCTTGAGTTTTTCAATTGTTTTAACAGAGTGAATAATTGTAGTGTGATCTCTATTTGAAAATTCACGACCTATTTCTGGTAAAGATTTTGAAGTAAGAATTTTAGTCAAATATATTGCTGTCTGTCTTGGCCTTACCAAGTACCTTGATCTTCTTGAGGATAACATCTCATTTTTACTAATTTTAAAAAACTTACAAACCAACGTTTGAATTAGATCAATGGTGACCTTATTTTCATTTAAATTTAGTAAATCTTTTAAAACTACTTTTGTTTCAGCTAAACTAGGCATTTTGTTGTAAATTCTCGAAAATGATATTATTCGATTAATCGCTCCAACTAACTCTCTAATACTAGCTGATATTTCTAAACTAATAAATTCTTGTATTTCTTTTGAAATTTTGATCTGATCTGGATACAATCTATCAAGTTCGTTAGATTTATTTTCAACTATTCTTTTTCTTAGTTCAAAATCTGGTTTTTGAATATCAACTACCAATCCACCAGAAAATCTTGATTTTATTCTTTCTTGTATTCTTGAAAGCTTATTAGGTGCTCTATCTGCAGATAAAATAATTTGCGAACCTCTATCTAAAAGCGCATTAAATGTATGAAAAAACTCTTCTTGCATTGCTTCTTTACCATTCATAAATTGAATATCATCAATCAGTAGAACATCAGTATTTCTAAAATATTCCTTAAATTTGACCATTTCATTTGATTTTATAGATTTTACAAATTGATACATAAATCTTTCAGCAGAAATAAACATTACTTTATTGTTATTTTTTAGTTCAAGACCTATTGCATTTAGCAAGTGTGTTTTGCCCATTCCTACACCACCGTAAATATATAATGGATTGTAGTGAGAAATATTTTCAGATACTTTTACAGAAGCCTCAAAAGCGAGTTTATTACCTGATCCAGTTATAAAGTTATCAAGCCGCTTATTAGGATCAATTCTATTATACTGAAGATATGAGTCTTTAATAAACGAAATATTTTCATTTCTTAAAGATGAATTTGAAGCGTCGTTAACTTCATTATTATTTTTTTTTGTCTCAATTATCTTAAATTCAATCCTAATGATATCTTTTTTAAAACCTTTAACTATTTTTAAAATTTGATCTAAATATCTAGATGTAATCCAGTCACGGATAAATCTAGTTGGTACTGATAAAAGAAGATAGTTGCTAAATTCCTCTACAAAATCAATTTTTTTAAGCCAACTCTCATATATATCAGAGCCTAGCTTATCTTTCATTTCCCCCTGAGCCGAATTCCAATCAAATTTTTCAAGATTAATTTTTTTGAGATTATTGTTTTTAAAAGAATTATTCATAACTGTAGGGGAAACTTTAGTTAGAACTTTAATAAAAATATTGCAACAAATAATTTGGTTTATATAAAGAAAAATAAAATCTAAGATTGAAAATACTTTTTCAAAACAAAATTATTTATTTGACAAATATTATAATTAATTTTTTCTTAATAAAATTAGAGATTGAAAATTAAAAAATTATTTTTTTACTAAATCTAAATATAGTATTTGTTTTTTTTATAATTGCACATCGTGTGGATTACACAGGTTGTACTATTTTAACAACCTAGAGTATAAAAAATTATAATAAAGATATTTTTTTTGTTATTCTAGAAACGTTTCTTGAGGCATTTTGTCTTTTAATAATTCCAGACTTAGCTATCTTCATAAGCTCGGAATTCAACTTAGGTAAGAATTTCAAAGCTTCGGTTTTTTTTTTTACCTTCTATTAAAAGGTTCATTTTTTTCAAAGCATTTTTATATCTACTCTTTCTTGCTTTGTTGACTGTCGTTTGACTAGATATTCTTCTAATTCTT
>JACWEI010000032.1 GCA_014653625.1 Pelagibacterales bacterium SAG-MED39
CAGTAGGAGATATTTGTACTTATCCAGGAAAATTAAGACTTATCTTATCTGGTTTTCATGAAGGAGCTTTAGCTGCTAGAGCATGCTTTAAGTTAGCAAGACCAAATGAAAAATATAGATTTGAATTTACCACCACTTCCTCAAGCTTATTAAAGAGACTTGGTAAAAAAGAGTGATAAAACTTTTTTCAGCAAATACACCTAATGGAAAAAAAATTAGTATTATGCTTGAGGAAATTGGTTATGTATATAAAACTACTAAGATAGATCTTGATAAAGGCGAACAATTTAAACCTGAATTTAAAAAGATTAGTCCATTAAGTAAAATTCCAGTAATTATTGATCAGAATAAAAATAAAACGATTTTTGAGTCTGGCGCAATATTAATGTATTTGGCAGAGGAAAGTGGAAAATTTTATGACCAAAAAAATAGGTTAGAGATAAATCAGTGGCTTATGGCTCAGATGGGTTATGTTGGACCAATGTTAGGTCAACACCATCAATTTCATCATTACAATCCAGGAAAAAGTAAATTCGGAGAAGAAAGATATTTCAAAATTGCAGAAAGAATTTATGCCGAACTTGATCAGAGGCTTTCAAATTCAAAATTTTTATCAGGCGATGAATATACAATAGCAGATATTGGAACCTTCCCATGGATTGCTAGACATGAGTGGCATGATATAGGGCTTTCTAATTATAAAAATTTGACAAGATGGTACAATGATATTTCAATTAGAGAAGCTGTCATAAAAGGTTTTTCTTTTATGAATAAAAATGAGGTAATACCGAAACCCTAATTTACTGAATTTAATAATCTAAATAAAGAAGCGAATATTCCGTAACCAGATAATTCTATTAATAAAACTACAACAACTATAAATACTAACTTTTTATTCATCTAGTAAATACAAATAATAATAAAAGGATCCAAAAAAAACCATAATAAAAGTAAATATATTTTTTTGTAAAATTGTAAGTAATTGGATTATGAACTTGTTTATTTTTTTTCTTTTTTTTAGTCATCTGCGTGAACCTTTTCATTTTTTTCGTGTTTTTCTTGTGCAGCAATTGTATATTTTGCAACAGGTCTTGCCATTAGTCTTTTTAACCCAATTGGTTCAGCAGTATCTAAACAATAACCATAAGTATCGTCTTTAAGTCTTAATAAAGCTTTATCAATTTCAGAAATTAATTTAATCTGTCTATTGATTGATTTCATTTCTACATTTTTGTCAGTATATGAACTGGCTTGGTCGACAATATCTGCAGAAATACTATTATCATCCATACTTCCATTATATAGAGCTTCATTATTCGCTCTGACTAATTCTTTTTTCCAATCTTGTAATTTTATTCTAAAAAATACTTTATGTTTTTCACACATATATTTTTCAGTATCTTTAGGTATATAGGTTTTAGAAATTTTAATAGGACCTTTAACAACTATTTTTGGCTTTATAGCCACTTTTGCTTTAGTTTTAACTACAGGTTTGCTTTTAACTTTAGAAACTTTTTTTTTAGCTTTACTGGTTTTAGGCATATTTTCAAATTGAATTCGAGGGAGTATATTCAGCAAAATAGGGGTGTCAAGCAACCTTAATTATTGTAAATATTTATCAATGAATGTTTTAAATAGAAATATTAACAATATATTTTTTATTTTCTTATTATCTCATCTAATAATTTGGACATTAGTTCCGTCTATAACAAATAATAATTTACCCCTAGATACTATAGAAGCTTTAGCCTGGGGAAGTAATTTAGATTGGGGATTTAATAAACATCCACCAATGAGCGCTTTTTTTTCTGAAGTTTTTTATAAAATATTTGGTGCTCAAGATTG
>JACWEI010000033.1 GCA_014653625.1 Pelagibacterales bacterium SAG-MED39
CAAATAAACAAAGCTGACTCGCACCCATCGTCATTGGTCCTGACCTATTAAATATAAATTCTAAGCCAATCATCAAATTTCCAAATAAACTATTTATTTTTTTATTGAGTGATTTAATATTCTTTATTTTATAAACAGGTCTAAACATTAGGTGGTCTTGCAAATTTTGACCAACACCTTTTAAATCTTTAATTACTTTTATTCCTAAATTTGATAATCGATCAGCTTTACCCACCCCAGATGTTTGTAAGATTTGAGTAGATCCAATAGACCCAGCACTTAATAAAATTTCTTTATTTGCACTAACTATATTGGTTTCATTACCTTTCCAAAAAGATACACTGACAGCTTTAGTTCCATCAAAATTTATTTTTTCGACATGACAATCTGTTTCAATCTTTAAATTCTTTCTTTTTTTTATCGGATTTAAATATCCAACTGCTGAACTACATCTTAAACCGTTTTTTTCGGTAACTTGAAAATAACCACAACCAAAATTATCTCCTTTATTAAAATCATCAATTTTTGGAATCCCTTTCTCCTCAGCTGCATCCATAAATCTTTCAAGTAAATCTAACTTAATTCTTGGATCTGATACTGATAAAGGTCCGTTATCACCATGATAATCATTTTTGCCTCTTTCTTGATTTTCTGACTTAATAAAATAGGGCAAGACATCTTTCCAACTCCACCCTTTATTTCCAAGCTGACGCCAAATATTGTAGTCTTGTTCTTGACCTCTTATATATAAAAGTCCATTAATAGACGAACTCCCTCCTAAGGTTTTTCCTCTCGGATATGGAATAGATCTATTTGCCATAGTCTTATCTGGCTCTGTTTTATAACACCAATCAACTTCAGGATTGTGCATTGTTTTATAATAACCAACTGGAATATGGATCCAGGGATTGCTATCTTTACCTCCAGCTTCAATTAATAAAACTTTAGTATTAGGATTTTCTGTCAGTCTATTCGCTAGAACACATCCAGCAGAACCAGCACCAATAATAATATAATCAAAGATTTCCATTTGTAGTTGAATAGTTATTTTATTTATATTTGTTTATACTTAATATTACTCAATTGTCACTTGTGTCAGCTTTGTTTTTCTGATTGAATTATCTTGTTATAATTAACTAACAAGAGGAAAAATAATGAAAAAAATCATTTCAATGTTATTTGCAACGGTTTTAGTACTAGGATTTGTCTCTAATGCTAACGCTGCAAAAACACTTAAATGTCAGACAGTTCTTAACACTAAAGCTGATGAAGTTAAAATGTTAAAGGACTTTACTGATACAGTAACTGAATTAACGAGTGGATCGTTAAAGTTTGAAATACTTCCTGCAGGTGCTGTTGTCGGAGTTAAAGAAACTCTAGATGCAGTTGATAAAGGATTGATTGATTGTGGATTCGCGTGGACTCACTATTGGTCTGGAGATCACCCTGCTGCTATGTTATTTGGTTCGCCAGTAGCTGGTGGTGGAGTTGGTATAGACAACTTAGCGTTCTTATCTTGGTTCCAATATGGTGGTGGTAAAGAATTATACGACCAACTATGGAAAGAAATGGGAAGAGACATAAAAGGATTTATGTTGCAACCAGTTGGACCTGAGGCTTTAGGTTGGTTTCCAAAACCAATTAAAGATATGGCTGACTTTAGAAAATATAAATTCAGAACACCTCCAGGAATCCCTGGACAAACTTACAAAGACATTGGTATAGCATCTGTTGCAATGGGTGGTGGAGATATTCTACCAGCTCTTGAGGCAGGAACTATTGATGCTGCTGAGTGGTGTTGTCCAAAACCAGACATGGTATTTGGTTTC
>JACWEI010000034.1 GCA_014653625.1 Pelagibacterales bacterium SAG-MED39
AAATCGATGCACAAAATAAATTAGAAAGTTTCAGAAAAAAAAATAGTAAATATTTATTTCCAAGTTTTAATACAATCGCAGGGACTGGAAAAAATGGTGCAATTGTTCATTATAGAGCTAAAAAACCTAACGTTAATATAATTAAAAAAGATGATATTTTTCTATGTGATTCGGGTGGTCAATATAAATATGGAACTACAGATGTAACTAGAACTCTTTGCTTTAAAAGACCTAAAAAGAATATTCGAGATATTTTTACTAAAGTTTTAAAAGGTCATATTGCTGTTGTAAAAACAAACTTAAAGAACGAAAATACTGGGAGTAAAATAGATATAAGAGCAAGAAAATTCTTAAAAAGAGATGGTCTCGACTATTCTCATGGTACCGGACATGGTGTTGGTTATTTTTTAAATGTACATGAAGGTCCTCAATCGATTTCAAAATTTAATAAGATAAAAATTTTACCAGGTATGATTATAAGTAATGAACCAGGATATTATAAAAAAAATCACTTTGGTATTCGCATTGAAAATTTGATTTATGTAAAAAAAATTAATAAAAAAATATTTTTCGAAAATTTAACTCTCGCCCCTATCGAGAAAGATTTAATCAATTTCAATTTATTAAATCCTGATGAAAAAAAATATTTATTTAAATATCACTTAGATGTTTATTCTAAACTTTCAAAATTTTTAAGCAAACCAGAAAGAAATTGGTTAGCTAGTCTTATTTAGCATTTTAAGCCACTCATCTTGATTTATAATCTTAATTTTAAGATTTTTTGCTTCAGTAACTTTTCTTTTGGTTGGTTTTTCGCCAATAATTAAATAATCAAGTTTTTTAGAGATATTGCTTAAAATAGAACCAGAGTTTTCTTCAATTAAGGATTTAGCTTCTGCCCTACTTATTCCTTCAAGTTTACCAGTTAACATGAATGTTTTATTATTCAATAAACCCCCAGTAGTTATAATTTTTGCGTCTTTTACAACAATCGCTTTTTCAAGCTCATTTAAAACTTTTTTGTTTGAGTCGTTTAAGAAAAAATTTTTAATTGAGTTAACTTGGGTTTCACCCATTCCATCAATATTGAGTAAATCGGTAAAATTATTTTTTTTTGGTAAAGACATGAAATTTTTTAAAGATCTTAAGTTCCTAGATATCAGTTTAGCATTTTCTAATCCAATATGTCTTATTCCCAAAGAATAAATAAATTTTTCAAAAGAAATTTTTTTTCTCAAATCTATTGAATATTTAAGGTTGGTTGCAGATTGTTTTCCCCAACCTTCTAGATTTTCAATCTTAGCATAATCAAGTTTGAATATATCTTGTGGTAACCTTATTAAATTTAAACTCCAAAAATTCTCTACAATTTTTTTTCCAAATCCCTCTATATTTAAAGCTTCTTTGGACACAAAATGTTTAATTCTTTCCTTTGCCATTTTATCACAATCAAAACCTCTATCTGGGCACCTTCTAACAGCATCAAATTTTCTTCTTGGTTTTAATTCTATTGCACCAAGTTTTTTTGAACCAATAACCGCTGCTTGAATTTCTCTTCCTGGTATAAATTTTTCAATGATAATTTTTTTATAATTTTCTAATAATTTGATTTTTTTTATTACATTATGCTTTGTACAAATGAAAACATTTACACTTGAGCCTTCATTTAATGGTTTGATTACCACTGGAAATTCAAGTGTATTTTTAATTAAGTTAATTAATTTTTTTTTATCTTTATTAAAAGAATACAAAATATACTTAGGAGTTAATATATTGTTTTTAATAAAAACTTTTT
>JACWEI010000035.1 GCA_014653625.1 Pelagibacterales bacterium SAG-MED39
ATGAAAGAACAAATAACATACGATATTTTTGATAAAGTTGATATTAGAATCGGGACTGTAATTTCTGTTAAAAAAAATGAGAAAGCTAGAAAACCATCACTTGTTATTGAGGTAGATTTTGGAAAAGAAATTGGCATAAAACAATCTTCTGCTCAAATCACTCATTATTATAATGAAGAAAATTTAAAAGGTAAACAGGTTATAGGTGTCTGTAACTTTGCTGAAAAAAATATTGCAGGAGTAATTTCTCAAGTTTTAATTTTAGGTTCCATTGATAAAGAAGGAAAAGTAATTCTATTACATCCTTCCCAAAAATCTCAGAATGGCTTGCCAATAGCTTAATTTGATGCACCCTGAGATTTTATCAATGGCTTTATTTTGGATAGTGGCCGCATACACACCGGGTCCAAACAATATTGTTGCTTCATATTCAGGTTTTAATTTTGGTATAAAGAAAACTTTACCACATATATTTGGAGTTACTTTTGGTTTTACTTTTTTAATTTTTTTACTAACCGTTGGACTAGTTAATGTATTTAAAATTTTTCCAATTATACAAGTTTCTTTAAAATATTTTGGTAGTTTATTTCTAATTTATTTAGCTTGTAAAATTTATGTTTCAAAGGCGGATAAAGAAAATAAAAATGATAACCCAGTAAAGTTTATTGAAACTTTTTTATTTCAATTCTTAAACCCTAAGGGTGTTTTAATTGGAATAATAATTGTTTCAACTTATGTTGAATATGGAGAACATTATTTAATGTATGCGACGCAAGTTATTTTTTTTGCGTTTGCTATATCTTTGAGTAGTATTACTTTTTGGACATTCGTAGGCAAATATTTGAGAAAATTCGCGACAAATGAGAAATATATTAAATACTTTAATTGTGTTATGTCAGTGCTTCTTTTATTAAGCATTATTACTTTTTATATATAAAATATGAAACCAGGTACAAAAAACTCTTATAACTCATTATCAGATATTAAGATTAACGATAAAATTTACAAATTTTTTTCTCTTTCAAAAGCTGAAACTAATGGTTTAACAGGTATATCGAAATTACCAAAATCTCTTAAAGTACTACTTGAAAACCTTCTTAGATATGAAGATGATTTATCAGTAAATAAGAGTCAAATAGAAGCTATTAAAAACTGGCTTAGAGAAAAAAAATCTAAAACTGAAATAGCATATAGGCCTGCTAGAGTTTTGCTTCAAGATTATACCGGAATACCAGCAGTTGCAGATTTAGCTGCAATGAGAGAGGCTGTTAAGGAAAAAAATAAAGATCCAAAAACTATTAATCCACTTTCCGCAGTTGATCTTGTGATTGATCATTCAGTACAAGTAGATCAATCAGCAAAGGCAGATTCTTTTGATAAGAATGTAGAAATTGAATTTAATAGAAATGGAGAGAGATATTCATTCTTAAAATGGGGACAACAGGCTTTTAATAATTTTAGAATTGTTCCTCCTGGCACAGGTATTTGTCATCAAGTAAATTTAGAATATCTTTCTAAAGTTGTTTGGTCAGCAGAATATAAAAATGATAATTATTTATTTCCTGATACCCTTGTTGGTACAGATAGTCATACTACTATGGTTAATGGTTTATCAGTTTTAGGCTGGGGTGTGGGAGGTATTGAGGCAGAGGCTGGCATGTTAGGTCAACCAATTTCAATGTTAATTCCAGAGGTGATAGGTTTTGAGATAAAAAATAAAATGCCTGAAGGAACTACAGCAACAGATTTAGTTTTAACAGTTGTCA
>JACWEI010000036.1 GCA_014653625.1 Pelagibacterales bacterium SAG-MED39
TTCAAGGTCCAAATTTTGAATTTTCAACAGAAACTAGAGAAGAGCTTTATTACACCAAAGAAAAACTTCTTGATAATGGTGATAGATGGGAGAATGTTTTAGCTGCAAATATTAGAAGCGACAATCCTTATAGATAATTAATGATAGCACACGCAATATTCTTTTATGTGTTTTCTATAATTGCAGTAATTTCTGCAATCATGGTTACTGTTTCAAAAAATACTGTTCATTCTGTTTTTTTTTTAATTTTAGACTTTATAAGTATCTCATGTCTTTTTATTATGATTGGAGCAGAATTCTTAGGAATGATTATGCTAATTGTATATGTTGGAGCAGTTGCAGTTTTATTTTTATTTGTTGTAATGATGTTAAATGTAGCTCAACAAAAAAATCAATGGTTATCATCTGAGAATAGTTCTGGACATATACCTGTAGGACTTATTATAAGTACTTTAATTTTTTTTTGAATTAATTATAGTTGTTGGTGGATGGAAGTATAAGCCTGATTTATTTAGTGCTACTAATTTAGATATCTCAAGCAAAATGAGCAATACACATTCTTTAGGACAAATCTTATACACAGATTATATTCATATATTTCAAATGAGTGGAATGATCTTACTAATTGCAATGATTGGTGCAATAGTTCTTACTTTTAGACAAAGAGAAGGTATTAAAAAACAAAGTTATATCAAACAAATTTCAAGAGAAAGATCAGAAGGTGTAGAAGTCTTAGAGGTACACTCTAATAAAGGAGTTAAAATTGATGATTGAAGTAGGTTTAGGACATTATTTAACTTTAGGAGCAGTAATTTTTACGATTGGTATAGTTGGAATTTTTTTAAATAGAAAAAATATTATTGTAATTTTGATGAGTATTGAGCTTATTTTATTAGCAGTAAATATAAATCTAGTTTCATTCTCAATATATTTAAACGATTTATCAGGACAAGTGTTTACTTTATTTATCCTAACAGTTGCTGCAGCCGAAGCTGCAATTGGTCTAGCAATTATTGTTGTTTACTATCGAAATTCCGGAACTATTCGAGTTGAAGAAATTGATAAATTAAAAGGTTAGAATGGAAATTTTAATTATAGCACTACCTCTAATAGCTTCAATTTTATCTGGGTTCTTTGGAAAATTTATTGGCGACAGAAACTCAGAAATTGTTACAAGTCTTATGGTTACAATTTCGGCAATTTTATCTGCTATAGTTTTGTATGAAGTAATTATTAATCAATATCAAGAAAATATAATTATAGCTACATGGATTAATTCTGGATCATTAGATGTTAATTGGTCTATGAAGATTGACTCTTTATCAGCAGTGATGTTGGTAATTGTAACATCAATCTCTTCTTTAGTTCATATTTATTCTATTGGTTATATGTCTCACGACCCCCACAAACCAAGATTTATGGCTTATCTGTCTTTATTTACTTTTGCTATGTTAATGTTGGTAACTTCAGATAATTTCATTCAATTATTTTTTGGTTGGGAAGGTGTAGGCTTATGTTCATATTTTTTAATAGGTTTTTGGTTTAAGAAAGACACAGCAAATACAGCTGCAATTAAAGCCTTTTTAGTAAACAGAGTTGGAGACTTTGGATTTGCTTTAGGAATTTTTTTAATCTTTTATTTATTTGACACTGTAAATTATTCAGAAGTTTTTGAATTAATCCCAAGTATTGTTGACAAGAGTCTAGTTTTCTTAGGTATAGAGGTGAACGCAATTGATTTGATTTGTTT
>JACWEI010000037.1 GCA_014653625.1 Pelagibacterales bacterium SAG-MED39
AAAAGTATGAGAGGTTCTGGAATGGAAGATGTAATTTTTTCAGGAACATCTAATAAAGCATCTAAAAATATTGCGGAAGTTTTGGTCTCTGTTGAAAATAAAAATAATGAAGGTCCAATTCAATTTAGAGAGCTTAGTGAGGTAAATGTAAGACGAAAAATAGAAAAAGATAAAGGATCTAAATTTTATATAAATGATAAAGAAGTTAGAGCAAGAGATGCTCAAATGTTTTTTGCTGACTTGTCTACTGGCGCTCATTCACCATCTATGATTAGTCAGGGTCGTATTGGTGCTCTTGTTACTGCAAGACCAACTGATAGAAGAGCGATCTTAGAGGAGGCAGCTGGAATTTCTGGTTTGCATGTGAGGAGACATGAAGCTGAATTAAGGTTAAGTGCTGCAGAAAATAATTTAAAAAGAGCAGACGAATTAAGAAGACAACAAGAAAAACAGTTGGCAAATCTTCAAAAACAAGCAGAGGAGGCAACTAAATACAAGGATATATCTGATGAAATTAAAAAAGTTGAAGCAGGTTTATATTATTTGAAATTATTGGAAATAGATAAGGAAATTAGAATTGAAAATGAAATTAATATTGAAGCAGAGGGAGAAGTGAGCGGTTTTAATAGTAGAATTTCTGAAATTGAAAGTTTCATTAAGTCTGAAACAGATAAAGTTACACCATTAAGAGAAAAAAATATTGAAAACCTCTCAAAAATACAGAGGCTTAATTTGGAGTTAAAAGGTTTAGATGAAGAAAATGTTAGAACTCAAGATGAACTAGAGAATATTAAAAAATCTCTTCAGACATTTAATGAGGATATAAATAGAGAAAAAGGAATTATTATTGATGCAAATTCTAACGAAAAAAGACTCAAAGAAGAGAAAAATGATCTTATTGAAATAGATTCTAAATATTATCAAACTGAAAAGCAATCTAACGAAGATTTAGCAGATGCCAAAAATAAATTAAAATTAGAAATTGATAAAGTCAAAAAATTAATTAATTTACAAAAAAATGTAGAGGCAGTTACTGTTCTTGATAATTGTCAAATGATTATTGAAGAATATGCTAATAGCTATAGTAAAAATCAAAATATTAAAAAAGATTCTGTAAAAAGAAATGAAAGAATAAATATTATAGATCAAGAAATGGAAAGCTGGAAAAATTTATTATCAAACTCAGAAAAAATGGTAAACGAATTAACAGAGAGAAAAAACAAGTTAAACCTACAATTAGAAAAATTAGATAATCAGCAAAAATTAAGGATAATGCAGTAAGGGCCTGTTCACCTCCAGATAATAAAGTTATTGATTGAAGTCGTTTACCAGGAGGGCTAACTAACATTTCCAAACCTGCTTCAAGAGGATCATCGGAGTCGACTAGTTCAAGTTTAGCATTTCCACCATTAAATAATTTTGTATAAACTTCGTTAAATTTTCTATTAACTTTTTCAAAAGCTTCTATTAATTTTTCCCTACCTTTTTGATTGAGTTCGTTAATACTATCTTTCAATTTAATTATTGCTGTAACTAAATCTGCTCGATCTTTTTCCATTTTTTTTATTTCCATTTCATATTTATTTGTTTCTTCATCAGCTTTTAAATTTACTGATCCTAATTTTTCTCTTTCTTGTTTTTTTTTGTCCAGCAAATCCTCTTGATTAATTGCATCTGGAAGTTCTTCT
>JACWEI010000038.1 GCA_014653625.1 Pelagibacterales bacterium SAG-MED39
AACCCAATAGGTAATTGTCCTTTTAATTTATCTGCAACTCCAAGAACTGCACATTCTGCAACTGATTGATGTTCAGATAAAACCTCTTCTATTGCTCCTGTAGATAATCTATGACCAGCAACATTAATAATATCATCTGTTCTAGACATAATCCAGATATAACCGTCATCATCAATATGTCCGGCATCATAAGTTTGATAGTAACCTTCATAATTTGACATATAGTTTTCTTTGTATCTTTTATCTGCATTCCAAAGAGTTGGAAAAGTTCCAGGAGGCAGAGGAAGTTTTACGACTATATCTCCCATTTCATTTGGTTTAGCTAAAGTTTGATCTGATTTCATAATCTTAACATCATAACCAGGAACAGCTTTGCAAGCTGAACCATATTTAGTTTCCATCATTTCAATTCCTGTACAATTGGAACTAATTGCCCAACTTGTTTCTGTTTGCCACCAGTGGTCAATTACTGGTACTTTCAATAAATTTTCAGCCCATTTAATTGTATCTGGATCTGCCCTTTCACCAGCAAGAAATAGACTTTCAAATTTAGAGAGATCGTATTTAGAAAAAAATTTCCCTTCAGGGTCTTCCTTTTTGATTGCTCTGAAAGCAGTAGGAGCTGTGAATAAAGATTTAACTTTATAATCAGAAATAATTTTCCAAAATGCTCCTGCATCCGGAGTACCTACTGGCTTACCTTCAAATAGAACTGTTGTACATCCCTTAAACAAAGGAGCATAAACAATATAAGAATGCCCAACAATCCAACCGATATCACTTGCAGACCACCAAATATCTCCTTCATCTATGTTATATATATTTTTCATAGTCCATTTTAATGCAACTATATGACCACCAATGTCTCTTACTATCCCTTTAGGTGTACCCGTTGTTCCAGATGTATATAGAATATAGGCAAATTCATTTGAGTTCATTTCAACACAATCAGTTTCTTTTGCATTTGTAACAACTTCCTCCCAATTAACCTCTTTAGGTGCGTTTAATTTTACTTCATGTCCAGGTCTTTGGAATAGAATCATCTTTTCAATTTTGTGTTTGGCTTGTTTAACTGCTTCATCGACTAAAGGTTTGTATTCAACAGTTCTTCCAGGTTCAAAACCACATGATGCAGTGACTAATACTTTTGCTTTACTATCATCAATCCTACTTGCAAGTTCGCTAGAAGCGAATCCTCCAAAAACTACAGAATGAATTGCGCCAATTCTTGCTGAAGCAAGCATAGCAATCACAGCCTCAGGTATCATAGGCATGTAAATGATTACTCTATCTCCCTTATTAACACCTTGATCTTGTAGGGCTCCAGCAAATTTTGAAACTTTTGACCTCAACTCCTCGTAAGTGAACTTGCTTTTGTTATCAGTGATTGGACTATCGTATATTAGTGCGATTCTTTTTCCATTACCTTGATCGATATGAACATCTAATGCATTATAACAAGTGTTTGTTATCCCATCTTCGTACCATTTATAAAAGGGAGGGTTTGATTTATTTAAAATTTTTGAGGGTTTTTTAAACCAAAAAATATCATTAGATGCTTCCTGCCAGAATTTCTCAGGTTGAGTAATTAATAATATTGAAATTAGGGCTAAACTAATACTGCCTAAAATTTCATTTGCAAATTTGAATACATAATAGAAAGCTATCAAAACAAATATTTGGCT
>JACWEI010000039.1 GCA_014653625.1 Pelagibacterales bacterium SAG-MED39
TTCTTCATCTTTATCTTTTAGTAAACTTTGAAATTCTGTTTCATCAAAACTTTTTCCAAGAATCATTTTTAACTTATTATCGAATTCGTTATTTTTGATATTTGATACTTTAAGCTTTTTCAAGCTCCATAAGTTTTCAATTATTTCATTAAGAAAATTTTCAGAATAGTCAAATATTTGGCTTGTATTCATCGCACTTTTTCTTTGTGAAAATATTACATGTCTTTGATCATTAAGAACATTATCAAACTTTATTAATGTCTTTCTTATATCAAAGTTTCTAGCCTCAACTTTTTGTTGGGCTCTCTCAAGAGCTTTATTTATCCAAGGATGATCTATACTTTCACCATCCTTTAGACCTAATTTTTGTAGAATATTATTCATAGATTCTGATCCAAATATTCTCATTAGATCATCTTCAAGACTTACGTAAAAAATTGAGCTTCCTTCATCACCTTGACGACCCGACCTACCTCTTGCTTGGTTATCAACTCTTCTAGACTCCATTCTTTCAGTTCCAATAACAAATAATCCCCCAAGTTCCTTAATTTTATCTTTATTTTTTTGCAGAATTTCATTAGGCATTGATTTTTTTTTACCCCCTAATTGAATATCCACGCCTCTACCTGAAATACTGGTAGTAATTATTACTGAAAATTCTCTACCTGCATTAGCAATTATATCAGCCTCATTTTCATGATTTTTAGCATTTAATACGACATGCTTAATCTTTTCTTTATTTAACAATTTTGAATAAATTTCAGATTTGTTAATACTTGACGTGAATACTAAAAGAGGTTGACCATTCTTATGACATTCTTTTATTTTCTTGGTGATTGCACTATTTTTTTCTTCTTCAGTTCTAAAAATTTGGTCGTTAAAATCATTCCTAATCATTTCTTTATTTGTTGGTATTACGACCACAGGTAAATTGTAGATTTCTAAAAATTCCTCAGATTCAGTTTGAGCAGTTCCAGTACAGCCAGAAATTTTCTGGTAAAGTTTAAAATAATTTTGATAGGTAATTGATGCCAAAGTTTGATTTTCTGATTGGATTGTAACTTTTTCTTTAGCTTCTAAAGCCTGATGCAAACCATCACCGAATCTTCTTCCCTCAAGAATTCTTCCAGTTAATTCATCGATTATTTTTAAGTCATTATCCTTTACAATATAATCTTTCCCTTTTGTAAACAAATGGTTTGCTCTTAAAGATTGATTAACATAATGAACTAAATTCAAATTCTCTGGGTCATAAAAATTATTATTTTTTAAGATATTAGCTTCAGAAAATATTTTTTCTACTTTGTTGATACCTTCATTTGTTAATAAAATATTTTTATCTTTTTCATCTATTTCAAAATCCTTTTTGTCAAGGAGCTTAACCAACTTATCTACAACTAAATATTGTTGAGTCTTGTCCTCAGCTGCCCCTGAAATAATAAGAGGAGTTCGAGCCTCATCAATTAAACACGAGTCTATTTCATCAACGATTGAATAAAAGTGATCTCTTTGAACCATTTCTTCTTCAGAGTATTTCATATTATCTCTCAAGTAATCAAAACCAAGCTCACTATTTGTT
>JACWEI010000004.1 GCA_014653625.1 Pelagibacterales bacterium SAG-MED39
TTACTCTTATTTGTTGGAGCAATGGGTAAATCAGCTCAAATTTTACTTCACACTTGGTTACCAGATGCTATGGAAGGTCCAACACCTGTTTCAGCACTTATTCATGCTGCCACTATGGTCACGGCAGGTGTTTTTTTAGTTGTTAGATGTTCGCCTATCTATGAATATTCAGAACTAGCATTAAATATTGTTACTATTGTAGGCATGAGTACAGCTTTTTTTGCAGCTACTGTGGCGCTAGTCCAAACGGATATTAAGAAAATTATTGCATATTCAACTTGTAGTCAATTAGGATATATGTTTTTTGCTGCTGGAGTAGGTGCTTATAATGTTGCAATGTTTCATCTTTTTACTCATGCATTTTTTAAAGCTTTACTATTCTTAGGATCTGGTTCAGTTATACATGCATTCAAAGATGAGCAAAATATAAATAAAATGGGGGGAGTTTATAAAAAATTACCCTACACCTACATATTAATGATCATAGGAACTTTAGCTTTGACTGGTTTTCCATTTTTATCAGGATTTTATTCAAAAGATGCAATTATAGAGTTTGCTTATTTAAGAGGAAATACAGTTGGGTATTATGCAGCAGGAATTGGAATTATTACAGCATTTCTTACTTCAATTTATTCATGGCGACTAATATTCAAAACTTTTCATGGCGAATATAACAATAAAGATATCAAGATTGAAGAAACTCACGAGTCTCCTTTAGTAATGTTGATACCTTTAATTTTATTATCTATAGGTGCTATATTCGCTGGGTACACATTTAAAGAGTTATTTTTAAGTTCAGGGTTTACGAATAATTTTTGGCAGGAGTCCATTTTTTTTCTAGAACCATTAAGCACCAAACATCCTCCTTTTTGGTTTTTAATTTTAACTCCTGTGATAGTAGTTTTGTCAATTCCAGTTGCTTATTATTTATTTGTTAAAAATAAAAATTTACCCGAAAAAATAGCAAACGTTAATAAACCATTATATCAATTTTTGATAAATAAATGGTATTTTGACGAACTTTATGATTTCTTAATTATAGTTCCATCAAAAAAGATAGGATTATTTTTATGGAAATTTTTTGATATAAAAATAATTGATGGTTTTGGACCAGATGGTATTTCATTATTTATTAAAAAATGTTCTTTAAAAGCAAATAAGTTTCAAAGTGGATTCATTTATCAATATGCATTTGTAATGTTGCTTGGTTTATCTGCTTTACTAACATTTTTAATTGTTAAGTAATGAATTTTCCTATTCTTTCTTCCTTAATATTATTACCTACCATTGGTGCTTTTTTTCTTCTCTTTACACGAAATAATAACAAAAATAATATAACAGTGAAATATGTTGCTTTGTTTACTTCATTAGTAAATTTTTTTTTATCAATTTATTTATGGATTTTGTTTGATCAATCGACATCTGAGTTTCAATTTGTTGAGGACAGAATTTGGATTGAGGGTCTTATAAATTACAAAGTAGGCATTGATGGAATCTCAATATTATTTATTATTTTAACAACGTTTATAACTCCACTTTGTATAATTTCGGTAAACAATTCGATTAAAGATAGACTAGGTGAATTTTTAATTGCGGTTCTAGTTATGGAGTCTTTCATGATTGGTGTTTTTTGTTCACTGGATCTTGTAGTCTTTTATCTTTTTTTTGAAGCTGGCTTAATTCCTATGTTTTTAATCATTGGAATTTGGGGAGGTTCTAGAAGAGTTTATTCAGCATTTAAGTTTTTTTTATTTACATTATTAGGATCAGTATTAATGCTGGTAGCCATAATTTCTATTTATTGGATATCAGGAACTACTGATGTAACCCAACTTTATGAATTAGGAATTGATGCCAAATATCAAAATCTTTTGTGGCTTGCCTTCTTTAGTTCTTTTGCTGTCAAAACTCCTATGTGGCCTGTGCACACTTGGTTACCAGATGCACATGTTGAAGCTCCAACTGCTGGGTCAGTTCTTTTAGCTGCGATTTTACTTAAAATGGCAGGTTATGGATTTATTAGATTTTCATTAGGTTTATTTCCTGTAGCATCAGAAATTTTCACACCATTAATTTATACTTTAAGTGTTATAGCTATCATATTCACTTCTTTTATTGCTCTGATGCAAGAAGACATGAAAAAATTAATTGCGTATTCGTCGGTAGCACATATGGGTTTTGTAACTTTGGGAATTTTTACAATTCAACAGCAGGGGTTAGAAGGAAGTATCTTGCAAATGATTAGCCATGGATTAGTTGCGGCAGCACTCTTTTTATGTGTGGGGGTAGTTTATGATCGAATGCATTCTAGATTGATAGATTCTTATGGTGGTATTGTAAGTATTATTCCTAAATATTCAGTTTTATTTATGTTATTTACATTAGCTGCTTTAGGTCTACCAGGAACAAGTGGATTTGTAGGTGAATTTTTAATTTTAATGGGAGCATTTAAAGATAATTTTTTAGTTGCTGTAATTGCAAGTTTGGGAGTTATAATAGGCGCAGCTTATATGCTTTGGTTATACAAGAGAGTAGTTTTTGGTAAATTAATAAATTCTGATTTAAAAAAGATGGTAGACTTAAATAAATCAGAGTTATTCATCTTATCTTGTTTAGCAATACCAATTTTATTTTTTGGATTTTTCCCCGATGTCTTAATTAATACTATAGAAGTTTCAATTAGTGATTTAATAAGAGTATATAACCTTAATATTATGAGTAATTGAAATGACTAATTTAGAACTAGTTTTTCCAGAAATTTTTCTTGCATTATCAATAATGTTTCTGCTTATTTTAGGGGTTTTTAAAAAAGATAGTTCTAAATTAATTCAAAATATTTCACTTATTATTTTACTTAGCACAGCTGTAATAACATTCAATGAAACCATTGGTATAGAAGAAATTTTTTTATTTAATTCAAGCATTATAATTGATTATTTATCATCATTCATGAAGATAATTACATTGTTAGCAGCTTTCTTAGTTTTAGTAATTTCGTCAAATTATTTAAAAACATTTAAAATTTTTAAAATTGAATATCCAATTTTAATTTTAAGTTCAGTTCTAGGAATGATGATAATGATTAGTTCGAACGATTTAATTGTATTTTATATGGGCTTAGAGATTCAATCACTAGCTTTATATGTTTTGGCATCATTTAATAGAGATCAACTTAAATCCTCTGAAGCAGGATTAAAATATTTCGTCTTAAGTGCATTATCATCTGGTTTATTACTTTATGGATGTTCTTTAATCTACGGATTTACAGGCTCAACTAATTTTATTGTTATTGCTGAGCAATTAAATCCAGATAATTATTCTATCACTTTTGGAATTGTTTTTATTTTGGTTGGACTGTCATTTAAAATTTCAGCTGTACCATTTCATATGTGGGCACCAGATGTTTATGAAGGTTCCCCGACTTCTGTTACATTATTTTTCACAATGGTCCCTAAAATCGCAGCTCTCACCGTATTTATAAGATTCTTATATGTTCCTTTTTTATATTTAATAGATCAGTGGCAAATGATTTTAATTTTTTTGTCAATAGCATCTATGCTTTTTGGAGCAATCGCAGCTATAGGACAAACTAATATTAAAAGACTTATTGCGTACAGCTCTATAGGACATGTAGGTTATGCTTTAGCAGGACTAGCAACTGGTTCTAACGATGGAATTCAAAGCTCAGTTATATATATAACCATTTATATAATAATGAACTTAGGTTTATTTTCATGTTTATTGATGATGAAAAGAAATCAAAGATATTTTGAGAATATTGATGATCTATCTGGTTTATCAAAAAATCACCCATTACTATCATTATCATTATTGCTAATTTTGTTTTCATTAGCAGGAATTCCACCTTTGGCAGGCTTTTTTGCAAAATTTTATATTTTTAAATCGGTCTTAGAGCAATCTATGTATTTTTTAGCTATAGTTGGATTATTATCAACTGTTGTTGCTGCTTTTTATTATTTAAGAATAATTAAGATTATGTATTTTGATAAAGAAAAAGAAAAATATGACACTGATCATAGCTTGTGGTTAAAATTTTCTCTTACTTTTTCAACATTATTAATTCTAATGTACTTCATTTTTCCTGGTCAATTAATTGAAGTAATTTCTAGAATTAATATTATTTGATGAAATTTAAAATCTTTAGATTTAAAAAAGTTAATAGTACTAATGATACCGCTATCAGAATAATTAAAAGTTCAGTTTTTGATTATGGAATGATTATTTCAGAAATACAAAATAATGGCCGTGGTCAATATGGAAAAAAATGGATTTCTTATAAGGGCAATCTATTTATAAGTTTTTTTTACAATATTGAAAATTTTACCATTTCTCTAAAAAAATTGACTAATATTAACTTTATATCGGTTAAAAGATTGCTGTCTCTTTACTACAAAAATCAAATTATCCTAAAAAAACCTAACGATTTATTAATAGATAAAAAAAAGATATGTGGAATATTACAGGAAACATTAATAAAACATAATAAAAAATATTTAGTTGTAGGGATAGGAATAAATTTGATAAAGAATCCATATATAAAGAATTATCCTACGACAAATCTTTATAATTTAACAAAAAAAAAAATATCAATAAGAAAAATTGAAAATGAAATTAAAAAGATTTTTGAAACAAAACTAAGTAAATTTTACAAATAAGAAAGAATTATTTATGTATATATTAGGAGATATAGGAAATTCAGAAACCAAGATTTTCTTAGTTAATTCAAATTACAAAATTTTAAGAAATATAAATTTTTCATCTAAAGGAATTAACAATAAAATTTTAAACATTAAATTTAATTCTTTAATTAAAGATTTTAAGATAATAAAAAAAATTTTGTTTTGTAGTGTTGTGCCTAAAAATTTTTATTTGATTAAAAATTTCTTACTAAATAAAACTAAAAATAAATGTTATGAAATTAAAAATTTGAATTTAAGATCACTCATTAATATAAATGTAAATTATAAACAAGTTGGTTCAGACAGATTAACAAATGCAATTAGTTTACTTAACAGGAAAGATAATTTTATTATATTAGATTTTGGCACTGCAACAACTTTTGATGTAGTTATTAAAAAAACTTATAAAGGAGGTATAATAGCTCCTGGTATTAAAATTTCTTTAAATACTTTATCTGATAAAGCAGCTTTAATTCCTAAAATAGACTTAAAAAAAATTAAGAAAATTATAGGTAACGACACAATTAGTGCTGTAAGATCAGGTTTTTTTTGGGGATATAGTGGTCTAATTGACAATATTATTAATTTGATTAAGAAAGAGACAGGAAAGTCTTTTAAATTGATAATAACAGGAGGATTTTCTGGTTTGTTTAAAGATTCAATCAAAACAAAAGTAATTCAAGATAAAGATATTACTATAAAAGGTCTAATTAAAATTTCTAAACTAATTAAATAAATGAAAGACGAATTATTATTTTGCCCTCTTGGAGGATCTGGAGAAATTGGAATGAATATGAATCTTTTTGGCTATGGTCAGCCAGGAGATCATAAATGGATTATGGTCGATATTGGAGTTACATTTGCAGATGACTCTATACCAGGAGTAGATCTTATTTATCCTGACCCAGGCTTTATTGTAGAAAGAAAAGATAATTTATTAGGAATTATATTAACACATGCTCATGAAGATCATATAGGTGCAATCGCACACTTATGGCCAAAACTTAAATGTAAAATTTATGCTACACCTTTTACAGCAGTTTTAATAAGAGAAAAATTCAAAGAAAAACATATTGATATTACTAATGACCTAAAGATAGTTGAACTTAATGGTAACGTGTTATTAGATCCTTTCGATATAGAGTATATTACTCTCACTCATTCTATTTTAGAACCTAATGGTTTAAGAATCAAAACCCCTGCAGGAGTTATACTTCACACAGGGGATTGGAAAGTAGATCCAAATCCCTTAGTTGGTGAAAATATTAATTCTAAAAGATTAAAAGAAATTGGCGAAGAAGGCGTTCTTGCTATGATTTGTGACTCGACAAATGTTTTTAGCGCAGGAAGATCAGGCTCAGAACTTGATGTAAGAAAAAATTTATTAAATATTATGAGTAGATTAAAAAAACGTATAATAATTACGTCATTTGCTTCTAATGTTGCAAGAATGGAAACAGCTTTTTATTGCGCTAAAAAAACAGGCAGACAGATTTCATTAGTTGGTAGATCAATGCATAGGATCTATAAAGCTGCCAAACAATGTGGATACCTTCAAGATACAATTGACCCTGTAGATCCTAGAGATGCTAAAAATTTTTCAAGAGAAAAAATTGTTTATTTATGTACGGGTAGCCAAGGAGAACCAATGGGTGCTATGATGAGAATATCAAACTACACACACCCAGATGTTTTTGTAGAAAAAGATGATGCTGTAATTTTTTCCTCAAAGATAATTCCTGGTAATGAAAAAAAGCTTTATAAATTACACAATCAATTGGTCAAAGACGGAATTGAAGTCATATCAGAAGAAACAGAATTTATTCATGTCTCTGGTCATCCTAATCGAGAAGATTTAAAAGATATGTATCAATGGGTAAAACCAAGATGTGTAATTCCTGTTCATGGCGAACATAGACATATGATTGAACATATAAATTTTGCAAAAGAAATGCAGGTGCCATATCCTGTGCAAGTAGAAAATGGAGATATTGTGAAATTATACCCAGGCAATGAACCTGAGGTATATGACAAAGCACCCAGTGGTAGATTATATTTAGATGGGAGTGTTAGTGTTGAGGAAGATTCACAATCAATTAAAGATAGAAAAAATTTAGGAACAAATGGATATTTGGAGGTTACGATTTTAATTACTCCAAAGGGAAATATTCATAATAATCCAATAACAACTTTTAGAGGATTACCAATTTATGAAAAAGAAGAATTTATTTATGGATTAGAAAATGAAATAGAAAAAACAACAAAATCATTCAGATTAGGCAACAAACAACAAGAGTACAATTTAATTGATGCACTTAAAATTGCTTGTAGAAAATTTACAAAAGAAAAAACTGGAAAAAAACCTTTTACAAATATTAATTTAGTTAAAATTTAATGAGCATTACAGGCTTAGCTATAGTTTACATTATCATTTGGTGGATTGTTTTTTTTGCAATTTTACCAATAGATGTAGAAAGAAAAAAAACAGTTAAAATAGATGGTGAAGATCCAGGATCACCTGAAAATCCAAAAATGTTAAAAAAATTCGTATATTGTACAGGAATAACAACGATTTTGTTCATTATAATTTATTTACTAATGAAATTTGAATATTTGAATTTAAGAAATATAATCATTTAACATGTATATTTCTAAAGCATTTATCCCAATTCTTAAAAATAACCCTTCAGAAGCGAAAATAAAATCACATCAATTAATGCTTAGAGTTGGAATGATTAAACAATCTTCAGCAGGTATTTATTCATGGTTACCAATGGGTTTTAAAATCATGAAAAAGATTGAAAAAATTGTTAGGGAAGAACAAAATAAAATTGGCGCTCAAGAAATTTTAATGCCTACTATCCAATCCAGTGAAATATGGAAAGAAAGTGGACGGTATGAAGATTATGGGGAAGAAATGCTTAGGATTAAAGATCGTCAAAATAGAGAAATGCTTTATGGACCAACTAATGAGGAACTTGTTACAGATATATTTAGATCCTCAGTAAAGTCGTATAAATCTCTTCCACAACTTTTATATCATATCCAATGGAAATTCAGAGATGAGATTAGACCAAGATTTGGGATAATGAGATGTAGAGAATTTTATATGAAAGACGCCTATTCATTTGATATTACAGATGAAGAAGCTTTATTTTCTTACAATAAATTTTTTTTAGCATATTTAAAAACTTTTAAGAGATTAGATCTTACTGCTATACCAATGGCTGCTGATACAGGACCTATTGGAGGCAATCTCTCCCATGAATTCATAATACTTGCAGAAACAGGAGAGAGCAAAATCTACACAGATAAAAGAATTTTTGATCTAGATAGTGAGGGAACGAAATTAGATAAAAAATCTCTTGAAGAATTAAGAAAAAAATATGAAAAGTTTTACTCTGTTACTGATGAAAAATTTAACAAAAATGAGTTTGAAAAAAAAGTTTCAGAAACAAATCGCTTAAAAACAAAGGGTATAGAGGTTGGACATATTTTTTATTTTGGAGATAAATACTCGAAACCTATGGGAGCATCAGTAGATTTACCTGAAGGAAAAAAAGATTTTGTTAAAATGGGATCGTATGGAATAGGTGTATCAAGACTGGTTGGGGCTATTATTGAGGCTAAATACGATGATAAAAATGAAGTCATGAAATGGCCAATTTCTGTTGCACCATATGACCTTTCAATAATCCCTATGATAAATAAAAACGATACATCAGTATTAAAAAAAGCCAATCAAATAAATTTAGAGTTAGAAAAAAATGGTATAGAAACAATAATTGATGATACTGAAGAAAACTTATCTTCAAAAATAAAAAAAATGAACCTTATAGGTGTTCCGTATCAAATTATTATTGGTAAACAAACTGATGGAGATTTATTAGAATTTAAAGAAATTGGCAAAGAAGCAAAAAAAATTAATTTATCAGAAATAATTAAGATTATTAAAGAACAAAAAACAAAAAATTGATTTCCACATTAGAAAAAGAAATTACATTTAGATTTTTAAGAGCCAGAAAAAAAGATGGTTTTTTAAATGTTATATCTATCTTTTCATTTATAGGAATAGGTCTCGGCGTAGCAGTATTAATTATTGTCATGTCCGTAATGAATGGATTTCGAACTGAGTTAATAAATAAAATTGTTGGATTTAATCCACATATAACAGTTGATCCTTATGAAAATAAAATTGAACTAGACAAAATAAATCAGGACTTAAAAAGCATTTCAAAGGACTTAATTTTAAGTAACTCAGGCGAGTCTATAATTATCAAAAGTGATATTTCCAAAGGGATAATGTTGAGAGGTTATGAAAGTAATGATTTTCCAAAATTAAAGATTTTTGAGAATAAACTTTTTTTTGGTAACAACAAAATATTACCTAAAAATTATATTTCAATAGGTAAAGAGCTCAGTTTAAGTCTTAATTTAGATATTGGTGATAGTATTACTTTAATGTCTTCTGCAGGAGTTGAAACTATAATTGGAAACCTTCCAAAACAAAAAATTTTTTTAGTATCATCTATCTTTGAAAGTGGTATGGCTGAATTTGATAATAATATAGCCTTTATTAATTTAAAAACTTTAGAAGAATTTTTTAATTTAGATGAAAAAGATAGAAATTTAGAAATTTATTTAGATAATCCTAGGAACATTGAATACCAAAAATCTATAGTTCAAAGTAATTTTCCTAATGATTTTATATATACATGGTCAGATATGAACAGTTCATTGTTTACAGCATTAAAAGTTGAAAGAAATGTTATGTTTATTATTTTATCTTTAATAATAATTGTTGCAGCTTTTAACATAATTTCAGGATTAACAATCCTTGTTAAAAATAAAACCAGAGAAATTGCTATTTTAAAATCTATAGGTGTTTTGAATAAGTCAATTGTTAAAATATTTTTTTTAATTGGAATAATTATAGGAACTTCAGCAACAATTTTTGGTATTGTTTTAGGTGTAACTTTTTCTATGTATGTAGAAAATTTACGCTTACTCTTAAGTTCTGCATTTAATATAAGTTTATTCCCGGAAGAGATTTATTTTTTAAGCACAATGCCATCAGAAATTAATCCTTTATCAATATTTATTATTTCATTATGTTCAATCTTTATAACAATCATTGTTTCAATTTTTCCTGCCTTAAAAGCTGCTAAACTTGATCCGATTAAAGCCTTAAAATATGAATAATATAATTGAAATCTCAAATTTGAATAAATCTTTTGACGCTTTAAAAAAAGTTAGAGTTTTGAAAAAAATTTCTTATAAATTTAAAAAAGGAAAAATTTATTCTTTAATGGGTCCTTCAGGATCAGGAAAATCAACTCTCTTAAATCTACTTTCGTTAATCGATAAACCTAATTCAGGTTCAATCAGTATAGATAATAAGCAAATTGATTTTAATAATTCAAATAAAAACGATATTTTGAGAGCAAAGAAAATTGGTATTATTTATCAGCAAGATAATTTACTTCCTGATTTCACTGCATTAGAAAATATCTATTTAGCTAGCCTTGCTGCTGGAAATAAAAGAAAATTATCTATTTCTAAAGCAAAAGTTTTGTTAAAAAAAGTTGGACTTTTAAATAGATCAGAACATTATCCTTCAGAACTATCTGGTGGAGAAAAACAAAGAATATCGATTGCAAGAGCTTTAATTAACAACCCTCAAATTATTCTAGCCGATGAACCTACTGGAAGTCTTGATTTAAAAACTGCAAAAGGAATTTTTGACATCCTTAAAAAACAAATAAATTCAAACCGAATAATAATTTTTGCAACCCATAATAGATTTTTTGCGAATAAGTCAGATTGCTTATTGGAAATGATTGATGGTAATATAAAAGCCATCAATGGCTGAGTCTGAAATTCAAAATTTTAATCATTTAAAAATTCATTCACAATATTCAATATGTGAGGGTGCAATTAAAATTGATGATTTAAAAGATTTTTCTAAAGAAAATAAGATTAGATCATTAGCATTGTGTGATACTGCTAATTTGTGCGGAGCTTTAGAATTTGCAGAAAAAATATCAAAAGTAGGCACCCAGCCAATAATTGGAACCCAAATAAATTTTAAATATGGTGACACTGTTGGTTTATTACCCTTATATGCTTTAAATGAAAAAGGTTATAAAAATATAATTGAATTATCTTCACTATCATATCTCAAAAATGATAAACTTTCAGAACCACATTTAGATTTTGAAGAATTATTGAATAAAAATATTGGTGTTTCCTTATTTTCAGGAACGGCCCAAGGTTTTTTTGGTCAACTTTTTGACAAAGGTAAATTTATTGAAATAAAAGAATTATACTCAAGACTAAAGTCTAAATTTAAAGATAGATTTTATATAGAAATTCAACGTCATGGAGATCAGAATGAAGTTGCTTTTGAAAAGTTTAACTTAAAAAAATCAACAGAACTCGAAATAGCATTAATAGCCACTAATGAAACTTTTTATATCAGTAAGGTTATGCATGAAGCCCATGATGCTTTAATTTGTATTAAAAATAAAACATATATAAATGAGGAAAAAAGGACTAAATTCAGTGATCAACACTATTTAAAAAGCAATTCTGAAATGTCTGATTTGTTTGCCGATATACCAGAGGCTTTAGAAAATAACTATCATTTTCCAATTAGATGTAATTTTAAACCATCATTTTCTAAACCTATTTTACCAAATATTAGTTCAGAGGAAGATGGAAATGCAGATGTAATCTTAAAAAAAAATTCTTTAGAAGGTTTAAAAGAAAAATTTAAAAAAATTTTTAATATAGAATTTAAAAAACTTGAAACTAATGAAAACTACTTAAAGTATAAAGATAGGCTAGATCATGAACTAGATATTATAATTGAAATGAAATATGCAAGTTATTTCTTAATAGTATCTGATTATATAAAATGGGCTAAAGATAACGATATTCCTGTTGGTCCTGGAAGAGGATCTGGAGCTGGATCTTTAGTTGCTTGGTGTCTGTCAATTACAGATGTAGACCCAATTAAATTTAATTTGATATTTGAGAGATTTTTAAACCCTGACCGAATTTCAATGCCTGATTTTGATATTGATTTTTGTGAAGAAAAAAGAGATTTAGTTTTTGAATATTTAACAAAAAAATATAAAGAAAGTGTTGCTCATATTATTACTTTTGGAAAGTTAAAAGCCAGAATGGTTATAAGAGATGTTGGAAGGGTTTTGGGATTACCGTATGGTTTTGTTGATAGTATTTCAAAAATGATACCCTTTGATCCTTCTAGGCCACAAAACTTAACAGAATGTATAGGCAGTGAACCAAGACTTCAAAAATTAATTAAAGAGGATCCAAGAGTGAAAAAACTTACCGATTTGTCCTTAAAGTTAGAGGGTTTAAATAGAAATGTTGCAACTCATGCTGCAGGTGTTGTAATTGCAGATAAAAGATTAACTGAAATTGTTCCTCTTTATAAAGATGCAACGGCTGACTTGTTATTGCCATCAACCCAATTCGATATGTACTCAGCAGAAAATGCAGGATTAATTAAATTTGATTTTTTGGGCTTGAAAACTTTAACGGTTATTAATAATACACAAAAATTAATCAGAAAAATAAATAAAAGTTTTAATATTGAAAATATAAATTTTGAAGACCAAAAAGTTTTTGAACTGTTATCTTCTGGCAAAACTGTTGGATTATTTCAAATTGAAAGTGCGGGTATGAGAGAAGCGTTAGTACAAATGAAACCAAATCATATCGAAGATATAATTGCTTTAGTCGCTTTATATAGGCCAGGTCCAATGAGCAATATTCCAACATATAATGATTGTAAAAATGGCAAACAAACTCCAGATTATTTACACCCATTATTAGAAGATATTTTGAAACCAACGTATGGGGTAATTATTTATCAAGAACAAGTTATGCAAATTGCTCAAAAACTATCAGGTTTTACAGCTGGTCAAGCTGATATTTTAAGGCGTGCAATGGGTAAAAAAAAACGTGCTGAACTTGAAAAACAAAAACAAAATTTTATAGCGGGGGCTGTTAAAAATGGAATTAGCAAAGATATAGCAGCAGGAATATTTTTAAAGATCGAACCTTTTGCAGAATATGGTTTTAATAAAAGTCATGCGGCAGCGTACGCAATTATTTCATATCAGACAGCTTTTTTAAAAACTTATTATCCAAAACAATTTATTGCTGCTTCTATGACCATGGACATTTCAAATCAAAATAAACTTAGTGAATTTTATGAAGAACTTAAGAGACTTAATGTACAGACTATAAGACCAGATATTAATAGTTGCTTTGCAGATTTTAAAACCGTAGAAGAAAAATTTTATTATGCTTTAGGTGGAATTAAAGCTGTAGGATATGAGGCGATATCAAATATAGTAAATGAAAGATTAAAAAACGGGAACTTTGAATCAATTACAGATTTCTTAAATCGTGTAAATCCCAAAGATATAAATAAACTCCAATTAGAAGGATTAGTCAAAGCTGGAGCCTTTGATAAATTATATCCTAATAGACAATCATTATTTAATTCTATACCCAATTTTATTACCAAATCAAAAAATATCTTTGAAAATAAATCTGCCAATCAAATAGATTTATTTGATGATAACGAAGAACAAGAAAATGAAATGATTATCAAAATTGATGATTGGGGATTTGAAGAAAGACTTACTAAAGAATTTGAAGCTGTGGGTTTTTTTGTTTCAGACCATCCACTAAATCAATATAAAGAAGTTTTTGATGATTATAATATTATGGATTATCAAGGTTTTAATAATAATGATGATTTAAATGACACAAACATAGCTGCAACTTTATTGAAAGTCCAAGAAAGAAAAACTGCCAAAGGTAATTCCTATGCTGTTCTTAAATTAACAGATTTAACTAGTGTATTCGAACTTTTTATTTTTTCTGATATTTTAGAATTAAATAGAGAAATATTGAAAGAAGGAAGTTCAATAATTTTAACTCTAATCAAATCAATATCTAATGATGAAAATAGATTAAAAAGAATTAATGTTCAAAAAATTGCTTCTCTTAAAGATTTATTAAATAAACCGATTAATGAAGTAATCTTTAATTTAAAATCTGTTAAAGAATTACAAGAAATATCTAAAATTTTATTAAAAAAGGGAGATACAACTGTAAAAATAAAATTAACCGATAAAGACAATAATTTAAATTTTCACTTAGAAAATAAGAGAAATATTGATCGGAAAACCGTAAATTTATTAAGAAATAAGGAAATATCGGCAATAATTAATTAATTTTTACTTGTTAATTTTGTGAAACATTTGTAAATAAGCTTTAATTTTAATTAACACGCACACAGTTGTTGGTTTTATACCTCCGGTCCTTAATTGGAAATTACTGTGGTGGCTTAACCGGGAATAAATATGAAGATACCTAATGTTACAATACAACAATTATTAGAAGCAGGAGTACATCTTGGGCATAAAACTTTAAGGTGGAATCCAAAAATGAAAAGATACATTTTTGGCAAAAGAGACTCAATACATATTATAGATTTAACACAAACGCTTGAGTTAACAAAAGTTGCTCTTGAAAAAGTTTATAATACGATTTCAACCAATGGAAAAATTTTATTTGTATCTACAAAAAAGCAAGCCTCAGAAGCAATTGCTGAGGTAGCAAAAGAAACAGATCAATATTTCGTAAACTATAGATGGTTGGGTGGAATGTTGACTAATTGGGGGACAATATCTGGATCTATAAAAAAGATGAAAAAATATGAAGCAGATCTTGTTTCTGAAAATAGAGGTTTTACAAAAAAAGAACTTCTTAAGATGAGTGTGAAAAAAGATAAACTTCAAAGATCATTAGGTGGTATAGCGGATATGAAAAAAACACCTGACTTAGTATTTATAATAGACACAAATTATGAGTCATTGGCAATTCAAGAGTCAGTTAAATTAGGTATTCCAATTATTGCAATCTTAGACAGCAACTCTAATCCAGATGGAATTGACTACCCAATACCTGGCAATGATGATGCAAGAAGATCTATAGATCTTTATTGTAATCTCGTTAAAGAGACTATTTTATCTGCAAAAAAAGTAGCACCATCGTTAGAGGTTAAAAAATCCACAGAAAAAAAAGAAAAAACTGATAAGTCGAAAACTGTTGCTGAAATTGACAGAGATAAATTAGAAAATAAATTTTCTAAAAAGGAGAAGCTGAACTAATTATGAGTGATATAGAAAAAATAAAAAAACTTAGGGGAGCAACAGGAGCAGGTTTTAAAGATTGTAATCTAGCAATAAAAGAGTCAGGTGGAGATTTAGATAAAGCTGTTGAAATTTTAAGAGTTAAAGGCATTTCAAAAGCTTCAAAAAAAATGTCAAGAGATGCAAAAGAAGGAGTTGTTGCAATTAGTGGAGATTACAAAAAGACCTCAATAATTGAGGTAAATTGTGAGACAGATTTTGTTGCTAAAAATGATGATTTTATAAATTTTGTTAAAGAATTAAGTGAAATCAATAATCATATCAATTCAAACATTGAAGACCTTAAAAAATCTAAAATGAAAAATAATGAAACTGTAGAAAATAATCTAGTAGCACTTATAGCAAAAATTGGAGAAAAAATTACTATAGGCAAGGCCAAAACTATCTCTAACTCATCTTCTATTAATTACCAATATTTACATACAGTGGTAAAAGATAATTTAGCTAAATTAGCTGTAGTTGTTTCTATAGAAACAAAAGATAAATCTGATACAGTAAATAATTTTGGAAAACAATTATCTATGCATATAGCGGCATCAAATCCTTTGGCATTAGAGTCTAGTCTAATTGATAAAACTATAATTGAGAAAGAACAGGAGCTTGTCACTGAAGAACTCAGAAATTCAGGTAAACCCGAAGATATTGCTAAAAAAATAAGTTTAGGTAAAATGAATAAGTTTAAAGAAGAAAATGCTCTTTTAACTCAAGCTTGGGTAATGGAACCAAAAAAGAAAGTTCAAGATGTTTTAAAAGAATTGGCAATTAATGATTTAAAAATTAAGGAGTTCAGTAGAATTAAGATAGGCGAATAAATGTTTGATGAAAAATCACATAGCCTTAAAATGGATAAAGCAATTGACGTATTTTCTAAAGAATTAGCGTCGTTGAGAACTGGTAGAGCAAATTCTGCAATGTTAGATCTAGTAAAAGTTGACGTTTACGGTCAACAAATGCCAATTAATCAAGTTGGAAGTATTACAACCCCAGAACCAAGGATGATAAATATTCAAGTTTGGGATCAAAATAATGTTTCTCTAGTTGATGCTGCTATAAAAAAATCTGAACTTGGATTAAATCCACAAATTGATGGTCAATTAATAAGGCTGCCAGTTCCAGAATTAAATGAGGAAAGAAGAATTGAATTAAAAAAATTAATCAAAACTATGGGGGAAAAATGTAAAATCTCTATTAGAAATGTGCGTAGAGATGCGAATGAAGAGTTAAAAAAACTTTTAAAATCAAAAGAAATTGGTGAAGATGAAGAAAAATCTTTTGAAAAAAATGTACAGAATATAACTGACAAACACATCCAAACAGTTGATGAAAAAGTTGCTTCAAAAGAAAAAGAAATAATGACAATATGAACCCATTAAATCATGTAGCCATTATCATGGATGGTAATGGAAGATGGGGACTAAAGTATAAAAATTCTAGAAATGCTGGTCATAAAGCAGGTTTAAATACTGTAGAAAAAATAATTAAGGAAACATTAAAAAAAAAAATTAAATTTCTTACTTTATACGCATTTTCTACTGAAAACTGGAAAAGGCCTAAAAAAGAAATTAATTACTTATTTAATTTACTTGAAAATTTTTTACTTAATCGAATAGAAGAACTTAATAAACAAAACATAAAACTTAAAATAATTGGAGTTAAAAGCTTTTCATCAAAATTAAACAATCTTCTTAGAAAATCGGAGAAAAAAACTTCAAAAAATAAAAGATTACAAATCAATTTAGCATTAAATTATGGGTCAAAATTTGAAATAATTAATGCTTTTAAAAATTTAAATAAAAATAAAGAAAAAATTAGTGAAAAAAATTTAAATAAATATTTACTTACTAGAAATACTCCAGATCCTGATTTATTAATAAGAACTGGTGATACCAAGAGATTAAGCAATTTTCTTTTGTGGCAGTTAGCATATTCTGAAATATTCTTTGAAAAAAAATTATGGCCAGAATTTAATGAAAAAGATTATAGTAAGATTATAAACAAATTTAAAAAGATTAAGAGAAACTTTGGTAATATTTAATGAGTCAGGAATTAATAAAACGAATAGTAAGTTCAATAATACTTTTACCATTTGTATTTTTTTTTATTATCAAAGGATCAATTTTTTTTAATTTTTTTATTTCCATATGTTTCATAATTATTTTGTATGAATGGCATAATATGAGTAAAAATAAACAATATGAAATATATGGATATATATTTTTATTTTTTTCATTTTACAGTGTTTTTTTTATTAGAAATGAATTAGGTGAAATTAGTTTGTTTCTCTTCTTAACAATAGTAATAGTTTGTATCTCAACAGATATAGGCGGATATTTATTTGGTAAAATTTTTAAAGGTCCTAAATTAACAAAAATTAGTCCAAAAAAAACTTACGCAGGTGTTTTTGGTGGTTATTTCTTATCAATTATTTTTACATATATACTAATAAATTACTCTAAATACTTTACAGTAAAATTTATTAATTTTGGAAGAGATGAACTTGTTTTAATACTAATAATTTCTACTGTAAGTCAGATAGGTGATATTATTATTTCATATTTTAAAAGATTATCAAAAATCAAAGATACAGGAAAATTAATACCTGGGCATGGAGGAGTTTTGGATCGGGTTGATGGAATGATTTTTGCTTTTCCATTTTATTATATTTTTTACACAATCATGAGTTAAAAATGAAAAAAAAAATTGTTATATTAGGGTCAACTGGATCAATTGGTAAGTCAACAATAGATATCATTAAAAAAGACAAATCTAAATTTGAAATTATTCTTTTAACAACAAATAAAAATATTAAAGAGTTACACAAACAAGCAAAAATTTTTAACGTAAAAAATTTAATAATATCAGATTTGGATAAATATTATCTTTACAAAAAAAAAAATAGAAATAAAAAAATAAGAATATTTAACAACTTTCAAAAATTAGATCAAATAATAAAAAAAAAAGTTGATTATACTATGAGCTCAATTTCTGGTTTAGATGGACTAGAGCCGACATTGAAGTTAATAAAGAAAACAAAAACTATCGCAATAGCAAATAAAGAAAGCATAATTTGTGGTTGGGATCTGATCCAAAAAAAATTAAAAAAACATAAGACTAGTTTCATTCCTGTTGACTCCGAGCATTTTTCAATTTGGTCATTAATCAAAAAACAAAATTACAGTTTAATAGATAAAATATATATCACAGCATCGGGAGGTCCTTTTTTAAAATGGCCAGTAAAAAAAATTATGAGTGCAACACCATCTAAAGCTTTAAAACATCCAAATTGGTCAATGGGAAAAAAAATATCTATTGATTCTGCTACCATGATGAATAAAGTTTTTGAAGTAATTGAAACTCAAAAAATTTTTAATTTGCCAAAATCTAAGATAAAAATCTTGATACATGATAAATCTTACATCCATGCAATAGTTAAATTTAAAAATGGTATAATAAAGTTATTAGCACATGAAACAAATATGAAAATTCCAATCTTTAATTCTATTTATCACAATACTAATAAATCAATCAAATCTAAAAATTTAGATATAAAAAAATTAAATAATCTGAATTTAAAAAACGTTGATACTAAAAGATTTTCCCTTACAAAAATTTTGAAAATCATTCCTAATAAAAATACTCTATTTGAAACAGTAATTATTAGTGCTAATGATGAGTTAGTAAATTTATTTTTAAAGAATAAAATTTCATATTCAGAACTTCATAAAAAATTATTATCAATAATTAATTTTAAAGTATTTAAAGCTTATAAAAATAAAAAACCTTTAAATATAGGTCAAATAAGCAGGTTAAATAACTCTGTAAGATTGAAAATTAGGGAGTTATGTATATAAGGTCATTTATGAATAAAGTTCTTCTATTTATAGTCTTGCTGTTCTTAATGATAACAAATTCATACGCTGAAATCATAAAAAAAATAGAAATAGTTGGAAATGATAGAGTTTCCAATGCAACAATTCTTAACTTTAGCGAATTAAAAAAAGGAGATGATGTTTCATTGTCAAACATAAATAAGTCCCTTAAGTCTCTCTATGATACAAATTTTTTTGAGGATGTAAGTATTAATATAGAAAACAACTTATTAACGATTAAAGTTAAAGAATATGCTGTCATTCAAGTAATTAGTTTCGGAGGTATAAAAAGAAAAGAAACTATTAAAGAATTAAAAGAACAAATTTCTTTAAAAGAAAAAAACCCATTTAATGAGTCTTTAATTAAGAATGATTTAAACAAAATCTTAAATATTCTCAAATCATCTGGTTTTTACTTTGCTGAAGCAACAGTCCAGGTAGAAGAAAACCAAAATAATACAATTAATATTATCTATAATGTAAATATGGGTGAAAAAGCTACTATTAAGGAAATTCAATTTATTGGGGATAAAAAATATAAAAAAAGAAAGTTAAGTGGCATAATAACATCAGAAGAAAATAAATTTTGGAAAATAATTTCAAAAGGTAAGTACTTAAATATTTCAAGAATCAATTTAGATAAACGTTTACTTAAGAATTTTTATTTGAATAAAGGTTATTATCAAGTTGAAATAAATGATGCTTATTCTAAAATTATAGATAATGAAAATTTTGTACTCACCTTTAATATAAATGCGGGTAAAAAATTTTTATTCGGCGACATGAAGCTTAATTTACCTGATGATTTCGATCCCAACAAATTTACAAAACTGAATAAAATTTTTAAAAAAAGTAAAAATGAAACTTATAGTTTCAACAAAATTGAAGATATTCTTGATGAAATTGAAAATATAGCACTTTTTGAAAATTATGAATTTATAGACGCAAAGGTCATAGAAACAATAACTGATAATAGAGTTAATTTTACTTTTAATATAGAAGAGTCAGCAAAAGTTTACGTAGAGAAAATAAATATTTTTGGAAACAATATAACCTCAGAGGAGTTTATTAGAGATAATTTACTTGTAGATGAGGGAGATCCATTTAATAAAATTCTTCATACTAAATCAATCAATAATTTAAAATCTAAAGGATTATTTTCAAAAGTTCAAACAGATATAGTTGATACTGATGATGAGGGAAAAAAAATTGTAAATATTTCTTTTGAAGAAAAAGCAACAGGGGAAATATCCGCTAGTGCTGGTGTTGGTACTGATGGAACAAGTTTTGGAGTTGGTATTAAAGAAAAAAATTTTAATGGTAAGGGTATTGAATTAGAGGCAAATGTTGCACTTTCAGATGACGCTATTAGAGGTTTGTTTTATTACACCCATCCTAATTTTGCATACTCTGATAGGTCTTTAACCACGTCTCTAGAAAGTACTGTCACTGATAAATTAACTGATAGTGGTTATAAAAGTACATTGAATGCTGTCGGTCTAGGTACAAGATATGAGCAATTCGATAATTTATTTTTTGCCCCATCTATATCTATTTCAGATGAAACGATTGAAACAACAAGTACCGCTTCTGCAGCATATAAAAAACAAGAAGGTTCTTATTTTGATAGTATTTTTAACTATTCTTTAACCTATGATAAACGAAACTTAAAATTCCAACCTACAGATGGTTTTGTTAGTAGATGGTCTCAAAATATTCCGATTTTTTCTAATACACCCGCTATTACTAATGGATATACATTTACAGCTTATAGTGAACCAGTGGACGATATGGTTATTTCAACTGGTATTTATACTGCAGCAGTTAATTCATTAAGTGATGATGATGTTAGAGTTTCTCAAAGATTATATGCTCCATCTTCAAGACTAAGAGGTTTTAAATCAGGATCTGTAGGCCCTAAAGATGGAAGTGATTTTGTTGGAGGAAACTATATAGCAACTTTTAACACTTCATCAACAATTCCTTACATATTACAAACTATGGAAAGTGTTGATTTAAAAGTATTTCTTGATGTTGGTAATGTATGGGGTGTTGATTATTCAAGCTCTATAGATGATAGTAATAAAATTAGGTCTTCAAGTGGAATAGCTCTTGAAATTCTTTCTCCAGTAGGACCTTTATCTTTTTCTTATGCTCAGGTTCTTTCTAAAGCATCGACAGATCAAACTGAATCTTTTAAATTCCAATTAGGAACAACTTTTTAAATGAAAAAATATTTTTTCTTTTTAATTTTTTTTTTAACTACATTTTCATGTTTTGCTTCAAATTTAGCAATAGTTGATATTAGTTTTTTACTTAAAAATTCAAACGAAGGTAAAGCAATTAGCAAAGAATTTAAATCTCAGAGTGAAAAAAATTTAAAAATTTTTAAAAAAAAAGAAAAAGAATTAAAAGATAAAGAAAATATAATTGCTTCAAAAAAAAATGTATTATCAAAAGAAGATTTTAAGAAAGAAGTACAAGCTTTTTCAGAAGAAGTTAAAAAATATAATAAAGAAAGAAAAGAAAAAATAGATAAAACAAATAATACAAATAATGAAAAAGTAGTAAAATTATTAAAAAAAATTAATTCTATATTAATTGATTACTCTAAGGAAAATAACATATCTACAGCTCTTGATAAGAAATATGTTATAATTTCAAAAAGTGAAACAGATATTACTCAAAATATTTTAAAAATTTTGAATAAATAAAAGTTATGGAAAAACTTGATAGAAACCAAATAAAAAATCTTCTTCCACATAGAGAACCAATGCTTTTAATTGATGAATTAACGCAAATAAAAAAGTTACATTCTGCAACAGCAATTATGAATGTTAAAAAAGATGGTTTTTATGTACAAGGTCATTTTCCTGATCAGCCTGTTATGCCTGGTGTTTTAATAGTTGAAGCATTTGGTCAAGCCGCAGCTGCTCTGACTGCTCATGGAATAGATAAAGAAACTTATGATAATAAACTTGTTTTTTTGATGAGTGTAGAAAAAGCAAGATTTAGAAATCCAGTTGTACCTGATTGTAAATTAGAATTAAAGATTGAAGCCATTAGATCTCATGGCAGAGTTTGGAAATATAAAGGTGAAGCATTTGTAGAGGGAAAAAAAATGGCTGATGCACAATGGTCAGCTACTATTGTCGATAGAAAATAATTAGTAATATTTGTTGATACAAAGAATATTAAAAGTTTTGATAAGTATTCATTAATGTTAAATCCATTTTTTAAAAATGTTGGCCCTTTCAGTATAGAAAAATTACTCAGTAGAATAAGTATTGAAAATAAAGAAAATTTTAGAAAAGATAAAATTTACAATGTTTCTGATCTAGTAACTGCCACTGATAAAGATTTAACTTTTTTTCATTCAAAAAATTATTCTGAATTAGCATCAAAAACTAAAGCTTCTTACTGCATTACCTTAGATAGTCTTTCCCAGTTTTTACCCAGTTCGTGTAAAAAGATTATTGTTAAAAATGTATTATTGACAATGTCAAAAGTTACAAAGGAATTTTATCCAAAATCAATTGTTGATGATTTTGATGAATCTGCAAAAGAAATTTCCAAAACATCTTTTAAGAAAAAAGTAAAATTTGGAAAAAATGTTTTAATAGGAAAAAATGTTAAAATAGGAAAAAATTGTTTAATTGGTCATAATACAATTATTGAAAAAAATGTAATCATTGGATCAAGTTGTTCAATTGGTTCTAATGTTATTATAAGAAATACAATTATTAAAGATAATGTAAGTATTTTAGATGGTTGTGTTATAGGAAAAAAAGGTTTTGGTTTTTTTCCAAATGATGAAAAAAATATAAGATATCCTCATATTGGAATTGTTATAATAAATGAAAACTGTGAAATTGGTTGTGGTTCTACAATAGATAGAGGTTCATTATCAAATACAATAATTGGTAAAAATACATATTTAGATAACCAAGTACATATTGCTCACAATAATAAAATTGGTGATAATTGCATTATCGCAGGTCAAGTCGGCTTTGCTGGAAGTTCTACTTTAGGTAACAATGTTATGATTGGTGGACAGGCCGGAGTTTCAGGTCATTTAAAAGTTGGAAGTAATGTTCAAATTGGAGGTGGTAGTGGTGTTATAAAGGATATACCCAACAATACCAAAGTCATGGGATATCCAGCAAAAAATTTAAGGGAATTTTTAAAAGATAACAGATGATACACAAGACAGCTATAATAGACCCAAAAGCAAATTTGGATAAAAGTGTTCAAGTAGGCCCTTATTGTGTGATTGGTCCTAACGTTGAAATTGGAGAAAATACTATAATTCAATCCCATGTTAATATTTCTGGAAATACTAAAATTGGTAAAGAAAACAAAATCTATCCATTTGTTTCTATTAACGATCCACAAGATTTAAAATATGCTGGAGAATTAACTAATCTGATAATTGGAGATAATAATAAGATCAGAGAGTACGTAACAATAAATCCAGGAACAGTTGGAGGTGGTGGAAAAACAGTTATTGGAAACAACTGTTTATTTATGATTTCATCCCATATCGCGCATGATTGTAGTGTAGGAAATAATGTAATAATTGCTAACAATGTTCCTTTAGGTGGACACGCAATTATTGAAGATAATGTTGTGATAGGTGGTAACTCGGCAGTTCAACAATTTACAAGAATTGGAAGAATGGCAATGATAGGTGGGATGACTGGTGTACTACATGATGTAATTCCTTATGGATTATCAACGGGAAATAGAAATTCATTACAAGGATTAAACTTAATTGGATTAAGAAGAGCTAAGTTTGAAAACAGGGATATTTTAGGCTTGAGTGAAGCTTATAAAGAGATTTTTGCCACAAAAAATATCACAGAAAATATTAGTAAATTAAATGGCTCATTTTATGAAAATCCATTAGTTAAAAATGTAATCGATTTTATAACAAAAGATAAGAAAAGATCGATTTGCACACCATTTTTATAAGATGATAGGATTAATTTTTGGTAATACAGATTTTCCAAAGGAAATTCTCAAAACAGTCAAAAAAAAAAAAATAAAGTATTTGATAATTGATTTGTCAGAATTAAAGAAATTTAAACAAGATAAAAAATCTTATTCAGTTTCCATAGGTCAATTCGGTAAAATCCTTAATATTCTCAAGGAAAATAAATGTAAAAAAGTCTTGTTTGCTGGTAAAGTGAACAAACCTAATTTTTCAAAGTTAAGATTAGATTTTAAGGGAATTTATTATATTTCAAGGATAATTAAAGCATCTAAGCTTGGAGACGCTGCTATTCTTAAGGAAATTATTAAGATATTAGCACAAAACAAAATTAAGACTGAAAATTCATTAAGATTTAATCCTGAGCTATCATTAAAAAAAGGTAATTATTCCAAAATTAAACCAAATATTCATGATCAAAAAGATATTAGTAAAGCAACTAAAACATTAAATAATTTGCAACAATATACATTTAGCCAAGGAGTTGTAGTTAGAAATGAAAAAATCGTGGCTATAGAAGGAAAGGGTGGAACTAAAAAAATGCTTGAAAAAAGCAAAAGCAAAAAATTTAGAAAACATGGTGTTTTAGTAAAGTTTCCAAAAAAGAAACAAGATCTAAGAGTTGATTTACCTACTATTGGATTAAACACTTTTAAACAAAGTAAAACAACAGGATTAAAAGGTATTGTAGTTAAAAACAAACAGCATGTTTTTTTAGATAAAAGCAAATGCATTAAGTTTGCTAATAAAAATAAAATGTTTATCTCAGTAAAATGAAAAAGATTTTTATATTAACTGGGGAACCTTCAGGAGATAAACTTGCATCAAAAGTCATATCTAAACATCAAATGAACAATCCTAATATTGAATATTCTTGCGTTGGTGGAACACATTTAAATTCATTAGGAATAAAATCTGTTTTTGATCTAAAAGAAATTACCTATATCGGTTTCACAAGTGTACTTTTAAATATTTTCAAAATAAAAAACAAAATAAACAAAACTGTTGAAGAGATAATAAAATTTAATCCAGATATTTTGTTTAGTGTAGATAGTCCAGATTTTACTTTAAGAGTTGCTGAAAAAGTAAAAAATATTAATCCTAATATTAAAACAATACATTATGTGGCGCCTCAGGTTTGGGTTTGGAGAGAAGGAAGAGTTAAAAAGTTTAAGAAGTTCTTAGATCATATTTTATTATTATTTGATTTTGAAAAAAAATATTTTGATAAAGAAAATATTCCAAATACTTTTGTTGGACATCCATTATTAGAACACGAAACTAAAGATAAGATAGATCTATCCAGTATCATACCAGATGATAAACAAATTATTTCTCTTTTTTCTGGAAGCAGATCATCAGAAATAAATTTACTTTTGCCTATTTTGATAGATTTTATAAATATGATGAATACTAAATTTGATAATTTCACTTTTGTATTTCATGCAACTGATGAAAATAAGAATTTAATTAGTGAAAAAATTAATAATGTAAATTTAAAAAATGTCGAAGTTATTTCTGATGAAAATATAAAAAAACAAATACTTAACAAATCTACTTTTGCAGTTTCGAAATCTGGCACTGTTTCTCTTGAAATCTGTAATGCAAAAGTACCTTCTATAATTATCTATAAAATGAATTTTTTAAATTTTTTAATCGTTAAAATGTTAGTCAAAATAAAATTTGCTAACATTATCAATATTATAAATAACAAAGAAATAATTCCAGAATTAATACAAAAAGAGTGTAATGCTAAAGAGATTTATAATTCAGTTGTTTACTTTTTAAAAAATCCAGAATTGATGAAAAAGCAAATTAATGTATGTGAGGAAACTTTATCTAAAATCAGATCAAAAACCTCATCTTCTGATGAAGCTTCTTCAGTATTAACAAAGTTTCTTATTAGTTAATCTCTTTATTACTTCCTCTTTTCCAAGCGAAATAATTATATCATATATTCCAGGTCCAAATTTTGAACCTGTTAAAGATATTCTTAAAGGCTGCCCAACCCCTTTGAAATTAGTATCATTTGATTTAATTAATTCGTTTAATATTGGTTCTAACGTTTCTTTGCTAAGTTTATCAACATTGCTAAATTGAGTGCTGAAATCAGAAATAACTTTTTTGGCCTTATCATCAATTAACTTGATATCATCTTGGTTAAAAATAACTTCATCAATCATTATATATTGGCCATTATCAAATATATCTTCCAAAGTTTTAGCTTTATTTTTAAGGAAGGTAAGGGATTTTTTAATCTTATCTTTTTTATCTGATTTAATTTCGCTTTTATATAATTTGCAATACTCGGTTAGTTGTTCGAATAGATTATTTTCATCAATATTTTTAATATAGTGCTCATTCATTGATAAAATTCTACTCATGTCTAGCTTTGATGGAGATTTACCAATTCCTTCAAGATTAAAATGTTTAATACTTTCATCTAAAGTGAATATTTCCTTATCTTGATAAGACCATCCTAATCTAAGAAGATAATTTCTTAGAGCATCCGGCATAATACCAATTTTAGAGTAATCATCTAAAGTAGATGCTTTATCTCTCTTTGATAATTTCTTTCCCTCAATTGTGTGTATCAAAGGTATATGAGCAAATGAGGGCATCTCCCATTTCATTGCTTGATAAATTTGGATTTGTTTAAAGGTATTAATTTTATGATCATCACCTCTAATTATGTGTGTCATATTCATTTGGTGGTCATCAACAGATGCAGATAAGTTATATGTTGGAGTTCCATCATTTCTTAAAATAATAAAATCCTCAATAGTATTATTATCAATTTCAACATCACCTTGAACTAAATCTTTTAACACCGATGTTCCATCAATTTTGCTTTTAAATCTTATTACTGGTTTAGTATCTTTTGGAGCATCAGTTTCTTTTTTCTCTCTCCATTTTCTATCATAAATATAAGGAATCTTTTTTTGTCTTGCTCTTTTTTTTTGTTCTTCTATTTCTTCACTTGAACAATAACATTTATATGCATGATCATTTTTAAGTAATTCATTTGCAACTTTTATGTGATCCTCAATTTTTTTTGATTGTATATATTCTTCTCCATCATAGTTAATACCAATCCATTTAAGGGATTTAATTATTTGATCTTTATATTCGTCTTTTGATCTCTCTTTATCTGTATCTTCTATTCTTAAATAAAAATTACCTTTTTGGTTTTTAGAATATAACCAATTAAATAAAGCTGTCCTAACACCACCAATATGCAAAGCTCCAGTAGGGGATGGAGCAAATCTTGTTGCTACTTTTTTCATTGAAAATGTTTAGACTATTTTACTAGAAGTTTCTATATAAAGATACTAATACGCCCTGAACTTTAACTCTATCTGGGCCAAAAATTTTAGTTTCGTAGTTTTTATTTGCACTTTCAAGTGCTACAACTTTACCTTTTTTTCTAATTCTTTTTAGCATAGCTTCATGTTCATCAATTAATGCAACAACTATTTTTCCGTTATCAGCTGTATCAGTTCTTTTAATAATAACAGTATCACCTTCATTAATTCCGGCTTCAATCATTGAATCTCCTTGGACTTTAAGACCAAAATAATCACCATTTTTTTCTAGGTTACTTGGTAATGGAATTCTTGAAACCTCATTTTGAATAGCTTCTACGGGCGTTCCTGCAGCTATTTTTCCTAAAACCGGCACTTCTACATCATCAGACAAAGGTTTTTTTTCATCCAAACCACCTCTAATAACACTAGGTGAAAAACTGTTGTAAATATCATTAGCTGAAGCTGTTTCTGGTAATTTAATTACTTCTAATGCTCTTGCTTTATGAGCAAGTCTTTTAATAAATCCTCTTTCCTCTAGTGCACTGATTAATCTATGAATTCCTGATTTAGACTTCAAATTTAGTGACTCTTTCATTTCTTCGTATGAAGGAGATACACCAGAACTTCTCAACTTCTTGTTGATAAATAAAAGCAGGTTTTTTTGTTTTTTTGTAAGCATAAGAACAAATATCGTACAAAATCTGTTCTACAAAAGTTCTCTTCAATAAACAATAGTAAAAAAAGCCAATAAAATAAGGCGTTATTTGATTAAAGAACTGAAAAAATAGAATTATTATCTAAATTTTTCAAAAGTGATTCACCAATTAAAAAAGTTTTAATAGAAGTTTTATTTGAGAGCTCTAAAAGTTCATCCTTTGTTTTAATTCCACTTTCAGAAATCAATGGACCAGCGTGATTAACCAAAATATCATGAATATCAAAAGTTGTATTTATATCAGTTTTTAAAGTTTTTAGATTTCTATTATTTATTCCTATCAAAACGTCTTTAAATCTTAAAGCACGTTTTGCTTCTTCAACGGTATGAACTTCAACAATTACCGACATATTTAATCTAAGTGCTTCGTTATATAAATCATCAGCAAGTTTATCACTAACACCAGCCAATATAATTAATATTGCATCAGCTCCATAACTTTTTGCTAAAGGTATCTGAAACTTATCTACAAAAAAGTCTTTACATAGAACTGGCAAATTAATTATTTGTTTAATCTTACTTATATGTATCAAGTTTCCTAGAAAAAAATCTTCTTCAGTTAAAACTGATAAACAAGTAACATTATTATTATTATATATATTAGCTATTTTAACAGGATCATAATCTTTGATAATAACACCCGCTGAAGGGCTAGCTTTTTTAATTTCAGCAATGACTGAAAATTTGTTTTCTTTGATATTATTTTCGATTTTTTTTTTGAAGTTAATAAATAATTCATTTTTATTAATTGATTCATTTAATGAGTCTAGTGAAATAGTTTTTTTTAAATTTACTATTTTTTCACTTTTCTTTTTAATTATTTTTTCAAGAACATTTTCAGTCATTTTGGATTTTTTCTAAGTGTTTGATAACTTTTTTTGATAAAATATATTCTCTTGCGTTTTTATATGCATCAGCAAAATTTTTATGAGTTTCGTTTACTATTAATCCTGCCGCTGTATTTAAACAGACAGCTTTAGAAAAATCATTATCCTCACCTTTAAAAATATTAATCATTTTTTCTGCATTAAATTTTGCTTCATCGCCAATGAGGTTATCAAATTTATCTGCATTGACATTTAATTCTTTAGGGTCAATAACAATTTCAGAAATTTTATTATCTTTTAATTGAATAACATTTGTTTTAGCATAAGGTGAAATTTCATCTAAACCATCTTCACTATTTACAATCCATGCAAATTTAATGTCTAAATTATTTAAAGCATTAGCAAATATCTTTAAGAGATTTCTGTCAAAGACACCAACTACTTGTCTCTTTACTAAAGCAGGACTGCTCAATGGACCAATCATGTTAAATATAGTTCTTTTTCCTATTTTTTTTCTTGTAGGTCCTACAAATCTCATTGCATTATGATAATTAGGTGCAAACATGAAACCAAAATTATTTTTATTAATCTGATCTTCAATTTCGTTTGGTTCTAGATTTATTTTGATATTTAAAGCTTCCAATACATCACCGGACCCACACTTTGATGATACCGCTTTATTTCCATGTTTTGCAACTTTAACTCCCATACTAGCAAGCAATAAAGCAGAGGCTGTTGATATATTAAGTGTATTCATACCGTCACCACCAGTTCCACATGTATCAATACAATTTTTTACATTTACTCTTTTGGATTTATTTCTAAGTACATATACTCCACCAGCTATTTCATCTGAAGCCTCGCCCTTTGCAGATAAAAGTGTCAAAAAATCAAATATTTCTTGATCTCCGGCTTTACCTTCCATTAATAATTCAAATGCCGCCTTACTCTCTTCAAATGATAGATTTTCTTTTTTTTTAATTTTTTCTATGAATTGTTTCATTAATCTTAAATTCTAATAAAGTTTTTTAAAATTTTAATACCTAACTTGGTTTTAATACTTTCAGGATGAAATTGCACTCCATGAACGTGGTATTTTTTATGGTGTATACCCATTATTAACCCATCTTTAGTTTCAGCAGTAATTTCAAGATCTTTGGTAAGTGTTTTTTTATCAATAATTAGGCTGTGATAACGAGTTGCCTCAAAGGTTTTTGGGAGATTTTTCAATACTCCAATTTTTTTTGATATAATTTTACTAGTTTTTCCGTGCATTAGCTTTTTTGCTTGAACAATTTTAGACCCAAATACTTGACCTATAATTTGATGGCCTAAGCAAACACCAAGTATAGGTATTTTTTTATATAAAGATTTTACAATTTTAATACAATTACCTGATTGATTGGGATTACCAGGTCCTGGTGATATTACAATTTTGTTATAGTTTCTTTTTAATATTTCTTTTGATGTAATTTTGTCATTTCTAATTACTTCAACATCTACTTTTAAAGATGACAAATAGTGATAGAGGTTAAAAGTAAAACTATCGTAATTATCAATTAAAATTATTTTTTTCATTTTAATGCGTTTATTAGAGCTTTGGCTTTATTTACAGTTTCTTCATATTCTTTCAAAGGTTTACTATCAGCAACGATTCCTGCACCAGCTTGAACATAAAATTTATCTTTTTTGGCAACTGCTGTTCTTAAGGCTATACAGGTATCAAATTCACCATTAGCAGAAAAGTAACCAATGCCACCTGCATAAATTTTTCTTTTTGTTGTCTCTAATTCATCAATTATCTCCATAGCTCTTATTTTAGGTGCTCCCGAAACAGTCCCAGCTGGGAAACCTGCTAACAATGATTTAAATTTTGAAAACTTATTATTATATTTTCCAACTACATTTGAAACTATATGCATAACATGTGAATATTTTTCAACAATAAAGCTTTCGGTAACTTTTACTGAATTAATTTTTGAAACTTTTCCAGCATCGTTTCTTCCCAGGTCTAAAAGCATTAAATGTTCTGAAAGTTCTTTTTTATCATTTAGTAAATCTTTTTCATAGAAGCGATCTTGTTTAGAATTTTTTCCTCGCGGCCTAGTTCCAGCAATAGGTCTTACAGTAATATTATTGTTTCTTAATCTAACTAAAATTTCAGGGCTAGCCCCGATTATTTGAAAATCACTAAAGTTAAAGAAAAACATGAATGGGGAGGGGTTTGTAACTCTAAGTTTTTTATAAATCTCAATTGGTTTCTTTATAAGTTTCGCTTCAAATCTCTGACTTAAAACAACTTGAAATATATCACCAAGTTTGATGTATTTTTTTGCTTTTTTAATAATATTGATAAATTTGTTTTTTGAAGTGTTTGATTTAATTGTTAATTTTTTATTATTATTTTTTAATTGAATTGATTTTTTATTAAACGAGTGACTTGAAAGATTAAGGAGCTCAGTTTTAATTTGATTAAATTTTTTTAAGTAATTCAATATTTTTTCATCATGAAAAATATTAACAATATAAAATATTTTTTTTTTTAAATTATCATAAATGATAAGTGTTCTTGGTCTTAAAAGTCTTACATCAGGTATACCCAGATCATTTTTGCACTTATTTGGAATTTTTTCTATATATCGAATAGAATCGTAAGAAAAATAACCTGATATTAAAGAAGATATAGGTGGTAATCCTGAAGGAGTTTTAAATTTGAAATCTTCAATTATGTTTTCAATTAATTTTACAGGTTTTTCTTTTAATTTTATTTTTTTATCATTTTTGATTAAGAATGAATTGTTATTATTAAATTCCCAAATCTTATCAGGTCGTTTACCAAAAATGGTATACCTACCTTTAATTTTCCCTTTTTCAACAGATTCAAAAATAAAGCTATTTTTTTCGATTAAAAAGTTATCAATCAAGTCTAATATAAAATTATCATTTTTAACTTTTTTAGAAGTGTAAATAATTTGATTTTTTTTGTTTCTATGTCGAAACTTAAATTCTTTGAAGTTTCGATTAATTATCATTTAAAGAAATTTTTAACTCGCTCAATTGTTTTTTGATTTAATACCACATTATATTTCTTATTTAAAAATAAATCATATGATTTTAAAATACTATTTTTATTATTAGTATTTTGCTCATTAACATATTTCTTATAATTTTCGTTGTTAATATCGAAATTTTGATCTTTTATGTCTTTAATTTTGACTAAATAAATATTTCCTTTTGAGTCATTTACGAGTGTAAATGAATTTATAGGTAATGAATATAAAAGTTCAACAGCATCAATTTCAAATTTATTATTATCTTTAACTGAATTCAAAGATAAATTTTTGACCTTATTTTGGCCCATTATTGCAAAATTATTATCATTAAATTCATTTGAGTTAATTTTATTTAATAACTCACTGTTATAATCAAATTTACTTTTTTGATGCATTAAATCTAAAATTTCTTTTTTAGTTTCTTCATCATCTAAATTAGGAGAACGTTCTTCAGAATTCTTAATCTTGTATAGAATAAAATTATTTTCATTTTCTATTATATCAAATTCAATATCTTTTGATTCAAAAATTTTTTTTTCAATGTTATTTTTACTAGGTGAGAACCTAAAATTTGAAACAACTACGGGTTTGATATCAAATTTTTGAACTATCGTTTTGAGATCTATATTATTTGAAATATCAATTTCTATTTCATCAATCTTATCATAAAATATTTGGCTGAATTCATCTGTACCAATTAAATTTTTTGGATTAATTATTGCATAATCAAAATCAATATATTCAATTTTTAATTGCTCTTTATTTTTCTCTAAAAATTTATCAATTTCTATTGAAGTGATATCTTCTTTCTTCTTATAAAAACTATCTAAATTAATAAATTCTATTTCTAATTTTCTATTTTGTTCAATATATAGTTTTTTAACTAAAAATTCTGGTGATATAGTTCCCGCACCTATATAATCAAATAAATTTTTTTGAAGCTCACGACCTCTTAATCTCAATTCAAAAGCTGGTGCGGATTGATTATTTTCAAGTAAAAATTTTTCGTATTTAAGTCTTTCAAATTCGCCATTTTTTTTTTGAAAATTTTTGTTATTCTTAATTTTTTTTGATAATGTTTCTTTTGAAATCAAAATATCAAAATCCTTTACTTCCAAATCCAATAATCTGTTTGAGACCAAAGTTGAAAGTAATTCTTCAATAATATTTTTATCTAAATTTTTTCGAATAGTTTGTTGCGGAATATTTGATCGGTTAATATGATCAATGAAATCTTGTGTTGAGATATTTATTTCATTTATTTTTGCAATATTATTTGTATTTCCACTACTAAACATACTTCCCATACCCCAAAATACAAATGGGATAATCATTATAAAAACTAGCAAGCCAGCAAATTTGGTTTTGGCAAAATTTCTAAAACTACTTATCATTACTTTATAAATTTATTGATCTATAAAAAGCAAACCTATAGATTAAAATAAAGCAGATGACAAATAAATATATGTATTTTATTGCAAATTGGAAAATGTTTGGTGTTTTAAACTCCTTAAATTCCGTACATAGGGTAGTAAAGTTTTTAAAAAACTTTAAAAAAAATAATTCATTGAAAATAATATACTGCCCGCCAAGTACTTTAATTCGTCCAATGAGTAAAAAATTAAAAGACACACATATTGATGTTGGTGCACAAAATTGTCACGAACACGATAAATTTGGAGCTTTTACAGGTTCAGTGAATTCAATTATGTTAAAAAATGTTGGAGCTAAATATGTTATCATTGGTCATTCAGAAAATCGACAAGCAGGTGAATCTGATAAATTAATCAATCTGAAAATAAAAAGTGCAATTAAATCTGGTTTAAAAGTTATTTTTTGTATTGGTGAAACATTGCAACAAAAGAGAAAAAAAATCACTAAGCAAGTTTTAAATAAACAAATTAGATTTGGATTAAATAAAATAAAAATAAAAAATAATATAATATTGGCGTACGAACCAGTTTGGTCTATAGGAACAGGCGTTATTCCAAAAAAAAATGAGTTATTTGAAACAATAAACTTCATCAAAAAAAAAATAAATAAGTGTAAAGTTTTATATGGTGGATCTGTTAATCCAAAAAATATCAATGATCTAAAATCAATTGTTAATATTGACGGTTATTTAATAGGTGGTGCATCTCAAGATCCAAAAAAATTTATTGATATAATCAAAAAAACATATAGTTAACCTCCATGGAAAATATATTATTAGTACTAAACATCATTTTTGCAGTCATTTTAGTTTTATTAGTTTTATTGCAAAAATCAGAAGGTGGTGCTCTTGGTATAGGAGTTTCTCAGGAAAACTTTATGTTTTCAAGAACTGCTGGTAATTTTATGACAAAAGCAACAGCTGTTGTTGCCACTCTATTTATCATTTGCAGTTTAGGTTTAACTATCATTTCTAGAGGTGATCTTGTACCAACTTCCTCAGTTTTAGATACTGTTGAGGAAAAAATAGAGGACACACCTGCAATTCCAGAAAATAATAATTAATACTTTTCAATTTCATTTTTTTTCGCTATAAGATAATTCCATGGCGCGATATATTTTTGTCACGGGCGGCGTGGTTTCATCATTAGGCAAAGGACTCTCTTCAGCTTCTTTAGCTTATTTGCTTCAATCGAGAGGATATAAAGTAAGGCTTCGAAAATTAGATCCTTATTTAAATGTTGATCCAGGAACAATGAGTCCATTTCAGCATGGAGAAGTTTTTGTAACAGATGATGGTGCTGAAACTGATTTAGATTTAGGCCACTATGAAAGATTTTCAGGTGTATCAGCAAAAAAATCTGACAATATTACTACAGGAAAGATTTATAGCGATGTTCTCAAAAAAGAACGTAAAGGAAAATATTTAGGAAAAACTGTTCAAGTAATACCTCATATAACAGATAGAATAAAAGAGTTTATTAAAAATGATTCATCAAAAGAGGATTTTGTTATTTGTGAAATAGGTGGAATAGTAGGTGATATTGAAAGTTTACCTTTTATTGAAGCTATAAGACAATTTGCAAATGATATTGGGAAAAAAAATGCTTTATTTATTCATTTAACACTTGTTCCATATTTAAAATCTTCTGATGAAATTAAAACAAAACCTACTCAACATTCAGTAAAAGAGTTAAGAAGTATTGGTGTTCAACCAGATATAATTATTTGTAGATCAGAAAGACCAATACCATTAGAACATCGTAAAAAGATATCATTATTTTGCAACGTTAATATTAAGAATGTAATTGAAACGGTTGATGTAAGAACTATTTATGAAGCGCCAATAAGTTTTTATAAAGAAAATTTGGATACACAAGTTTTAAATTATTTCAAACTAAAATCAAAAAAACCGGTGAACCTGAGTCCTTGGAAAAAAATAACTAAAATAATTTTACAAAATAAAAAAGAAGTTAATATAGCTATTATTGGTAAATATGTGGAATTAAAAGATGCCTATAAATCTCTTGATGAAGCTTTAACACATGGTGGCATTGAAAATAATGTGAAAGTTAATTTAGTAAGAATTGACTCTGAAAAGTTAGAGATATCTGAGTTAAAATCTAAACTTAAAGATATCTCAGGAATATTGATACCAGGAGGTTTTGGTAAGAGAGGTACAGATGGAAAAATTGAAGCTATTAAACATGCAAGAATTAATAAAGTACCTTTTTTTGGTATTTGCTACGGAATGCAGATGGCAATAATAGAATTTGCAAGAAATAAACTTAATCTAAAAAAAGCTACATCTAGTGAGTTTGATAAAAAAGGTCTACATATTATTGGTCTTATTAACGAATGGACCAGAGATGGTAAAAAAATTAAAGGTACTGATAAAAACCTAGGTGGTACTATGAGATTAGGTTCTTATGATGCAGTATTAAAAGAAAATTCGATGATTAAGAAAATTTATAGGAAAAATGTGATCAAAGAAAGACATCGTCACAGATATGAAGTTAATATTGCTTATCGAGAAAAATTTGAGAAAAACGGTATGGAATTTTCAGGATTATCTCCAGATGGTGAATTACCTGAAATAATTGAGCTTAAAAACCATCCATGGTTTGTTGGTGTTCAATTTCATCCTGAATTTAAATCTAGACCTTTGGCTCCTCATCCTTTATTCTCATCATTTATCAAGGCATCAAAAAATCATAAATGAATAGTATAAAAGTTAATTGTGGAAATATAGAAATCTCAAATGATAATAAGATTTGTATTATAGCGGGCCCTTGCCAGTTAGAAACTGAACAGCATGCAATGGATATGGCGGGCAAAATTCAAGAAATTACGAAGAAATTTAATCTTGGATTTATTTATAAAACATCTTTTGATAAAGCAAATAGAACAAGCTTAAAAGGAAAAAGAGGGGCAGGTTTAGAAGCTTCACTTCCTGTATTTGATAAGATTAAAAAGGAATTAAATGTACCAATTTTGACAGATATTCATAATATAGAACACTGCTCTACTGTAAGCAAACATGCTGATATACTTCAAATACCAGCTTTTCTTTGTCGTCAGACAGATCTATTAATTGCTGCGGCAAAAACAAATAAAATTATTAATGTTAAAAAAGGACAGTTTTTGGCTCCATGGGATATGGTTAATGTAACTAAAAAAATTTCAGACTCAGGAAATAAGAATATATTAGTAACAGAGAGAGGAGCAAGTTTTGGTTATAACACTCTTGTTTCAGATATGAGAGCTTTACCAATTATGGCTAAGAATGGATACCCAGTTATATTTGATGCTACACATTCAGTTCAACAACCCGGAGGTCTTGGAGAAAAAAGTGGTGGACAAAGAGAGTTTGTAGAATATTTAGCTAGAGCTGCTGTTGCTGTAGGAGTGGCAGGTGTATTTATTGAAACTCATCAAGACCCTGATAATGCACCGTCTGATGGACCAAATATGGTTCCATTGGACAAACTAGAAAATTTATTAAAGCAACTTACAGACATAGATAATTTAATAAAAAATAAGTGAGTAAAATTTTAAAAGTAAAGGCTCGTCAAGTTTTTGACAGTAGAGGAAATCCAACTGTTGAAGCTGAAGTTTTTATAAAAGATATGAGCGCTAGTGCCATATGTCCTTCTGGTGCATCAACAGGAACCCATGAAGCTTTTGAAAAAAGAGATAAAAATAATAAGAGATATTTAGGAAAAAGTGTTTTCAATGCAATTAATCTAGTTAATACAAAAATTTCAAAAAAGTTAAAAGGCCACAGTGTACATAATCAAGAAAGGGTTGATGTACTGATGATTAATTTGGATGGAACAAGACAAAAAACTAAATTAGGAGCCAATGCAATACTTGCAGTATCAATGGCAGTTAAAAAACTTTCAGCTAAAGTAAGGAAACTACCATTATATAAAACTTTTCTTATTAAAAAAAATTTTCAACTACCATATCCTTTAATGAATATAATTAATGGTGGTATTCATGCAAATAACGGTTTGAGAGTCCAGGAATTTATGATCAGACCTGATCGAGCAAAAAGTTTCTCTGAAGCTATGAGAATTTGTTTTATTATAATAAAGAATTTAAGTAAAATTATTAAAACAAAAGGATTATCAACTTCAGTTGGTGATGAAGGTGGTTTTGCACCCATGATTAATAATAATTACCAAGCACTAGATTTAATTGTTTCAGCTATCAAAAAATCTGGGTTTGTTAATGGTAAAGACGTATCGATTTGTTTGGATGTTGCAGCAAATGAACTCTATAAAAAAAAAAAATATTCTATACATTCTAAAAAATATGTCTCTGTTGAAAAATCAATTATTGAGTACAAAAAAATGATTAAAAAATACAACATTAAATCAATTGAAGACCCATTTGCTGAAAATGACTGGGTGGCATGGAATAAATTAACGAAATTGACAAAAAAAGTTCAAATTGTTGGAGATGATCTTTATGTAACTAATCTTGAAAGATTAAAAAAAGGTTTTTTAAATTTATCATCAAATGCAATTTTGATTAAACTAAATCAGATAGGAACCGTTTCAGAAACACTAGATGTAATTAAATTTGCTCAAATAATTGGATTTAAGACAATCATTTCCCATCGGTCAGGTGATAGTGAAGATACATTTATTGCCGATCTAGCAGTGGGAACCAATTCCAATCAAATAAAGACTGGATCTTTAGCAAGGTCTGAAAGAATAGCTAAATATAATCAACTAATACGCATAGAAGAAGACCTTGGAAAAAAAGCTAGAATGAATAAGATTCATTAGTGCTCAAAAAATTAAAAAAAAACTACTTTCTATTAATATCAACATTCTTGATTTTATATTTCTTTTTTAACCTTTTGTCTGGTCAAAGAGGTCTTATTTCATACTTTGAAAAAAAAAAAATTTTAAACAATCTTCAAAATGAGGAATTATTACTAGTAAGTCAAATTAAAGACTTGGATTTTAAAAATTCGCTATTAAGTGATAATTTAGATCTAGATTATATAGAAATCTTGATCAGAGAAAGATTTTTATTTGGAAAAAAAAATGAGACGATTTATATAATTAAAAGCAATGAAGCAAAAAATTAAACATAGACACCCAGAAAAAGTAAAAAATCCGGTTAATCCAATTAAAAAAAAACCAGAATGGATTCGATCTAAACTTACGAACAGTAAAGAGTTTTTTTTAACTAAAACTATTGTAAATAAAAACAATCTAGTCACCGTTTGTCAGGAAGCTAACTGTCCAAATATTACTGAGTGTTGGAGTAAAAGACATGCAACTTTTATGATTATGGGTGACACTTGTACAAGAGCATGTGCTTTCTGTGATGTTAAAACTGGCAAGCCAGGTAAACTTGATGAGTTGGAACCAATTAAAATTTCACAAGCAGTTAAAAAATTAAATTTAAAACATGTAGTGATTACATCAGTAGATAGAGATGATTTAAAAGATGGAGGATCAAATCATTTTTTTGAGGTTATAAATCAAACTAGAAAAGTAAATCCAAATACCACGATTGAAGTTTTAACACCAGATTTTTTGAGAAAAGGGGATGCATATAAAAAAGTTTTAGAGGCAAATCCAGATGTCTTTAACCACAATATTGAAACTGTACCAAGTCTTTATTTAAAAGTAAGACCAGGTTCAAGATATTTTTCTTCATTGGAACTTTTGAAAAATGCTAAAAAGATTAATAAAAAAGTTTTTACTAAGTCTGGGATAATGGTTGGACTAGGTGAAAATAAAGATGAAATACTACAAGTCATGGATGACCTCAAAGCAGCAGATGTTGATTTTTTAACTATTGGACAATATCTACAACCATCTGTAAAACATTTTCCTTTAGATCGATACTATACCCCACACGAATTTGAAGAACTGGGAGCTATTGCAAAAGCAAAAGGATTTTTATTAGTTTCATCATCTCCTCTAACAAGATCTTCTTATCATGCTGATGAAGATTTTGCCAAATTACAACAAAATAGAATTAATATTCATTAATGCCCAAGGCTTCTGTTACACGTCAAATAGCACGTGAAAAACAAAAATTAATCAACTTTGTTTTAGACATAGAAAAGTATCCAGAGTTTATTCCTTTTTGTATAGATTCAAAAGTTTATGAAAGAAATGAACAAAAAGATGAAATAGCAATTGTTGCTGACCTAACTATTGGTAAAAAACCGTTTGTAGATACTTATAAAAGTGATGTCCGATATAACAAAAAAAATGATTCAATTCATGTGATAAATATTGGTGGGCCTTTAAAACATCTTCAAAATAATTGGAAATTTACACAAAAAGAAAACTACACTGAAGTTCAATTTGATGTTGATTTTGAAATAAAAAATAAATTTTTAAATATGATTATGTCAAAATCTTTTGAATTTGGTCTAAATAAAATTGCTGATGCTTTTCAAAAAAAGGCTGAAAATTTATAGTTTTAAACTCAATTAAAAATATATTTTAGATGATTCTATTGATTATTTCTAATGTCTTTTTGACTGTCATCTTTTGAACTGATGTTCTGTTCTTAGATTTAAATAAATTTTTACTAATTATTATTTTATTTTTTTTTTTTATACCAATATAAACTAGTCCAACTGGTTTTTTTTTACTCCCTCCATTTGGGCCTGCTATACCAGTTATAGATACATTAATATTTGCTTTAGAAATTTTTGACAAATTTATTACCATATCTTTACAGCATTCGGAGCTTACAGCTCCATATTTACCAATTATGTTTTTATTAACTCCCAAAACCTTTATTTTAGATTCATTAGAATAGGTGATTAGACCTAAACTAAAAACTTTAGATGATCCACTTATAGAAGTAATCTTACTTGCAAGCATTCCACCAGTACATGATTCAGCAAATGATATTTTTAGTTTTTTCTTAATTAATTTTTTGATTAAAGAAACCATTAAATAAAATAACTACTTAAAACCATAAAACAAATTAAAGATAAAACAACGTATAATCCAGCACAAACATCATCCATTATAACACCAAAACTATTTTTAAAATTTTTATCAAAATAGCTTACAGGAAAAGGTTTTTTAATGTCAAAAAATCTGAATAATACAAAACAAATAGCATAAAATATTATTGCTTCATCTTGTGACTTTTGTGTTCCATGAGAAATTTCATATAAATAAATAGGTATAGATTGTCCAATAAATTCATCGATTACAATTTCTCTGGGGTCTTTTTCGTCATTATCTTCTATATAACTTGCTACTGCCGAAAAAGAATAAATAAAGATGATAATTAAAAATAAAAATATCAGGTTAGAAGATATATTTAAAATATGAAATAGAATATAGAGTATAATAACAGTAGCTAAAGAACCAAAAGTGCCAGGTATTATTCTAACCTTTCCTATGCCAAACATTGTAATGATTAGATAATTAAATTTTTTAATCATATTTAGTAATAGAAATCACAACTTCACAAGCTATAGCTTTTTCTTTTCCAATAAGCCCTAACTTTTCTACGGTTTTACCTTTCAAGTTGATTTTATTTTTTTCTAGATTCATAAGACTAGATAACGAATTAATAATCTTATTTCGATGTATTGATACTTTTGGCTGTTCACAAATTAAGTTTATATCTAAATTATTTATTAAAAAGTTTTTTTTATATAAATCATTCAAAATTGGTTTTAACATTTTTGGAGATCTTATATTCTTATATTTCTTTTTGTTATCAGGAAAGTAAGTTCCAATATCCTTTTTTTTCATTGCACCCAAGATAGAGTCGATTATAGCATGCAAAATAACATCACCATCCGAATGTCCTTTTAGACCAGAATGAAAAGGAACCTTAATACCTCCTAAAAAGAGTTTTTTATTTTTGATTAATCTATGAACATCAAAACCCATACCAAAGTATGTTATAGGTATTTTAATGTCATCATGAAAAGTAATTTTGTTATTTTGATTTTCACCGTTAATAAATTTTATCTTATAATCGTTTTCTATAAAGAGGCTAGCCTCATCACTTATTCTATTTTTTTTTTGGATTGCAAGATTGTATAAATCTGAAAATCTAAATGCTTGAGGTGTTTGCGTAAGAAAAGCTTTTTCTCTAATCAAATTAAAAATATTATTTCTTACTTTGTATTTTATTGAGTCTCTTGGTTTAATTATAGGGATTACAGCTTTATTTTTTTTTAGTTGAATAATTAAGTTTTTTAAAAGCTTTTGAGAAAAATTTGGTCTGGCAGCATCATGAATAAGTACATATTTTGGTTTATATTTTTTGATATATTTTAAAGCTAACAGTGAAGAGTCAGATCTTTCTTTGCCTCCTTTTATTACACTGATATTTTTTGAATATTTTTTGTCTTTTATCTTTTTAGGATTATTTACTACAATTATTACTTTTTTAAAAAGCTTAGAATTTATCGATTTATCAATTGAATGTTCAATCAAATCCTTATTTTTATAATTATAGAATTGTTTTGCTATATTTTTGTGAAATCTTTTACCTTTTCCTGCAGCCAATATTACAAAATAGTTGTTCATTTATTTAAATGCTATAATTCTTAATAATGTCCGAATTTTTGAAAAAAAATATTTTCATTATTATTCTATCTAGTACCACACTATTTATTGGTTTTTTAACATTTTTAACATTTATCGACCGTAGTTTTATTAAATTAAATGAAAATAATTTACAAAATTTATTAGTTTTAAACATTTGTTTGCTTTTATTACTATTTATATTGATTTTTATTGAAATTAGAAAATCGATTAAAACTGATATAGATAAAGATGGTCTTACTTCAAATAAAAAATATATTACTTATTTTTCATTATTTACATTAATTCCCTCAATACTAATTTCAATTTTTTCTTTATTTCTTTTCTCCTTTGTTGTTGAAAAATATTTAGATAAAAAAGTAACTACAGTTGTTAATAATTCATATGAACTTGCAAAAAGTTATGTTGATGAAATAAGAAACAAAGTTCAAGCCGATATTATTCTCATTGCGTTTGACACAAACAAAAGTGCAAAGTTTTTAAACGATGACAAAAATGAATATTTAAGATTTCTAAGAACACAGAAATTAATTAGAGGAGTTGACGAAATTCATCTAATAGATCAAAATAAAAGTCTTTTATTTTCAAGTTTAGATGATTTTAGTAAATACAAACCACCCTTAGACGAAGCTTTAAATCTTGTATTAGAGGACGATCGTCCATTAAAAATAATTAATGCTCCTGAAAATATTACAGCTGCGATAATGAGGTTACAAGCCTTCGAAAATAGGTTTTTATATGTGATTAAATATTTAGATAAAGATATTTCTAACTATCTAACAGAATCAGAAGAAGCAATAGATTTTTATTATACTGTAGAAGAAAAAAGTTCAGGTATAAAAATTTCTTTCGCTTTAATTTATATAATAATTGTAACATTACTGCTTTTTATCTCCATAACGATAGCAATAAGATTTTCATCGAGATTCTTTAGATCTATTAACAACCTTATATCTGCCTCAACTTCAATTGGTAAAGGAGATTTAAGTATAAAAGTTCCAGAAGTTAAAACTGACAAAGATCTTGAAATTTTGAATAAAAATTTTAATTCTATGATACAAAGATTACAAAATCAGCAAGAAAAACTAATAATTAATGAAAGACATGAGGCTTGGGGAAGTTTAGCTAGAAAACTAGCACATGAAATTAAAAATCCTTTAACACCATTACAATTAACAATTGACACAATTAAGAACAAATATCTAAACCAAATTAGTGTCAAAGAACAAGATAATTTTAAAGAGAATCTAAAAATTATAAATAATCAAATTAAACAAATAGAAAGTCTAGTTAATGAATTCTCAGACTTTGCTAGAATGCCAAAACCAATTTTAAAAAAAAATAATCTTATTGAAATTTTAAAAGAAAATATTAGTTTATTAAAACAATTAGACAATTCAATAGAAATCAATCTTGTTAAAAGTTCAGATAATATTTTGTTTAATTGTGATAAAGAACAAATCGGGAGGGTTTTTTTAAATTTGATTAAAAATTCTATTGAAAGTATTCAACAAAAAGATGAAATAGAGCCAAATTTTGATAAAAAAATATCGATTGAAATTTCTAATATTAATGAACATATAAAAGTAGTATTGGTAGACAATGGTATAGGATTTGGTAAATTAAATAATACCAATAATATTAAAGATATTTTAAATCCATATTTTACCACAAAAAAAAATGGAACTGGCTTAGGTTTATCGATTGTAAACAAAATTATTAATGATCATAATGGAGTGCTTAAATTTTATCCTATTTCAAAAGGAGCAAAAGTAGAAATTTATTTAAGATCTAATGACAACTGAAATTTTAATAGTTGATGATAACACTGATATAAGAAATATTTTGAATGAACTAATTCAGGATGCTGGTTATAAAACTAGACTAGCAGCTAACTATCAACAAGGTTTGAATGAAATTGATAAAAAGATACCTGATGTGGCTATCTTAGATGTAAAGTTAGATAAAGGTGACAATGACGGGATTGAACTTTTATCGCATATTAAATCTAAAAATAAAGATGTTCCAGTAATTATGATATCGGGTCACGCTAATATTGAAATGGCAATTAGTTCTTTAAAACATGGTGCATTTGAATTTGTTGAAAAACCGTTTGATCAAAATAGATTATTAAATTTTATAAGTAGAGCAGTAGAAAACCTAAATTTAAAAAATCAAAATAAAGAATTCGAGAATAGATTATTTTCATCATATGAACTTATTGGAAATAGTAAGAATATTATGAATATCAAAGATCAAATAAACAAAATTTCAATTACAGAAAGTAGAGTTTTAATTAATGGACCCTCTGGTTCAGGTAAAGAACTAATAGCTAGAAAAATTCACAAAAATTCAAAAAGAAATCATAAATCTTTCATAATTTTGAATGGTGCATTATTAGATTCCAATAAATATGAATTAGAACTATTTGGAGAAGAAAGAGATAATGGTTCCATTGTTTATGGTGCTTTGGAAAAAGCTAATAAAGGAACACTGTTAGTAGACCAAGTATCTGAAATACCTCTAAATATACAATCTAAAATTCTAAGGGTTTTGACAGATCAAAAGTTTAAAAGATTAAATGGAAATCAAGATATAAATGTAGATGTAAGATTAATCTGCTCGTCAAGTAAAGATTTAAAAAATGAAATTGAACTAGGAAACTTTAGGGAAGATTTATATCATAGACTAAATGTATTTGAGATTAATATTAAGTCATTAAATGAAAGAGTTTCAGATATTCCTTTGTTGATTAAATATTTTTCTAAAAAGATATCTCAAAGCTATAATATTCAAAATTTGAATATAGATGAAAATGATAGTTATATTTTAAATCATAATTGGCATGGAAATGTTAGAGAGCTTAGAAATTTGATAGAAAGAATTGCAATTCTACAACCTGACACTAAAGAAAAAATTGCGAATATTGTTAAAGAGTCCTTAAAAAATGAAAATTTTGATGAAAAAGTCACAGAAAATAGCCTATCTGTGCCATTAAAAGAGGCTAGAGAAAAGTTTGAAAAAGAGTATTTAACTATTCAATTAAAAAAATTTAATGGAAATATATCTAAAACAGCAAATTTTGTTGGAATGGAAAGAAGTGCCCTTCACAGAAAGCTTAAGGGCTTAGGAATTAAAGAATTTAATTGAAATGAATATAATCATTTGTGGCGCAGGTAGAGTGGGATTTACTATAGCAAAGCTGTTAAGTGAACAAGAACATTCAATAACAGTAATTGATCAATCTAGTGAGGATATTCAAAAGATTAATGACAGTTTGGATGTAAAAGCAATTGTTGGTAAAGCAACGTATCCATCTATTCTTGAAAAAGCTAACGCAAGCGAAAGTGATATGATTATTGCAGTTACCAGAAATGATGAAATAAATATGTTAATTTGCCAAATAGCTTTTTCAATTTTTAATATCCCAAAAAAAATTGCAAGAATAAGATCTCAGGATTATTTAAATCCAAAATTTACGAGAGTTTACAGCAAAGAAAACCTCCCAATTGACGTAATTATTTCACCTGAAATTGAAATAGCAAAATCTATACAAAGAAAGTTAGAAGCCCCAGGCGCTTTGGACAGTGTTCCGTTTGTTAATAATAAAATAAGATTATTGGAAATACTTATAAAGGATGATTGCAAATCAATCGATATTAAATTTAATGAATTGACTAAAAAATATCCAAAACTTGAAGCTAATGTAATTGGTATAAATAGAGAAGACAAGTTTTTCATTCCTAAAAAAACTGACTCAGTTAAAAGTGATGATAAGATTTATGTTGTAATTAACTCCTCTCAAATGGCTGAAACTTTAGAAGCATTTGGTCATAAGGAGAAAATTTCAAAAAAAATTTTAATAATTGGTGGTGGAAATATAGGGTATAATCTTGCGAAAAATATAGAAGAAACTCTGGAAACAGTAAGAGTAAAAATTGTAGAGAAGAATAAAGAACGAGCAGAATATTTAGCAAAAGAGTTAAATGACGCGATAATAATTAATGGAAATGGTTTAGATGAGGAAGTACTAGTTGAAGCAAATTTAGATGAGTCAGAAACTGTATTAGCCCTTACAAACGATGATGAAGATAATTTAATGGTTAGTGTTCTTGTTGAAAAATTTGCTAAAGATCAAAAAGATACAGATGACAAAAGAACTATGGCATTAATTAATAAGCCAAATTATTCTTTACTTCAATCTTCTCTCAAGATTGATGACTTAATTGATCCAAGGATGAATACAGTTTCAAGTATTTTAAAACATATTCACAAGGGAACAATTGAAAATGCATATACTATTTCAAATGGCGAGTATGAAGTTATAGAAGCAGAAATTATTGAAACTTCTGAACTCATTAATAAAGAGTTAAAAAATTCAAATTTGCCGGATGAAATTAGAATTGGAGCTGTTTTAAGAGATAAAAAAGTTATTATTCCAAGATCAGATTTTATTTTCAAAAAAGATGATCAGGTAGTTTTTCTTGCTAAAAAGGACTCGATTTCATTTGTGGAAAGTATTTTTAGATTAAGTTCAGTATAATTTAATGTTTGGATTACAAGTTAGATATTTAAGTTTTTTTTTTGCATTAATTGGGCTTTTATCTTTTTTTAATATAATTTATTCATATTATCTAAATTTATATCTTAATTTAGAAACATATTATTTAAGTTTGGTAATTTCATCAATTATTTCATTACTATTTTATAAAATTAAAATACCCGAACAAAAACCAAATATTTATAATAAAATTTTAACTGTATTTTTAGGATACATATTTTTACCTTTGGTTTTATCAATACCATTTTATTTTAGCATCTATAATTTAACTTTTATAAATTCTTTTTTTGAATCTGTTTCAGGATTTACATCAACAGGTTTTACTATATTTGAGAATATAAAACATATAGATCAGAGCTTAATTTTGTGGAGATCCTCAACTCAATGGATAGGAGGATTATATTTTTTATTTTCAATTATCTTTTTAATAGATATATACGACGAAAGTTTTAAAAAAACTTTAACCAATTTTTTATCATTTAACAATTCTGAAATATTTAAACAAGCTACTAAAATTTTTTTGTTATATTCTGGAATAACACTAATCATTTTTATAATATTAAATTTATTTTCATTAAGAGCTTTTGACTCTTTGAATTTAGCCTTTTCTCTTATTTCCTCAGGTGGGTTTTTACCAGTAAATGATTTGTCAAATATTATTAAAGATAATTCTCAAATAATTATTATGGCATTATTAATGCTAGTATCTTTTTTTAGTATCTTTTTTACTTATAATTTAATTTTCTTTAAAAATAGAAACATAAATTTTTTTTATGAAGATTTACATTTATTAATTTATTTTTTAGTGGTAACTGCTATTTTTCTTCTTTTTTTTAGTTTTAATAATCAATTTCTATATAATTTTTTGTCCATATCTAGCAGTATATCTAATATTGGTTTTTCTATCGATAAAGAACAACCCAATCTAACTTTTATATTTTTGATTCTAGTAATTATTGGTGGATCTTTCTTTTCTACAAGTTCTGGTCTGAGGTTTATTAAAATTTATTCATTATTTAAATATTCCATTAACCAAATTCTTTCATTCAGTAGGCCAAAAAATGTTTTTATGAATAAACTTATATTTACTAAAATTAATTTTAATTTTAATGAAATTAATAAATATTTTTTAACAATAATAATATTCATTCTTTCGCTTTTTATTTTAACTTCTTTACTAAGCTTAAGCGGCATTGAATTTGAAAATTCATTTAAAATGTCAATATTAACATTGATGAATACTGTCAATTCTTCAATTTATGGTTTAAATGAATTTAATTTTAACAATCTTCATTTTTTTACAAAATACATACTAATTTTCTTTATGATTGTAGGAAGAATTGAGTTATTAACAATCTTACTTCTTTTAAAAAAATTTCTTTTTAAAAATTAAGTTATTATTGTATATGTATATTTTATATATTGCGCCCTTAGCTCAGCTGGATAGAGCATCGGTTTTCTAAACCGAGGGTCGGAGGTTCGAATCCTCCAGGGCGCGCCATATTTGTACCAAAATGGGTTTTCATGCGTTATTATCGCTGCTGATTTGATTTAATTTTATCTTGAACAGTTATTTCTTACATGCTTAAATTATGAATATTCAAAAGTTATTTTGAATTATTTGTTAACAAATAAATAAACAATAGGAAGAAATATGTTTAAATACTTAAAACAATTAACTTCTTTAGTTGCTATGGTAGCTGTGTTGTTCACTTTTACAACAGAGTCTATGGCTGCTAAAAAATCTAAAACACTTAAAAACACTCAAAAGAAAGGTTTTGTAAGATGTGGAGTATCTCAAGGTCTTCCAGGATTTTCTAATGCTGATGCTGCGGGAAATTGGACTGGTGTTGACGTTGACGTATGTAGAGCGGTAGCTGCTGCAGTTCTAGGTGATGCAAATAAAGTTAAGTTTACACCACTAAGTGCTAAAGAGAGATTTACTGCTTTAACTTCTGGTGAGATTGATATCTTATCAAGAAACACAACTTGGACACTTTCTAGAGACGCTGATATCGGACTTACTTTCGTAGGTGTGAACTTTTACGATGGACAAGGTTTCATGGTAAGAAAAAGCTCAGGTATCACTTCAACTAGCCAATTCAAAAATGGTATCTCAGCTTGTACAAACATTGGTACAACAACTGAGTTAAATATGAGAGACTTCTTTAATTCTAGAGGAATTTCTTATGAACCAGTTGCTTTTGAAAAAGCTGATGAAGTTGTAGCTGCTTACGATGCAGGTAGATGTGATACTTATACTACTGATAAATCTGGTTTAGCTGCTCAAAGAACTAAAATGAAAAACCCTGATGAACACATTGTTCTACCAGAAACTATTTCTAAAGAACCTTTAGGACCAGTTGTTAGACAAGGTGATGCTGTATGGGAAGATATCGTAAGATGGTCTTTGAATACTATGATCGAAGCAGAAGAATATGGTATTACTTCAGCTAATGCAGACTCAATGAAAACTTCAGAAAATCCACAAATCAAAAGATTAGTTGGTGCTGAAGGTGAAATGGGTGCAGCATTTGGTTTAGATAACGAGTGGAACTTAAGAATTATCAAACAAGTTGGAAACTACGGTGAAAGTTATAAAAGAAATATAGCTGACACAGGAATTTTACCAGATAGAGGTCCAAATCAATTATGGACTAAAGGTGGTATTTTATACGTTCCACCATCAAGATAATTTAAGTTATAAATTACTTAAAAAGGGCTAGATTTTTCTAGCCCTTTTTTTTATAAACCCATATATTGTTCTCACAGTGAATTTTAAACTTAAAGATATTGGTCCACAATTAATGACAGTTATAGCTGTTGTTCTTGTCTTTGGTTTTTTTACTTATAACGCACAAGTCAACATGGAGAATAGAGGTATTGATTTTGGTTATGGATTTTTATCTCAAGAGTCCTCATTTGATGTACAATTTTCTTTAATAGAGTATGATGGATCACATTCATATTTTAGAGCTTATTTAGTTGGTTTATTAAATACTATTCTTGTTTCTGTTATTGGAATTATTCTAGCTACTATACTTGGAGTAATAGTTGGTATAGCAAGGTTATCTCCAAACTATTTGATTAATAAGTTCGCAGCTTTTTATGTAGAATTTTTCAGAAACATACCATTACTTTTACAAATATTTTTTTGGTACTTTGCTGCTTTAAGAGCTTTACCACTTCCTCAAGATGCAGAGGCAATGTTTGGAATTTCATATTTAACAATAAAAGGTTTATACGTTCCTGCTTTCATTTGGCAAAATTTTAATATTTTCTTTTATTCAATAGTAGCAGCAATAATTGCAATAATAGTTATTCGAACTCGTGCAAAAAAATTACAAGAAAATGAAGGAAAACAAACGCCAGTTCTATTAATATCAATAGGTCTAATTTTAATTTTACCACTTTTAAGTTTTTTAATTGGTGGTGTAAGATTATCATTTGAAATTCCTGTTTTAAAACAACTAGCAACAACATCATTTATTTATGAAGGTGGAGTAAGTTTGCCACCTGAATTAATTGCGTTAGCATTATCTTTATCTTTATATACTGCAACTTTTATAGCAGAATGTGTCAGAGCAGGAATTCAAGGTGTTGGAAAAGGTCAAAAAGAGGCTGCTGCATCAATTGGATTAACTCCTAATCAAGTTTTAAAATTAGTAGTAATGCCTCAAGCCCTTAGAATAATAATACCACCAACAACAAACCAATATTTAAATTTAACTAAAAATTCTTCATTAGCTGCAGCAATAGCTTATCCTGATTTAGTACTAGTTTTTGCAGGAACAGCTTTAATGCAAACTGGTAAGGCAATTGAAATAGTATCTATTACAATGTTTACCTATTTATCTTTAAGTATTTCAATTTCATTATTCATGAATTGGTACAATAACAAAATAGCAATAACAGAAAAATAATGACTAAAATTAACTTTTTAAAACCTGACAAATCTAATCTTTATACTTTTTTGTACCTGGGTTCTTTTTTGTTTTTTATTAGTGTTATTGATGTTTTAATAAATTCTTTTTTTAGTTTAAATATAACTGGTTTTTTACCTGGTTTTTTGAGCTTTTTTTTTCCATTAGTTCTTGGATTTATTGGTCTATATTTTATTAGAATTGAGCTAAGTGGTATTAAGCAATTAGATCTATTAAACAAGCATATAAATACTAATAATTTTAATGCTGTATTATCATTGTTGATTATATTTATAATTTTAAAATCAATTCCACCTATAATGAGTTGGTTTTTTATTGATGCTAGTTTTGCAGGTGAGTCAAAAGATGTTTGTACTGGCACAGGTGCTTGTTGGACTTATATAAAAGTTTGGATAAGAAGATTTATGTATGGGATGTATCCAAATGGTGAACAATGGAGAATAAATTTATCTTTTATAGCTTTAGCGCTACTTGGATCAGTTGGATATTTTGCAACCGATAGATTTAAAAAATACTTAACGCTTTATTATGTTGTAATTTATCCTTTTATTGCTTTCTTATTCATTTTTTTCTTTATTTCAGGTGGTCCTGTATTTTTTGACTTTTCGTATGGAATAATTGCTGCGATTCTTTCTATCATAATTGGTTTTTTCATTCCTAGTAAATTCAAGTTTTATTATTTCTTAATAGTTCCTTTTGCCCTTTATATTTTATTAAAATACTTCATTTTTTATGAAGAATTAATTGAATTAGGAAAATTAGATGGTTTAAATTGGGTAGAAACAGGAGCTTGGGGTGGTTTGTCTTTAACATTTATAATCTCTTTCTTCTGTCTAATTTTTTGTTTTCCCATAGGAATGGCTTTTGCACTTGGAAGACGATCTGGGTTTCCTTTAATAAGATACATATCAATAGGCTTTATTGAATTTTGGAGAGGTGTGCCCTTGATTACAGTATTATTTATGTCTGCTGTAATGTTTCCGATGTTTTTACCCGCAGACTTTTTTATAGACAAATTAGTAAGATGTATAATAGCCATCTCACTATTTGAAGCAGCATATGTTGCTGAAGTAATTAGAGGAGGGTTGCAAGCTCTTCCAAGGGGACAATATGAAGCTGCAAAATCATTGGGAATGGGATATTGGAGAATGCATATATTTGTAATTTTACCTCAAGCTTTAAAACTTGTAATTCCAGGAATAGCCAACACATTTTTAGCTTTAGTGAAAGATACACCTTTAATCTTTGTTGTAGGTCTTCTAGAAATAGTAGGAATGTTAAATTTAGCAAAAACAAATCCTGAATGGTTAGGTTTTGCAATGGAAGGCTATGTATTTGCAGCCATAATTTTCTGGATTATTTGTTACGCAATGAGTAAATATAGCTATAATTTAGAACAAAAATATAAAACTGATCGATAAAATTTATGTCTGATAATATTATTCAAATAAACAATGTTAATAAATGGTTTGGTGACTTCCAAGTTTTAAAAGGAATTAATTTAGAGGTAAAGCCAAAACAAAAAATTGTTGTTTGTGGGCCTTCTGGTTCCGGGAAATCTACGTTAATAAGATGTATAAATAGATTAGAAGAACATCAAGAAGGAGACATAATTGTCGATGGAACAGCATTAACTGAAGACACTAAGAATATAGAACAAATTAGAGCAGAGGTTGGTATGGTGTTCCAACAATTTAATTTATTTCCACACTTATCAATTGTTGATAACTGCACTTTAGCTCCTATTTGGGTAAAAAAAATGCCAAAAAAAGAGGCTGAAGAATTAGCACTTAAACATTTAGAAAGAGTACAAATATTAGATCAAGCTCAAAAATATCCAGGCCAATTATCTGGTGGGCAACAACAAAGAGTTGCTATTGCTAGAGCGCTTTGTATGGAACCAAAAATAATGCTTTTTGATGAACCTACTTCTGCTTTAGACCCAGAAATGATTAAAGAGGTGCTAGATGTAATGGTTAATTTAGCGAAACAAGGAATGACCATGATAGTAGTTACTCATGAAATGGGTTTTGCCAAAGAAGTTGCTGATCAAATGATATTCATGGATGAAGGAATGATAGTTGAAAAGGCTGATACCAAGGAATTTTTTGCTAATCCAAAGAGTGATAGAACCAAACTTTTTCTCAGCCAGATACTATAGTCAACAGTAATTACAAGGAATATTTCTCAAATAAGGCCTTAAGTATTACTTGACATATTTCCAGTATAGCCAGTTTTTCCTTAAAAAATAAAAAAAAATATAGTTGCAGGAGGTATTAAAAACTAGTTGAATAAGTTTTTAAAAATAAAATTAAGAGGGGTCTTAATGGAAGATAATTTCAACAAGCATCTAGGCAATAAGCTTAAGCTTAGAAGATTGGCTTTAGGGTTAACTCAAACTAAGGTAGCAAAAGCAATTAACGTAACATTTCAACAAATTCAGAAGTATGAAAAAGGCACAAACGGAGTTAGCTCTATTAGATTACTTCAACTTTCAAACTATTTGAAAGTTCCAATCAATTACTTTTTTGAAGATTTTTCAGAATACTTAATAAACCTGGAAAAATCTCAAGAGGGCCATATGAATGTAAATTATAACTTTTTAGTTAAATTATATTCAGAATTAAATGCGGACCAAAAATTAAAATTTAATAAATCTTTACAAGTATCAAGTAATAATATTTCTAAAGTCGGATAATTTTTTGGCTCCTCGGGCAGGACTCGAACCTGCGACCAATTGATTAACAGTCAACTGCTCTACCAACTGAGCTACCGAGGAATATTAAAAATCTCAACTTACTTTCTTTTAAGACTAAAACAAGAATTTTTTTGGAGGCAACGCCCGGAATCGAACCGGGATACAAGGATTTGCAATCCTCTGCGTAACCATTCCGCCACGTTGCCAGTTTTAGTAGATAGCTACAAGGAGTTTTATATAAAATATTTGTAATTAGTCTATTAAATAACGATCTAATTTGATTATTGTTAATTTGTATTATTAAATTATAAACTACTTACACCCATGAATAGTGATAAATACATACATTCTGAAGTAGAAGATAATATTTATTCTTATTGGGAAAAAAACAAATTATTTAAACCAAAGAAAAATTCGAAAAAATATTCAATTGTTATTCCACCACCTAATGTAACAGGAAGTTTACATATGGGCCATGCTCTAAATAATTCCATTCAAGATCTTTTAGTTCGTTATTATCGAATGAATAATTATGAAACTTTGTGGCAACCAGGAACTGATCATGCAGGCATTGCAACCCAAGCACTTGTTGAAAAAAAACTTGAAAAAGAAAATTTGAATAAAAATGATTTGGGTAGAGAAAAATTTATTGAAAAAGTGTGGGAATGGAAAAACCAATATGGAGATATAATTATTAACCAACTCAAGAAACTTGGCTGTTCATGTGATTGGTCTAGAAATGCTTTCACGATGGATGAAAATCTATCAAAATCAGTCGTCAAAGTTTTCGTTGAACTACATAAAAAAAAATTGATTTATAAAGCAGAAAAATTGGTCAATTGGGACACAGTTTTAAAAACAGCTATATCTGATCTAGAGGTTGATCAAAGGGAAATGAATTCAAAGATTTACTATATTAAATACCCAATAGATAATTCATCTGATTTTATAACTATTGCAACCACAAGACCTGAAACAATGCTTGGTGATACAGCTATTGCTGTTAATCCAAAAGATAAGCGGTTTAAAAAATATGTGGGCAAAACTGTCACAATTCCAATAGTAGGCAGAAAAATAAAAATTATAAAAGACAATTATGCTGACCCAGAACAGGGGACTGGTGCATTAAAGATTACTCCTGCACATGACTTTAATGATTATGATGTTGGACAAAGAAATAAGCTAGATATCATAAATATATTTACTGAGGATGGAAAAATTAATAATAATGCACCTAGTGATTATGTTGGATTGGATAGATTCGAAGCACGTAAAAAAATTTTAAACGAGTTAAAAGAAAAAGATTTTTTTGTTAAAGAAGAAAATATAAAAAATAAAGTACCTTATGGAGATAGATCAAATTCGGTTATTGAACCTTTTTTAACTGAACAGTGGTTTGTAAATGCAAAAAAATTATCTGTTAAAGCTAAGCAAATAGTTAAATCAAAAAAAACAAATTTCTTTCCAGAAAATTGGTCAAAAACTTATTTTCAATGGATGAATAATATTGAGCCTTGGTGTATTTCTAGACAACTTTGGTGGGGACATCAAATACCAGCTTGGTATGGTCCTGATAAAAAAATCTTTGTTGCAACAAATGAGACTGATGCAAAAAAACAAGCTAAAAAGTTTTATAAAAAAGATGTTAAAATTACTAGGGATCCCGATGTTTTAGATACTTGGTTTTCATCTGGTTTATGGCCTTTTGCAACATTAGGTTGGCCTGATAAAAAAGATTTTGTCAAAAAATTTTATCCAACAACTGTTTTAGTAACTGGTTTTGATATTATTTTCTTTTGGGTTGCTAGAATGATGATGTTTGGTATGGAATTTTTAAACAAAGAACCATTTAAAGATATTTATGTTCATGCTTTAGTTAGAGATGAAAAAGGACAAAAAATGTCTAAGTCAAAAGGAAATGTAATTGACCCATTAGATTTAATTGAAAAGTATAGTGCAGATGCTTTAAGATTTACTCTCCTTTCAATGGCTTCACCAGGTACAGATGTAAAACTTTCTGAAGATAGGGTTAAAGGATATAGAAATTTTTTAAATAAATTATGGAATGCTAATAATTTTTTAATTACTAACAAATGTGATTTTAATAAAACTGATAAAATCCCCAAAACTACATTAAATATAAATAAGTGGATTTATTCAGAACTAATCATAACCAAAGATAAAATTGAGAAAAATCTTAAAGATTATCGATTTGATGAAGCAGCTAAAAATGCCTACCAGTTTGCTTGGCACTCTTATTGTGATTGGTACATTGAGCTTTCAAAAACTATTCTATTTTCAGATGATGAAAAATCTAAAAAAGAGGTAAAAGAGGTATCAGCTTATATATTTAAACAAATACTTGTTATTCTTCATCCATTTATTCCATTTGTTACAGAGAAAATCTGGTTAAAAAATAAATTCGATAAATCAGATAAGAATTTCCTAATGCATGCAAATTGGCCATCAGGAAAAGCAAAAAAAGATCAATCTATGAAAGATGTGGAAAGTATCATCAATGTTATTTCTGAGCTTAGATCTTTTAAAAATGAATTAAATGTAAGCCCAGGTTCATTTATTGACATTTCAATTAATAAAGTTGCTAAAAAAAATAAAACACTAATGACTAATAATGAAATTATTCTCAAAAAACTTGGTCGTATCAATAATTTCTATGATAAAGACCAAGAAAAACCCTCAGCTACATTGGTTATATCTGGCGACATATTTAAGATTTATTTTGATGAGAATGTTGATTTAAATCTAATAAAAGAAAACTTAGTTAAAAGACAGAACAAATATCAAGAGGAAATGGACAAAATATCTCAACGATTATCAAACAAAGGATTTACCGATAGGGCTCCAAAAAATATTGTTGAACAAGAAAAAACTAACTATAGTAATTTAAAAAATGATATCAAAAAAATATCATTAACAATTGAAAGTTTATAATGCGGAAGTTTAACAAGAAAAAATTACCCAGTCGTCATACATCTTTAGGTGCAGATAGAGCTCCACATAGGTCATTTTATTATGCAATGGGTGAAACTGAAAAAGATGTCTCTAAACCATTTGTAGGCGTTGTATCTACATGGAATGAGGCTGCACCGTGTAATATTGCATTAATGAGACAAGCACAATCGGTTAAGAAAGGTGTTAGAGCTTTTGGTGGAACACCAAGAGAATTTTGTACAATTACGGTTACTGATGGTATTGCAATGGGTCATGAAGGTATGAAATCCTCATTGATCTCAAGAGAAGTAATAGCAGATAGTGCTGAATTAACTGTTAGAGGTCATTGTTATGATGCATTAGTAGGTATTGCAGGTTGTGATAAATCTTTACCAGGATTAATGATGTCTATGGTTCGATTAAATGTTCCAAGTGTTTTTATTTATGGAGGATCAATACTACCAGGAAGATATAAAGGTAAAGATGTAACTGTTGTAGATGTTTTTGAAGCAGTTGGAAAACATTCATCAGGGCAAATGTCAGCAAAAGAATTAAGAAAATTAGAATTAGTTGCATGTCCAAGTGCTGGAGCATGTGGTGGTCAATTTACCGCAAATACTATGGCCTGCGTATCAGAAGCTATTGGTTTAGCCTTACCTTACTCAGCAGGAACACCAGCTCCTTATGAAGAAAGAGATAAGTACGCAAAATTAAGTGGTAAAATGGTAATGGAATTGTTGGCTAAAAAAATTAAACCAAGAGATATTGTTACAAAAAAAGCATTAGAAAATGCTGCAACAATTGTTGCTGCAACTGGTGGTTCAACAAATGCGGCTTTACATTTACCCGCTATTGCAAATGAAGCAGGGATTAAATTTGATTTAATGGATGTTGCAAAAATATTTAAAAAAACTCCTTATCTTGCAGATTTAAAACCAGGTGGAAAATATGTTGCAAAAGATATGTGGTTAGCAGGTGGTGTACCAATGTTATTAAAAACACTTTATGACGGTGGTTATATTCATGGTGACTGTATGACAGTGACTGGTAAAACAATGAAAGAAAATTTAAAAGGAATTAAGTTTAATCCAAAACAAAAAGTTTTAAGAGCTTATAATAGACCATTATCACCTGATGGGGGCGTTGTTGGATTAAAAGGTAATTTAGCTCCAGACGGAGGAATTGTAAAAATTGCAGGACTTAAAAAATTACAGTTTACTGGAAGAGCAAGATGTTTTGATAATGAAGAAAGCGCAATGAAAGCTGTTCAAAGTAAAAAATACAAAGACGGTGATGTAATTATTATTAGATACGAAGGACCAGTAGGTGGACCAGGTATGAGAGAAATGCTTTCAACAACAGGTGCTATTTACGGTCAAGGTAAAGGAGAGAAGGTTGCTTTAATAACTGATGGAAGATTTTCAGGTGCAACAAGAGGATTTTGTGTAGGCCATGTTGGTCCAGAGGCAGCATTAGGTGGTCCAATCGCTTTATTACGTAATGGAGATATGATTGATATCGATGCTAAGAAGGGAACTATAAATGTTCGATTAACTAGGGCTCAATTAGCTTCAAGAAAAAGAAAATGGAAGGCTAGAAAATCTGATTTTGGATCAGGCACACTTTGGAAATACGCTCAAACAGTTGGACCTGCTTATTTAGGAGCACCAACGCACCCAGGTAAGAAAAAAGAAGTTAAGGATTATTCAAAAATTTAATGAAAATTCGCCCAGTTATTTTATGTGGTGGAGCAGGAACGAGACTTTGGCCAAATGCCAAAAAACATCAAGCTAAACAGTTTATAGATTTTGGTAATTGGACTTTATTGGGAAAAACTCTTGAGAGAGTTAAAGCATCTATATTTGATGCACCAATTATAAGTACTAATGCAAAATATTTAAGACAAGTAAAACAACATTTAAAAAAACATAAAATTAGAAAATTTAAGATAGTTTTAGAACCAGCTAAAAGAAACACAGCACCAGCTATTCTAAGTACGGCATTAATAAAGGATATCCCTAACGAACAACCATTAATGTTTCTGGCCGCTGATCATTTGATAGAGAAGGTTGGTTTGTTTAATAAAGCTATCAAAAAAAATCAAAAGAAACTCACTCAAAATAATATTTTTATATTTGGGATTAAACCCACAATGCCTTCAAGTGAATTTGGTTATTTTTTAACAAGAAATAACAAAGTAACTAGATTTGTAGAAAAACCAAAAGAAGCCAAAGCTAAACAAATAATTAATAAAAGAGGTTATTGGAATTCTGGAATGTTTTATTTGAGAAAAGACTCTATTATTAATAATTTCAAAAAATACCAACCAAATATTTACCGAAATTGTAACAAAGCTATAACAAAAGCAAAATATAAAAGTAATGTGTATTATTTAAACAAACAAGCATTTACCAAAGCAACAGCCAAGTCTTTTGATTATGCAATATTAGAAAAAACCAAAGATATAAATGCGATCAAATTAGATATTCCTTGGTCTGATTTAGGTTCTTGGAAAGAAATCTGTAAGATGTATGGAAAAAATAAGAGACATTATTTCAAAAAGAAAAATGTATTTCATAGACCTTGGGGTAGTTATGTAAATTTATTTAACGGTAAAGAATTCTTAATTAAAGAATTATATGTAAAACCCAAAGGTATATTAAGCCTTCAAAAACATCACCATAGAGCAGAACATTGGGTAGTTACTCATGGTAAACCTAAAATTACTTTAAATAAGAAATATTTTACAATGAAACCTGATGAAACTATTTTTATTCCATTAGGTACAATCCATAGAATAGAAAATCCATATAAAAAACCAGTAAAAATTATTGAGGCTCAAGTAGGTTCAATTTTGAAAGAAACAGATATAGTGAGATATCAAGATGTTTACGGAAGAGTAAAATAATTATTTTACAAGAAAATTCACTTTTTTATTTGATAGATTTAAATGAATTTTTTTATATGAACCAAAATTATCTCCATCAATTTGAACTGGTATCAAATCATTTCCATCAATAGTAATGTTTTGTGAATAAGTAGTAATAACACTTTTGTTTTTACTTAAATCACCATTAAGAATTATTAAGAATATAGAATATAATAAACTGATCCTAGTCAAATCCTTAAAAATATAGGTGACTAATTTATCTTCAAAAATATTTGTTTTATTTATTTTATGATGTCCAGCGTAATATTTGGTATTTGATGATAATATCCAGTCTGCTTGATAAAATTGCCCATCAAAAGTTACATTTAATTTTTTATTATTCATAAATAAGAAATATTGAAAACCTTTGATACCGAAAATAATTTTACCAAGAATTTTTTTAATTTTTGAATTAATTGAATGAACAATTTTTGCATCCCATCCTATACCAGCCATTAAAAAGAAATAATTCTCGTTAATTTTTACAAGATTAGAGGATTTATAATTATTAGAAACCAACACATTTACTATATCATCAACTTTTTTATTCATTGATAATTCAGCTTGAAGTAAATTTGCAGTGCCAGCAGGAATATAACCAATAGCAAAATCGTCTTTAAAATTAAAATTATTTTTAATTAATTCATTAATTGCAAAAGAAACTGATCCATCTCCACCAGCTACTATTAGTCGATCATAATTTTTTTGATTAAAATCTTTAAAAATTTTCTTAGCTTGATTTATTGTTTTTGTCTCAAAGTAGTCAACAGAATTGTTTTCTTTTAACTTAGATAAAACTCTATTTATGAACTTTGATTTTCTTCCTGAAGAAGAGTTTAGATTGTAAATCAAACAATATAACATAATTATTCCTTAAAAAATTTTTAACAAATTTGTAACATTCAAGTGAGATAACAATTAGATGATTCGTGTTACAGTTGTGTTAAAAAATGGTTTTTTAAATGCCTAACATACTTAAATATAAAAGTATTTTTATTTCTGATGTACATTTAGGTACTAAGGGTTGTCAGGCAAATAAACTTTTAGAGTTTTTCAAAAACTCAAGATCTGAAAATCTTTATCTTGTAGGAGACATTATAGATATCTGGGAAATGCAAAAAAGTTTTTTTTGGCCTCAAGAACATAATGATGTAATTCAAAAAATTTTAAGAAAAGCAAGACATGGTACTAAAGTTTTCTACATTATGGGTAACCATGACGAAATGTTAAGAAAATTTATTCCAATGCATTTTGGTGACATCCATATGGTTAATAGAGTTATTCATGAAACAAATGCTGAAAAAAAATATCTCGTTGTTCATGGTGATGCTTGGGATGGTGTTATGAAACATGCTAAATGGTTATCTAAACTTGGATCAATAGCCTACAATTTATTGTTAAAACTAAATGTAATAATTAACTTCTTTAGAAGGTTGAGAGGAAAAGAATATTGGTCTCTTGCAAAATTTTTAAAATATAAAGTCAAAAACGCAGTTAAATATATTGGTGAATACGAAAAGACTGTATCAGATTATGCAAAAAGAAAAAAATTTGATGGAATTATTTGTGGTCACATCCATCATGCTGAGGATAGAGATTTTAATGGGGTCAATTATTTAAATTGTGGAGACTGGGTAGAATCTTGCACTGCATTAGCTGAAAATTATGATGGTAGTTTTGAAATATTATATTGGGACAAAATAAGAGAACAATATTTAGACGCTAAAGAAATAATTAAACCAATTAAAACCGAAGAATTAAAAAAAGCTTCATAATTAATGAAAATATTAATCGCAACAGATGCATATTTTCCACAAGTAAATGGTGTCGTAAGAACCTTACATGAAACAGGCAATGTATTAAAAGAAGAAGGTCATACTATAGAATATATTACACCCGACTTATTTTTAACTTTTCCGATGCCGAAATATAATGAAATTAGATTATCTATTAATGTTTGGCCAAGAGTTGGTAATTTGATAAAGAAAATAAAACCTGATGCAATTCATATCGCTACCGAAGGCCCTATAGGGACTATGGCAAGAAGATATTGTTTAAAAAATAATCTAAAGTTTACTACGAGTTTTCATACAAGATTTGATAAATATCTTAAACTTTACTTTCCTATTATACCTGCAAAATGGGCTGAAAAATTCTTAGCAAACTTTCATAACAAGGCTGAGAGAATTTTAGTAACAACAGAATCTATGAGAAAAGAATTAATCGATATAGGTATAGATAATAATAAAATGATCACTTGGACTAGAGGAGGAAATCATGGAGCTTTTAAGAGCCCGAAAAAAATTGATTTACCTCATAAAAGACCGATTTGGATTTATGTTGGAAGAGTTGCAGTTGAAAAAAACATAAGAGCTTTTTTAGAATGTGATTTAGAAGGTACAAAAATAATTATAGGAAAAGGACCCGATTTAAAAAAATTAAAAAAAGAATTCCCTAAAGACATTTTTTTAGGAGAAAAAACCAATGGTGAATTAGCATCACATTTTGCATCCTCTGATGTTTTTGTTTTCCCTAGTAAAACAGATACATTTGGAATTGTAGTTACTGAGGCTTTAAATTGTGGAACACCTGTTGCTGCTTATCCTGTTCCAGGTCCTAAAGATATATTTGAAGGCTCCAAAATAAATTGTTTAGATGATGATCTTAAAGTTTCAGCCCAAAAAGCTTTAAAAGTTGACAGAAACGATTGTCTTGAATTTGCAAAAAAATTCACTTGGGAAGAAACAGCAAAAATATTTTTTAATAATATTTCACCAAATCATTAGTTAATTTTTCTTAATTTGTTTGCATTAAAAAGTGTAATGATGCAAAATTAAACCATCTAAATTTATGGAATATTTCATCATTCTACTTATAGTTGTTATAGTTTATCTCCTATATTTACTTAATCAAAAAAAAAACAAATCAATAAATACCGCTACAATAATTAATAAAAGAGAAGAAAAAACTAAAAGAGTAATTATTGATGAACTTGAGGATCAGTTTTTTGCATTAAATAAATTTAACATAATTAAATATGCCAATCCAAGTGCATTAAAAAGATTTGGAAGTAATTTAATTGATAAAAACATATCTTCTGTAATTCGAAAACCAGAATTAATAGAAAATATTGAAAAAGCTATAGTTGAAAATATAACAAAAAGTATTGATGTTGAAATAAACTTGCCATCATATCAATTTTATAAAATTTATATAATTCCTGGCCCAACTCATTTATTTACTGAACCAGATTCTGTTGTGTTATTTTTAAAAGATTTTACTGAAATTACAAAAGCACAAAAATTTAAGACTGATTTTGTAGCCAATGTAAGCCATGAATTAAGAACACCTTTGATGGCTATCAAAGGATCTTTAGAAACTATCGAAGGTCCAGCGTCTGATGATGAAAATGCTAAAAAAAAATTTATGAAAATAATGAATGATCAATCAAATAGAATGGAAAATTTAATTAATGATCTTTTAATACTCACAAGAATTGAATTAGAAGAACACATAAGGCCAAACTCTTTTGTTGATATAAATGATCTTTTCAAAACAATCATCAGTAATTTTGAGATTGTTTTAAAAAAAAAGAAATTAAATATTAATTTATCTCTCGCAAATCCAACAATTGTTATTGGAGATGAAAAAAAATTACAAACTGTTTTTTCTAATCTTCTAGATAATGCAATTAAGTATTCAAAAGAAAATAAGTCTATTTTTATATCAAGCAAAATTAGCGACGGTAAATTGTTAGAAAAAAATTTTATGATCAGTGTTAAAGACGAAGGTGTTGGAATTCCTCAAAGATATATTTCTAGAATTACAGAAAGATTTTTTAGAGTAGATCTTGAACAAAGTAACAAGGTTAGTGGAACTGGTTTAGGATTAGCTATTGTTAAACATATAGTTACTCAACATCGTGGACATTATGAGATTCTAAGTGAGGAAAACCAAGGAACTGAAATTCAAATTTATTTACCAGCAAAAACTTAAATTTAAAAAGTATTATATTGTAATAGTTTTAGAAGGTTTTTTTAACAATTCTTTACTTGATTAATGTTAATCTTTTAATTAATTTTTTATATGGTTAAAATATTCAAAAATATTTTGATTTTTGCTTTTTTATTAAGCTCTATAACAACAAGTGTTTTTTCTAAAGATATCACAACATTATTAAGAAACCAGCAACTTACAGTTTTTGATATTGGAATTTTTAGATTAGAAGCAGATTTAAAAACTGCATATCCTTCTATTAAAGATCATTTAGAAGTTGCTGAAGCTGAATTTTATACAGACGTAGTTACCTCGTATTCTAAAAATTCAATTGATTTAATTGTTTCTGTTCCTATGAATAAAAATCTCAAGAAGGAAAATTATTTTTCAGATTCTTTTAGATGTAGGAATATTTTTAATTCTGTAAGAGATTTTTTATTGAGGAATGAAAATTTGAGTAATTACAGATATACTATGGCTACAAGTTATTTAACCTCTATATTTTCAACCCCAAGTTCATGGCCTAGCTGGAGATATGATGAAGAAATTAGAGAAGAATTAGTAAACTTAGTAAAACTAGAAATAACTTTACGTCCAAGCAATGAACTCGCACTTAATGAACAGGTAAACCCTGTTTCATGTATTGGTGGCCTAGAAACTGATATTGATCAGATAACTATATCAAAAAAATACAACTAAAAAGTTACCTTTTTAACAAAAGTGTAACAATTCTGTAATATTAAAGATTCAATAAATTTATACGAGTCAGACATCTTTTAATTAATAAATAACGAAAGGATTAAAGATAATGAAAAAACTAACTATAGTAATTGCTTCTTTAGTTGCACTTTCAATTGCAACTGTTGCTCAAGCAAGAGATCAAATTAAAATAGTTGGTTCTTCTACGGTATTCCCTTACGCAACAGTTGTTGCTGAAAGATTTGGTGGTTCAGGATTTAAAACTCCTGTAATCGAGTCTACTGGTACTGGTGGTGGAGCTAAACTATTCTGTGCTGGTGTAGGTGAACAACATCCAGATATAACAAATGCATCAAGAGCTATGAAAGATAAAGAAAAAGCTCTATGTAAGAAAAATGGTGTAAATGAAATCGTTGAGATCGTAATTGGTAACGATGGTATTACATTAGCTTACAGCAAAGATGCAAAACCAGTAAACTTTACTAAAGAACATTTGTATTTAGCACTATCTGCTCATACAGTTGTTGATGGTAAATTAGTTCCAAATATTTATAAAACTTGGGACCAAATTGACTCTAGTTTACCAAAACAAAAAATTTCAGTGATGATCCCACCAGGAACATCAGGTACTAGAGATGCTTGGAATTCTTTAGTAATGAAAAAAGGTATGACTAAAGAAGCTAAAGCTCTTTATAAAGCTGGTTTTGAAGCTGGAAATAAAAAATACAAAAAACCTCAAAAACTTTACAGAGAAGATGGTGCTGCTATTGAAGTTGGAGAAAACGATAGTTTAATCATCCAAAAGTTAACTCAAGATAAAGATATGTTTGGTTTCTTTGGTTTCAGTTATTTCCTAGCTGCAAAAGATAAATTGCAAGCAGCAAGTATTGATGGTGGACAACCATCATTGAAGTCTATTCAAGACTACAGTTATGCTGTTGCTAGACCTTTATTCTTCTACGTGAAAAAAGCTCACGTTGGAGTAATTCCAGGCTTACATGAGTTTGTGAAAGAATTCACAACTAAGAAAGCTATTGGAAAAGGTGGTTACCTAGCAGACATTGGTTTAGTGCCATTAGACTCTAAGTTGTATAAAACAACTAGAACTAATGCTACCAAACTAGTTGCTATGGGTAATTAATTATTCCTCTGTTAACAAATGATTAAAAAGGGGGTCTTTTTAGACCCCTTTTTTTTAAATTAAGAGTAAAGTCCTCATTTAAGGAGATTCTGTGAACTTAATATTATTTACATTTATTGTTCTTTTAGGTTTCACAAGCTATTATTTTGGACGCAAAAAAGCATATACAATTCAATCTACAAAAAAAAGATTAACTGCATTACCACAATTTTATGGTTATTATCTTGCAATCTGGTGTGCAATCCCAGCCTTTATAATTTTTTCATTATGGGCAATTTTTGAGCCCACAATTGTAAAATTATTAGTCTTAAATGATTATTCAAATCAAGGTTATCTTGATGATGAATTAAATTTAATATACGAAAAAACAAAAGCATTGTCTCGAGGGCAATTCACTGGAGAAATTACACCTTTTATTGAAGCTTCAGCTGAAAAATATTTAAGTCTTCGATCAATAGCTCAAAGTTCAAAAGTTGTTATAGTATTATCTGCAATTATTGCCTCTGTTGCTTACGCATATAAAAGAATTTCATCTAATTCTAGAACAAGAGAACCAGTTGAAAAATTTTTGAACGCAGTTTTATTTACAGCTTCTTTAGCTGCAATATTAACTACTGTTGGAATAGTTTTCTCACTTATATTTCAAACTATAGATTTTTTTAAAGTAATTCCATTATTTGATTTTGTCTTTGGAACTCACTGGTATCCAGCAAAAGCTTTTGTTAGAGATTCTTCTGAGGCTTTAGATCCGACAATGTATTCCGATACTTTTGGAGCAGTCCCTATTTTTGCAGGTACTTTTTTTATTGCATTTATTGCTATGTGCGTTGCTATCCCAATTGGATTAATGAGTGGAATTTATTTAGCTGAATATGCATCATATAAAGTTAGACAATACGCAAAACCTTTAATTGAAATTTTAGCTGGTATACCAACAGTTGTTTATGGTTTTTTTGCTGCCCTAACTGTTGGCCCATTTTTAAAAGAATTAGGAACCTCTATGGGTCTTGAAGTTTCAGCTGAAAGTGCTTTAGCAGCAGGAGGAGTAATGGGCATTATGATCATACCATTTATTTCAAGTTTAAGTGACGATGTAATTACAAGTGTACCTCAAAGTTTAAGAGATGGAAGTTATGCTATGGGAGCAACTAAATCAGAAACAATCAAGAGAGTTATTTTTCCCGCGGCATTGCCGGGGATAGTTGGATCTATTTTGCTTGGTGTTTCAAGAGCTATAGGAGAAACAATGATAGTTGTTATGGCCTCTGGTTTAGCTGCCAATTTAACTTTAAATCCATTAGAATCTACTTCAACAATTACAGCTCAAATTGTAGTTATTCTAATTGGTGACCAAGCTTTTGGTGACCCAAAAACGCAAGCTGCTTTTGCTTTAGGTATGTCATTATTTTTAGTAACGCTTTGTTTAAACATTGTGGCCTTAAGAGTTGTTAAAAAATATAGAGAGAAATATGAATAAAAATAAAGAACAATTATTAAATAAAAGATACAAGGCTGAGCAGAGATTTCGCTTATACGGTCAAAGTGCAATTTTTATGGCACTTTTATTTTTAACAATTTTTATTTTCAAAATTTTTTCAACTGGCTATTCAGCTTTTCAAAAAACTTGGCTCATTGTTCCAGTAACTTTTGATGCTGAATTAATGATGTTAGAACAAAACCCTTCTAAAGAGGACATACAAGACGCTGATTATTACGATATAGCATTAAAATCAATGGCTGATTTAGATCTAAATGCCAATGAGGATCAAGAAAATGAATTGAAGAGAATGGTGTCTTATTTCTTCGAAAAAGAAATTAAAAATGAACTTTTAAATGACCCTAGTTTAATAGGAAAAACAAAAGAAGTTTATTTAACTGCTTCAGATGATTTAGATCAAGTTTTTAAAGGAAATTATCCAAGAGATTTACCCGAAGATCAAAGAAGAGTAAGCGATTATCAATTAAAAATTTTTGATCAACTTGTTGCAAATGGTAAGGTTGAAAGTAAATTTAATATTAGTTTTTTTACAAATGCCGACTCAAGAGAAGCTGAACTAGCTGGAATAGCAAGTTCATTTATGGGCTCAATTTTTTCTATACTTGTTTGTTTAATGATAGCTTTTCCTGTAGCGGTTCTAGCAGCAATCTATCTTGAAGAATTTGCCCCTAAAAATAGATTTACTGATTTTATTGAAGTAAATATAAATAACTTAGCAGCAGTTCCATCTATAGTTTTTGGTCTATTAGGGTTAGGAGTTTTATTGGCTATATTTCAACTACCAAGGTCTACCCCATTAGTTGGAGGTATCACTTTGTCCTTAATGACCTTACCAACAATAATCATAGCTGCCAGAGCATCTTTAAAAGCAGTTCCGCCAAGTATAAGAGAGGCAGCACTTGCTATGGGAGCAAGTCGAATGCAAACCACAATGCATCATACTGTTCCTCTTTCAATGCCTGGCACGTTATCAGGAACAATAATTGGTTTAGCTCAAGCTTTAGGAGAAACTGCACCCCTCATTTTAATTGGAATGGTTGCTTTTGTTAACACGATACCTGGATCACCTATGGATCCTGCTGCAAGTTTACCAGTTCAAATTTATATTTGGGCTGAAAGTGCTGAAAGAGGATTTGTAGAAAAAGTCTCGGCATGTATAATGGTCTTACTTGGTTTTTTAATAACAATGAATTTATTTGCCCAAATAATTAGACATAAATTTGAAAAAAAATGGAGTTAAAATGATAAAGATTAAAGCAAAAGATGTTGATGTTTTTTACGGAAAAAAACAAGCACTCTTTAATATAAGTTTAGATATTGAGGAAAATCAAGTAACGGCATTAATTGGTCCATCTGGTTGTGGTAAATCAACTTTCCTAAGATGTCTTAATAGAATGAATGATGTAATTGATATCTGCAGTGTTAAAGGAGAAATTTTAATTAATGACTTTAATATCAATGATAAAGGTTGTGATGTAGTAAGACTAAGAGAAAAAATTGGTATGGTTTTTCAAAAACCTAATCCTTTCCCAAAAACTTTATATGAAAATGTATCTTACGGTCCAACAATTCATGGCATAGCTCAATCAAAACAAGAAATGGATGAAATTGTTGAAACTAGCTTAAAAAAAGCTGCACTATGGGAAGAGGTAAAAGATAGGTTGCATGAACCTGGAACTGGATTATCTGGAGGGCAACAGCAAAGACTTTGTATTGCTAGAGCAATTTCTGTAAGACCTGAAGTTATATTAATGGATGAGCCTTGTTCAGCATTAGATCCTATAGCAACAGCACAAATTGAAGAATTGATTGATGAGTTAAAAAAAGAGCACACAATAATAATTGTAACTCATTCTATGGCTCAAGCGGCACGTGTATCTCAAAATACAGGTTTTTTTCATTTAGGACAATTGATAGAACATGGATCTACTGATAAAATATTTAAGAATCCTGATAATAAAAAAACCCAGGACTATATAACCGGGAGGTTTGGATAATGTCTGAAGCACCACATACAGTTAAATCTTACGAAGAAGAACTAAAAAATCTCAATGCTAATATCATTAAAATGGGAAGTGCATGTGAGGAAGCTTTGGGTAAAGCAATTCAAGCCATTACCACAAGAAATAGCGACTTTGCGGAAGCAGTAATTAAAGACGATGAAAAAATAGATAAATATGAAGCTTTGATTGAACAACAAGTTGTAAATTTAATTGCTTTAAGACAACCTATGGCAATTGATTTAAGAGAGACAGTAACGGCTTTGAAAATGTCTTCAGATTTAGAAAGAATAGGTGATTTAGCAAAAAATATATCCAAGAGAACACTTTTGCTTAATGAAAGTCTTCCAAAGAATTTGGTAGATGCATTAAATATAGTATCTACCAATGTTCAAAAACAATTAAAATCAACATTAGACGCTTATCTAGAAAGATCTGCGCCAATGGCAGTAAATGTTTGGGAAGGTGATGAGCAAATAGATGATCTAACAAATCTATGTATGCAAGAAGTTATAAAATATCTTAAAGAAAATGAAAAAAATTTAGAGGATGGAACTCACTTGTTGTTTGTGACCAAAAATATTGAGCGTATTGGTGATCATACTACAAATGTTGCAGAACAAATTTATTATTTAGTTAAAGGTGAATATTTAGAAGGTGATAGACCCAAGGGCACCGAGCCAATTGTAACTGGAGAAAAATGATTTATGTCAGCTCATGTTTTCATAGCTGAAGATGAAGCATCAATTGTTAGTTTGTTAAAGTATAATCTTGAAAAAGAAGGTTATAAAGTTAGTCATTCAGAAAATGGAGAAGATGCTCTTAAACAAATAAAATCAAAACAGCCAGATTTGATATTAATGGATTGGATGTTACCTGAATTATCTGGTGTTGAAATTTGTAAAAATCTAAAAAAAGATAATAAGTTTAATGATATTCCTGTCATCATGTTAACTGCAAAAGGGGAGGAAGAAGACAAATTAAAAGCATTTGATACAGGTGCAGATGATTATGTAACTAAACCTTTTAGTCAAAAAGAATTAAATGCTAGAATTAAATCTTTATTAAAAAGATCTAAGCCTCAATCATCATCAGACATTGTAGAATTTACTGATTTAAAAATAGATCGGATTACAAAAAGAGTTTATAGAAAAGATAAGGAAATTACTTTAGGTCCAACTGAATTTAAACTATTAGATTTTTTTATCAAAAATCCAAAAAGAGTTTATTCAAGAGAACAACTTCTAAATAATGTTTGGGGGGAAGATATATATGTTGAGTCTAGAACAGTAGATGTTCATATTAGAAGATTAAGACAAGCAATTAACATACAAAATACAAAACCTTTAATTAGAACAGTGAGATCAGCTGGTTATTCTTTAGAGTCTTGAAGATCTTTGGGTCTTATAAATTCTTTTAATACTCCTTTTTTCTCAACTTCATTCCAGGATTTAATATCAAAATCAATTTTTGCAAATGCCGCTGTTGGGAATTTATAATTCATTAGTTTAAAATTATTCGTATTATGATTTTTTGTAAGATTTCGTACTAAATTTTTCACTGATGGTTCATGGTTTATAATCAAAATTGATTTATATTCACTGGATATTTCTTTAATTTTTTTTGTAATTGCATTCTCATCAACTAAATATAAATCTTTTGAAAAATTAACTTTTTTTGGTTTATTAATTTTCTTAGACAAAATTTGAAAAGTTTTTTTTGTTCTTTTTGATGATGAAATTAATGCATAATCAAATTTAAATTTTTTTTTAACAAAAAATTCACAAATCATTTTTGCATTTTTCTTGCCTCTTTTACTAAGTGGTCTATCAAAATCATTAATACTTAAATCATCCCAACTAGATTTTGCGTGTCTCATGACGTATAATTGATACATAAAATCTAAATATATGACTGCTTTAAAAAAACAACATAAAGAAGAGCTGAAATCTAAATATTTAAATAGAGAGCTTTCTTGGTTAAAATTTAACGACAGAGTACTTTTAGAGGCGCAAAATATTGAAAATCCTCTTTATGAAAGAGTAAAGTTTTTATCAATTGCTGGTTCTAATCTAGATGAATTTTTTATGGTCCGAGTTGCTGGATTATATAGTCAAATAAAACAAGAAGTTGAATCATTAAGTTCTGATGGTTTGACACCTGATGAACAGATGGATGAGGTAGTACTTGAAACTAAGAACCTTTTAAAAAAACAGAATAAAATTTTTAATCAATTAATTACAGAATTAAAAAAAAATAATATCAATTTAGTTAAACCCGTTAATTTAAATGCTAAGGATAAAAAAAAACTTCTAGAAACATTTAAAGAAGAAATTTACCCTTTATTAACACCATCAGCTATTGATCCTGCACATCCGTTTCCATTTATAATCAATCAAGGAAGAGCACTTGTAATGAAGTTAAGAAAAAAAAATAAAAAAAGGGTTTTAAACTCGATAATAGTAATTCCAAAAGCACTATCTAGATTTATTGAAATAGAGTCCTCAAAAAATCATAAGAAGTTTGTTATTCTAGATGACGTTATAAGTTTTTTTGCTAATGAAATTTTTCCAGATCATGATTTAGAAAAGAAAATGATTTTTAGAGTAATAAGAGATAGCGACGTAGAGATTCAAGAAGAAGCGGAAGATTTAGTTAGATCTTTTGAATTAGCTTTAAAAAGACGAAGAACGGGTGATATTGTTCGTTTAGAGATCCTCGAAAATAGCGATAATGAATTGGTAAAATTTATAACTAATAAATTAGAAATAAATCCTGACTATATTTATGATGTATATGGCCTTGTTGGAATTCAAGACATAGATCAAATATGTAAAGTAAAAAATCCAAAATTAAGATTTAAACATTTTACACCTAGAGAAGTTGAAAGATTAAAAGAATATAATGATAATTTTTTTGAAAGTATCAAAAAGAAAGATTTAGTTGTTCATCATCCTTTTGAAACGTTTGACTCAGTAATTGAATTTTTAAACCAAGCAGCAAATGATAAAAAAGTTATAGCTATTAAACAAACCTTATATAGAACAACTCTAGACTCACCAATTGTTAAAGCTTTAATAACAGCTGCAGAAAACGGAAAAACAGTTACCGCTTTGATTGAAATTAAAGCTAGATTTGATGAGGAAGCTAATATTCAACTATCAAGAAGTTTAGAAAAAGTAGGTGTTCAAATTGTTTATGGTTTTGCTAAATATAAAACTCATGCAAAATCATCATTAGTTTTAAGAAGAGAACAAGGTAAAATACAAACTTATTTTCATTTAGGAACTGGCAATTATCATCCTGTAAATGCTAAAATTTATACTGATTTGTCTTTATTTAGTTGTGATAAAAAAATGGCATCAGATGTTGAAAAGTTTTTCAATTATGTAACAGGATACGCAAAACCAAAAAATTTAAATAAAATTTCTATTTCACCAGTAAATATGAGGCAAACCTTAAATGAAAATATTGATGCTGAAATTAAAAATTCTAAAAATGGAAAATTTGCAGCTATTTGGGCAAAAATGAACTCTTTAGTAGATCCAGAAATTATTGATAAATTTTATGAAGCTTCGAATGCTGGTGTAAAAATTCATTTATTTGTAAGGGGTGTTTGTTGT
>JACWEI010000040.1 GCA_014653625.1 Pelagibacterales bacterium SAG-MED39
TCGATTTTGCTTTTTTAGGATTAAATTTGTTTTTCTTAAAATTATAAAGTTCATAACATAAAAAATTATAATAAAAAGTTAACAATAGCGAGGGTATCAAAAAAGTTAACCCTACAAAATTTATCAAATATGGAAAAATAATTACAGGTAGCATTAATAAAGAATAAACAAAAATATTTATTTTAGTACTTTCGACTCCATTAGTTAAAGGAAGCATGGGTATTTTAGCTTTTTTATAGTCGTCGGACTTATACAAACTCAATGCCCAAAAATGTGATGGCGTCCAAAAAAATATTATTAAAAAAAAGGCTAATGGTTCTATTGATAAAGAGCCTGTTGCTATCGTCCATCCAATAACTGGAGGAAATGCACCCGCAGCTCCTCCAATAACAATGTTTTGTGGCGTTCTTCTTTTTAACCAAATTGTATAAACAAAAACATAAAATAGAATTGTTAGAAGTAATATAGCTGCTGAAATTCTATTTGTGAAATAATCTAAAGCTACTACAGAAATAATAGAAAGCATAACACCAAAAATTAGAGCTTGATTCTTGTTTACTTTTCCAGTTGGTATTGGTCTTAAACAAGTTCTTGTCATTAAAGCATCAAGATCAGATTCATACCACATGTTTAATGCACCAGCAGCACCAGCTCCCAAAGAAACTAATAAAATTCCTATTATGGCATCTTTTGTAGAAATAAGATCTGGTGAAGTTAAAAGCCCTACAGCACATGTAAAAATTACCAACGACATTACTCTTGGCTTCATTAACTTAAATAGTTCAGAAAAATTAAATAAGTCTTCCTGACTTAAAATTCTTTTTTTTAACCTTGAGTTACTCATTTATATATTAAGCTCTTTTATTAGCTATGTGATTTTTCAGCTTCTTGATCATCCACAAACTTTGGTAATTCTTCAAAGGTATGAAAGTTTGGTGGAGATGGTACAGTCCACTCCAAAGTTGTAGCTCCTACACCCCATGGATTTTGAGCAGCTGCTTTTTTCTTTGCAAAAGAGTAGATAAGATTAACAAAAAATACTGCTAATCCAGCAACAGCAACATATGATCCTATTGATGAAATATAATTCCACCCAGCAAACGCGTCTGGATAATCAGCATACCTTCTTGGCATTCCTGCTAATCCTAAAAAATGTTGAGGAAAGAAAATTAAATTAACTCCTACAAACGTTAACCAAAAATGCAAATGACCTAACCACTCTGAATATTCATAACCAGACATTTTTGAAAACCAATAATAAAAACCAGCAAAAATTGCAAAAACAGCTCCTAATGATAGAACATAATGAAAGTGTGCAACTACATAATAAGTATCATGCATCGCCGTATCTACTCCTGCATTAGCAAGAACTACTCCTGTTACTCCACCAACAGTAAACATAAATATAAATCCAAGTGCCCACATCATAGGTGTTTTAAATGATATTGATCCACCCCACATTGTTGCAATCCATGAAAATATTTTAATTCCTGTTGGCACAGCTATAATCAT
>JACWEI010000041.1 GCA_014653625.1 Pelagibacterales bacterium SAG-MED39
TAAGAAAGCTAAAACAGTAAGAGAAAAAAATAAAGATCTCCAAAATAAAATTTGCCATAAAGTTGCACCATCAAATGATTTAACAAGTAATCCACCAAAACTTAAACTTAATGCTCCTAAGAAGATTAATAACGGTCCAGGTAAGTTTCTTATGAAAGTCATTATATTTGTGAAATTAGGTTTTGAGTCTCTAAGTCATATAGTTTAAATAAAGTTTCTGCGCTAGATAATTCGACTTTTTGAAATTTAATTTTTGAACCAGGCGTAAGTTGAACCAATTTGTCGTAATCAGCACTGATAACAACTCCTATTTTAGGATAACCTCCAATAGTCCCATGATCAGAAAGCATAATAATTGGATTTCCATCTGCAGGTACCTGAATTACTCCTTTTATTAAACCTTCAGATTTTATGTTGGTATCAACAATATTTTCAATTTTTGGTCCATCTAATCTCATTCCCATACGATCTGATAATTTTGATACAACAAATTCCTTATCAAAAAAAATATTTTTTCCTTCGTCAGAAAAATAATTAAAATTTGTTCCTTTAATAACTCTAATTTTTTCTATTTTTGTATTTATGTAATTTAGCTTTTTATCATTTAAGTTTTTATTAATTTTAGAAATATATATTTTTTGTGTATCTTCTATTCTTTTTCCATTATTCGAACCTATATTTGCTTTTGTATTAATAGAACAACTAGACCATTGATATTCTAAATTAAATTCACCACTAATTGCTAAGTATCCATAAACAGATTTATTAGTTGTTATAATGTCTACTTCATCACCATTTTCTAATGTGAAGGATTGATAACAGTTCCCCTCAATATCATTATCACTTTTTTTAATTATAAATTTTACATCCCCTGTAATTGCACATTTAATATTGTCACCAAAATACTTCAACAATGGACCTTGATAAGCAAATTCAATTACTGGATAATTTGTTTCATTCCCAACAAGCTTATTAGAAATTTGAAAATTTCTATTATCCATTGCTCCACTAAATGGAATGCCAATATGATAAAGATTACTTCTACCTTGATCTTGAAATGTTGTGTTTATTCCAGCTCTTTTAATCTCAAAATAATTTTTATTCATTGTAATTGTTGTATTGATCTTTTGTAATTTGTTCGAAAGTGATTACGTCACCTGGATTAATTAAATTTGGATTACTCTCCTTTGAGCTATCAAAAATAACACTTGGTGTATTCCCAATAATATTCCACCCACCAGGACTTTCAAAAGTATAAACATTTGCGAATTGTTCTGTAAGTCCAACTGAACCTTTTGGCACTTTTACCCTAGGTGTCTCCAAACGTTTTGCTCGCAATTCAATTTCTAGATCACCCAAAAAAGGCATACCCGCTATAAAACCAGTCATATAACAAAAAAATTCCTTATTAAAAAATTTTTCATAAATTTTATCACGACTTATTTTTAATTTTTCCTCTAATCTTTTTATGTCTAGTGAAAATTTTTCATCACAACAAACTGGAATCT
>JACWEI010000042.1 GCA_014653625.1 Pelagibacterales bacterium SAG-MED39
AAGATTTTTACGATTGTAATAATGAACTATAAGAGGATTATTTTTTGGTCTTTTTTTTAACTTAAATATTTTTATACATGCTTTATCCGAATAAGCGTTGCCAGCTAATCCGTAGACAGTTTCAGTGGGTATAGCCACACACTCACTTTTATCCAAGATTTTTTTGGCTTTTTTAATATTTGCAAGATTAATTTTCATGTATTATCTGTGAGTATTATATGAAAGATAAAAATTTACCAAATGATTATAACACCTTATCTCTTGAAGAATTAACGCAAGAGGCAAATAGGATGATTGAAGATTTAGAAAATCAAAAAGATTTAGAAAATTCAATAGAAAGTTATCAAACTCTACTAAAACTTAATAATATCATAGAAAAAAAATTTCAAAAAGATATTAGAAGTGTTAGCGAAAATACAAAAGAAAATATTTTGAAAATAACTTCAAAAAAAGATGAAAAAAAAATTAAATAAAATTGCTAAAGACACAAATCTTTTTTTAAAAAGATTCATTAATAGACAAAAAAGATCTGAATTAATTATACCAATGAAATATGGTTTATTTTCAGGGGGAAAAAAATAAGATCAAAAATATTAATTGATATTGGTTCATTATTTAAGATAAATTATAGGTCATTAATTATAATAGGTTCTGCAGTTGAATGTATTCATGCATACTCATTAATTCATGATGATCTGCCTTGTATGGATAATGACACAATTAGAAGAGGCAAACCTTCTACTCATGTCAAATTTGGTGAGTCCACAGCTGTATTGGCAGGTAACTCGCTTTTAACTTTGGCTTATGAAATTTTAAGCCACAGAGATTTGAATATTTCAGAAAAAACTAAAATTAATTTGATAAATAAAATTTCTGAATGTTCGGGACACCTTGGCATAGCCGGAGGTCAATATCTAGACCTAAGTTTTGAATATAAAAAAATTTCTAAAAAAAGAATTATCGAAATGGAAATTAAAAAAACAGGAAAACTTTTTAGTTTTTGTTGTGCGGCACCTCTTATTTTGAAAAAAAAGAGCAAAAAAGAAATTAAAAGATTTGAAAATATAGGGGCTGATATTGGATTATTATTCCAAGTAGCAGATGATTTGATTGATAATAAAGGGAGCTTACTAGTTGCAGGAAAAAAAACTGGGAAAGACAAAAAAAAAGGGAAAGCGACTCTAATTAGTTTACTAGGACATAAAAATACTATTAAATATGCTAATAAATTAATTTTTAAGATACAAAGTAAATTAAAAAGATATGGCTCTAAATCAAAACATTTGTCTGAGACATTAGAATATATTTTAAAAAGAAATAAATGAAAAAAGAATACGAATTTTTAAATCAAATAAATTTTCCATTAGATTTAAAAAAAATACCAGAGACAAAATTACAAAAAGTTGCTGATGAATTAAGAGAAGAAATGATTGATGCAGTATCTGTCACTGGCGGTCACTTAGGAGCAAG
>JACWEI010000043.1 GCA_014653625.1 Pelagibacterales bacterium SAG-MED39
TTTTTTGTCTATCAGTATCACCTGCTGTAGGTGAAAGTTGTGATAATAATTGTTGAGCAACTAATTTTGCATCACCACAAATTCCAACAGTAACTTTTTTTGTTAGCCCAATTCTATCTGAGTTCATATCAACTTGGATAATATTTGCATTTTTTGGCCAATAATCCATTCCATAACCTGGTAAAGTTGAAAAAGGATTTAGTCTTGTTCCTAAAGCTAAGACTACATCTGCTTTTGAAATGAGTTCCATCCCAGCTTTCGATCCATTATATCCTAATGGTCCCGCAGCTAAAGGATGACTCCCTGGAAAACTATCATTATGTTGGTATCCAGAACAAACAGGTGCATCTAATTTTTCAGCTAATTTTTTACACTCTTCAATAGCTCCACCTATTACTACTCCAGCTCCAGATAATATTACTGGAAACTTTGCATTAGATAATAAAGTGGCAGCTTTTTTAATTGCATCTACTCCACCCGCTTGTCTTTCCAATCTTACTATTGGAGGTAAATCTATATCAATTACTTGTGTCCAGTAATCTCTTGGAACATTTATTTGAGCAGGAGCAGAGCCTCTTATTGCTTTTTCAATAACTCTATTTAAAACTTCAGCCATTCTAGATGGGTCTCTTACTTCTTCTTGATAACAAACCATATCTTTAAATAAGTTCATTTGTTCAACTTCTTGAAAACCACCTTGTCCCATAGTTTTATTTGCTGCTTGTGGTGTAACTAATAATAAAGGAGTATGGTTCCAGTACGCAGTTTTAATTGGTGTAACTAGTCCGGTAATTCCGGGTCCATTTTGAGCAATAACCATAGACATTTTTCCAGTAGATCTAGTATAACCGTCTGCAATTAGTCCACCGTTAGTCTCATGAGCAACATCCCAAAAAGTAATTCCTGCATCTGGAAAAATATCTGAGATAGGCATGAATGCTGATCCAATAATTCCGAAAGCATGTTCAATGCCATGCATTTGTAAAACTTTTACAAAAGCTTCTTCTGTTGTCATTTTTGTCATTAGTAGAACCTTTCTAAACTAATAAATTTAATAATTTTATAAAAATTAATTGTTAATTTTTGCGATTAATATATAAGTTTTTCCAAATTTCAAACAAACAAATCGACACGATATGGCTACAGACATCATAATACATGACCAGAAAGACAATGTTGGGGTAGTTGTTATTGAAAAAATCACCCCAAAACAAGATTGTAAATGCTGGATTATGGAAAATGATAGCTCAATAGACATTCAATCTGTGGATGAAATACCTTTAGGTCATAAAATTGCTATGATTGATTTAAAAGAAGGAGATACGATCCTTAAGTATGGGCATGATATCGGTAAAGTAGTGAAATCTATTAAAAAAGGTGAGCACGTTCATGTTCACAATGTAAAAACAAAGAAGTGGTAGTAAAATGGAAATTCCAAAAA
>JACWEI010000044.1 GCA_014653625.1 Pelagibacterales bacterium SAG-MED39
CTATATGTAGATCTTAAAGATGCAAAAAAAATATACGAATTACTTATAGAAAAAGGTAAAGATTTTAATCTTTCTAATTGTGGAATGCATGCAATGGATATTATGCGAATGGAAAGTGGATTTTTACATTGGGGACATGATATTTCCCCTGAAGAAAACCAGTATCAGGCAGGTTTAGCTTTTACTATTAGTAATAAAAAAGATGTAGATTTTATAGGTAAACAAGCTCTTGAAAAAATTAAACAAGATAAAGTTAAAACTAGATTCTCAATGTTTACTTTAAAAGAAAGTGAACCAGGAAAACCATTATTACTTCATGATGAACCAATTTATGATGGTGAAAAAATTATAGGAAGATCAACATCTGGAAACTACTCATTTAATTTTAAAAAGAGTTTAGTATTTGGTTATATTAAAAATGATTTATCTAATGAAGAACTTCAAAATAAAAACTTATTTATTGAGGTAGAAAAAAAGAAATATCCTATCTCTATTCAATCTGAGCCGCTAAAACGAACAGATTTTAAAAATCTTTAATCAAGTTTGTCTTCTTAAAATAAAAACAAAAATTACTGAAGTTACCATCATGATTAATGCATAAGCTGCAGTTGGAACCATATATATCATATCATTACCAAATAATTGTATTCCCACAAAAACTGCCAAAGTTCCATTTTGGAGACCAGCCTCTAAAGATATACATCTTCTTTGAGCAACCCCAGTTGCAAAAAATTTAGCAATATAAAAAGCTACAATCATCATTGTAACATTTAAAGTAAAAGCAATCATTCCAGCTTTTTCTAAAAACATAACTATGCTATCCCATTCCTCGATATAGATAGCAATAAAAACAATGCAGAATAAACCAATGGATATTTTATTGATAATTTTCATATTGTTTACAATAAAATTATCTGCAAGTTTTCTAATAATCATTCCAATCAATACTGGAACAGTTACAACCAAAAACATTTTTAAAGATATACTGAGCATAGAAACCTCTTTTTTGACGTACGTAATGTCAAATAATTCTATTGATAAAAAAACTACATAAGGAACAGACACAATACTAATTAAACTAGTAATTGCTGTTAAAGATATGGAAAGTGCAACATCTCCATTTGCAAATTTTGTAAGTACGTTTGAGGTTACACCACCTGGTGCTGCAGCTATTAACATTACACCTAATGCTAATTCAATTGGAGTTTTTAAAATAATTATTAAAAAATATGCAATAACAGGAAGCAATACCAACTGACAAATTAATCCAATAAAAAATTCTTTAGGATTTTGAACCACTCTAGTAAAATCTTGAACTGTTAAAGACGCACCTAGTCCCAGCATTATTAATGCTAATGCTATTGGCGCTATTGTTGTTACTATTCCCATTT
>JACWEI010000045.1 GCA_014653625.1 Pelagibacterales bacterium SAG-MED39
ACAATTGTGCAATTGGAAACGCTTATCCAACATTTGAAAAAGGAAGAAAGTATTTAGCTCCAGGATTGTTTGGTCCTTGTGGATATGGCTTTCCATCAATTTTGGGTGCAAAGATTGGCTGTCCAGATACACCTGTAATTGGTTTTGCAGGTGATGGAGCATTTGGTATCAGCATGAATGAAATGAGCTCATGTGCTAGAGAAGAATGGCCTGCAATAACAATGGTGATATTTAGAAACTATCAATGGGGAGCAGAAAAAAGAAATACAACACTATGGTATGATAATAATTTTATTGGAACAGAACTTGATCCAGAGTTAAGTTATGCAAAAGTTGCTGTTGCTTGTGGTTTAAAAGGTATAACTGCCCAAACAATGGAAGAAACTACAGCAGCAATTAAACAATCTTGTGAAGACCAAAAGAAAGGTATCACCACTTTTATTGAAGTAATTCTCAACCAAGAACTTGGAGAACCATTCAGACGAGATGCTATGAAAAAACCCGTAAAAGTAGCAGGTATAAATAAATCTGATATGAAAACCCAAAAATCTCTGAATGGATGATGTTAAATTTAGAAAGTTTTCAATTTCAAAAACTATCATTTTATTATTAGTCCTTTTTTTATTTTTTATTTCGTATATTTCTAAAAGTTTTCAATTATTATTAATATCAATTACATCTTTTTTATTACTTGGATTTTATTTTAAGCAAATAAAAAAAAATTTTTTATTAATATTATTATCAATAAGTTTGGTGTTAACTTTTATTGAACTAGTTTTATTTTTTATGAATACTCAATTTAATTTTTTCAAAAAAAATGATTTTTTTATGAAAAATATAAAATATGAAAAAACTTTTTTGGGCTACCAACCTAAATATGGGAAACACAATCATTTAATCATTTCAAATGGAAAAACTTTACTTAATGCTGTATACACAATAGGTAAAGATGGTTTCAGAGTTACACCAAAAATAAGCGAAAAAAACTATACAAAAAATATAAATTTCTTTGGAGGTTCAGATTTGTTTGGATGGGGACTTAATGACGATGAAACACTGCCATATTTTTTACAAAACAATGAAGAAAACTGGAAAGTAAAAAATTATGCTATCAATGGTTATGGTGTGCAGCAAATGCTTGCACAAATAGAAAAAAACCCAAAGATTCTTGAGGATATTAATATTTTAGTTACAAGTAATGGTCATATTCATAGATCATCTTGCAAAATAGATTATACATTTGGAACACCCAAATATGTAATTGATGATAGCAATAATTTAAAAAGGGATGGTTATTGTGGAAATTTATTTTTAACAAAGATTCAACTTCCAAAAATTTTTGGAAGTATAGTTAATAGATCAGAGATCAAAAAATTATTTGATAAACTT
>JACWEI010000046.1 GCA_014653625.1 Pelagibacterales bacterium SAG-MED39
AATTAGTATTTTTATGAATGTTTTTGATTGTCACGTTAATAGAACACCTTGCAGTGGTAAGATAGAGGAAATTTTGAATAATAATAAAAAATTAATTAAAAAAGGCGATGTACACTCACATCCAATTTGGAGAAGCGCTGAATGTGCAATGTCCTCTACTAGACGAATTGTTAGAATTGCAGAGAAGTATAAAAAAAAAGCACATGTGCTTCATATAACAACAAAAGAAGAAATTGATTTTTTATCACAACATAAAGGCAATATAACATTTGAGATTACTCCACAACATTTAACAATCTATGCACCAGATTGTTATGATAAACTTGGAACGTATGCTCAAATGAATCCTCCAATTAGAGACAAGTCACATTATGATAGATTGTGGTATGCTGTTAAGAATAATTTAAATGAAACAATTGGATCTGATCACGCTCCTCATCTAAAAGTGAATAAAGATAAAGAATTTCCTAATTCACCATCAGGCATGCCAGGAGTTCAAACTCTTATGCCGATTATGCTAAATCATATTAATGATGGAAAATTATCTCTTAATCAATTAATGAGTCTGGTGTGTGAAAATCCAGTTAAAATTTTTGGAATAAAAAACAAAGGATTTATTAAAGAAGGATTTGATGCTGATTTCACAATTGTAGATATGAATAAAAAAATTGTTATTAAAAACGAGAACATGGAAAGCAAGTGTGGGTGGTCCCCATTCAATGGATTTGAGCTTAAAGGAACTCCAGTATCAACAATTATCGCTGGAAAAATAAAAATGCAAGATGGTAAGATTTTGGGAGATCCAGAAGGTACACCCTTAGAATTTAATTAAGTTTTACTGTAAAGCTATTCACAAGAATAACACCTATTACGATTAAAAATAATCCTATAATTGCTTGCCAATTAAGTGTTTGTTTAAAAAATATATAACCAAGTATTGCAATTGTAAACACACCAAGTCCACTCCAAGTAGCGTAAACAATCGCAATGGGGAGTTTATTTACAACAAATGTCATTAAATATAATGCACTTAAATAAAATATTCCTAAAAAAGTTGTTGGAACCAATTTTGTAAAATTTTGAGACACTGGAAGTAGCATTGTACCTGCAACTTCACAAAATATTGCTCCAATAAGAAATAAGTATGTTTTAAGCACTTTTTAAAATTTTATTTTTTATTAGATCTTCTTTAATTTCATCTAAAATAGCTGGGTCGTCAATTGTTGGTGGCATCTTATACTCAATATTATCTGCTATTTTTCTGATTGTTCCTCTTAATATTTTACCTGATCTTGTTTTTGGAAGTCTTTTAATAACTATTGCAACTTTGAATGCTGCAACTGGACCAATTTTATTCCTTACCATTTGAATACATTCTTTT
>JACWEI010000047.1 GCA_014653625.1 Pelagibacterales bacterium SAG-MED39
TGCGTTATCTTTTTTAAACATTCTAATTGTTTCAAGACTTTTATACGCAGAAATCCCACCACAGATAATAAATAAAATTTTTTTGTTCGTTAAATCCTTCATTGGCTGAATTAAAATACTAATAGTCCAAAAATTACAAGGGCTAATAATCCAATAATAGATTGATTTCTAAAAGTGGTCATTTCCAATTTTTTACTATTCAAAGCTGTATAAGAATTAGAATTTTGGGGTATTTGTCCACTAGCTAAATAAGTGAGTGCTTGATTTGCCTTATCCATAATTTCAGGAAACTCAGGCAATCTCTTTATCACTTCGGAAGTACTTTGAAGTGTCTCATTAATAGTTGTCATTGGGTCTTTTGTCTCTTTAAGCCAGCTTTCAAGCACTGGCTTCGAAGTTGTCCAAATATTTGTGTTAGGATTTAATTTTCTTGCTACGCCCTCAACAACCACCATTGTTTTTTGTAACATAAGAAGTTGAGGTTGAGTTTGCATGTTAAACTTTTCTGTAACCTCAAAAAGCTGTTTTAACAATTTTCCACCTGAAATATCTTTTACTGCTTGACCAAAAATAGGTTCACCAATTGACCTTAAAGCTTGGGCTAAATCATTGATAGGAACATTCTTAGGAACCAATCCTGCGATTAGGTGTACTTCAGCAACTTTCAAATAATCTCTTTGAATGAAACCAAATAATATTTCAGCTAAAAATCTTTTACTCATTTTATCAAGTCTTCCCATTATACCAAAATCAATAGGCACAATATGACCATTATTATCTATGAATATATTGCCCTGATGCATATCTGCATGAAAAAAACCATCTCTTACTGCGTGTCTTAAAAAGTTTTGGATAATATCCTCAGCAATTTTTTCAGTATTTAATTTTCTTTTAATTAGCTCCTCAGTCTCCCTTATGGAAACTCCATCAACCCAGTCTAATGTCATCACATTTTCACTTGTAAAATTCCAATATATTTGTGGAACTCTAAACCCAACATCATTTTTAGTGTTTTCAGAATATTCATTTGCTGCTGCAGCCTCAAATCTTAGATCCATTTCAAGGTTTGTAATTTCTTTTAATAAAAAAACCACCTCAACTAACTTAAGTCTTTGGGTTTTTTTTATGATGGACTCAATTATAAAAGCAAAAAGCATTATTGCATCTATCTCTTCATTAAATACTTTTTTTATGTTTGGTCGCAAGATTTTTATAGCAACATCTTTTATTGTTCCATTATCGTTAATTTGAGCTTTATGAACTTGAGCTATGGATGCTGCAGCTACTGGCTCAGTTAAATTTATGATAGAATTATAAGCATCTTCACCTAAATCATTTTTTATTATTTCTTGAGCCTGAAGCATC
>JACWEI010000048.1 GCA_014653625.1 Pelagibacterales bacterium SAG-MED39
TTACCCAATAAAATAAACGATATTTGCAGCCTTATAAAAAAAATGGGCAATTTTAAAGATTTAGGCGTAAATAAAGGTCTTTTACAAGCAGTAGAAGAAATGGGGTTCGTATCACCAACTGCGGTTCAAGAGCTAGCTATCCCCTATCTACTTAAAGGAAAAAAAGATCTAATTGCCTTAGCTCAAACTGGAACAGGGAAAACTGCTGCCTTTGGACTTCCTTGTATTCAACATGTTGATCGTAAAGTTAAAGATGTTCAAACAATTGTTCTTTGCCCAACCAGAGAATTATGTATTCAAATTTCAATGGATTTAATGAAGTTTGCAAAACATCTAGATTACGTTAAGATTGTTGCAGTATATGGAGGAACTAGTATTGAAAATCAAATTAAATCTATGAAAAAAGGTGTTCAAATAATAGTGGGAACACCTGGAAGAACCAAGGACTTAATTAATAGAAGAGTTTTAAAATTAGACATAGTTAATAAAGTCGTTTTAGATGAGGCAGATGAAATGTTGAGTATGGGTTTTAAAGAGGATTTGAATTATATATTAGATACCACCTCCAAAAATAGACAGACAATGTTGTTTTCTGCTACCATGTCGAAAGAAGTCAGATCTATTTCAAAAAAATACATGAAGGATGCGGAAGAAATTACTGTAGAAAGATTAAACTCAGGAGCAAAAAACGTGGAGCATCATGTCTATAACGTGAATTCAAAAGATAAATATGATACATTAAAAAGGATAGCTGATTTCAATCCAGATATATACGGAATAGTTTTTTGTCGAACAAGAAGAGAAACACAACAAATTGCTAATAAATTAATGAATGATGGATATAATGCGGATGCTATTCACGGAGAACTCTCTCAAAGTCAAAGAGATGATGTTATGTCTAAGTTCAGACAAAAATCGTTACAGATATTAATAGCTACTGATGTAGCAGCTAGAGGACTTGATGTTGATAGTTTAACACATGTAATTAATTATTCTCTTCCTGATGATCCTGAGGTTTATACTCACAGAAGTGGTCGTACTGGAAGAGCCGGGAAAAATGGTATTTCTATAGTAATTTCTAATTCAAGAGAAGGAAGGAAATTAAAATCAATAGAAAATAAATCTCAGATAAATTTTATAAGAAAAGATGTTCCATCAGGAAAAGATATATGTTCAAAACAACTTTTTAAATTAATTGAAAGAATTCAAAAAGTTAAAGTTGATCAGAAACAGATTGAACCCTTTTTGGAAGACATTTATTCAAAATTAGAATCTCTCTCAAGAGAAGATTTAATTAAACATTTT
>JACWEI010000049.1 GCA_014653625.1 Pelagibacterales bacterium SAG-MED39
TCCTAAAAAAGCAAAATCGATATTTGGATATTCCATACTATATTTGTTTTTGGTTTTTGTTCTTTTTCTGATAGATAAGATCATATGATAATTCCAGATAAAAAAATGAAAAGAAAAAATATATTAACTGCTTTAGGAATAATTGCTTTTATGATTTTTCTTTTCTTTTTTACTCTATATAACACAGGTGTATTTGATAGATCGATATGATACAAAAAAAAAAATTAACCCCATTAATATTATCTGGAATTTTTGTTTTGATGTTAGGCTTGTCTTATGCCGCAGTTCCTTTATATGATTTGTTTTGTAGAGTAACTGGTTTTGGTGGAACTACTCAAATATCTAATAGTGCTCCAAAAATAGTATTAAATAAAGTTGTGAGTGTTAGGTTTGATACAAACGTAAATAATTTACCTTGGGATTTTAAGGCCAAAACAAATGTTATTGACGTAAAAGTTGGTCAAGTTAACAAAATAGAATTTGTAGTAAATAATTATAGTGATGAGCCTACAGCAGGGGTTGCAAGTTTTAATGTTTCACCTTCAAGTTTTGGTAAATATTATAGTAAACTTGGTTGTTTCTGCTTTGAAAAACAGGAATTAAAAGCTGGAGAAAAGGCTACTTACGTTATGACTTTTTATTTAGATCCTGAAATGGTTAATGATCCCACAACAAAAAATTTGGAAGATGTAACTATGTCGTATACTTTTTTCTCGACAGATTACTATAAACAATCATAATCCAAAAAAATGTCAGCTGAAAAAAAACATGATTATCACTTAGTAGACCCAAGTCCTTGGCCTATTTATACTTCTTTTTCATGTTTAGTTTTAGCTTTAGGTTCAGTTTATTATCTTCATACAGAAGTATCATGGGGAATGTATCTGGGTTTTGCTTTGTTGATTTATGGTGCTTACATGTGGTTTAGAGATGTTGTTATAGAAGCTGAACATCAAGGACATCACACACCTGTGGTTCAAATTCATCATCGTTATGGAATGACACTTTTCATCGCTTCAGAGGTGATGTTTTTTGTTGCATGGTTTTGGGCTTACTTTGACGTGAGTTTATTTCCAAATGAATTTACAGGCAATGTTTGGCCGCCAAAAGATATTGAAACTTTTGATCCTTGGGATATTCCATTAATTAATACTTTAATCTTATTGTTATCAGGTACGACAGTAACATGGTCTCATCATGCCCTTCTAGAAGATGATAGAAAAGGTTTTATTCAAGGTTTATGGTTGACTGTTATTTTAGGGTTTTGC
>JACWEI010000005.1 GCA_014653625.1 Pelagibacterales bacterium SAG-MED39
CCGGACGAAACACAGGTGCTGCATGGCTGTCGTCAGCTCGTGTCGTGAGATGTTGGGTTAAGTCCCGCAACGAGCGCAACCCTCACTTTTAGTTGCCATCATTAAGTTGGGCACTCTGAAAGAACTGCCAGTGATAAGCTGGAGGAAGGTGGGGATGACGTCAAGTCCTCATGGCCCTTACGTGTTGGGCTACACACGTGCTACAATGGTATCTACAACAGGAAGCAAGACGGCGACGTTAAGCAAATCCTTAAAAGATACCTCAGTTCGGATTGCACTCTGCAACTCGAGTGCATGAAGCTGGAATTACTAGTAATCGTGGATCAGCGTGCCACGGTGAATGCGTTCCCGGGTCTTGTACACACCGCCCGTCACACCATGGGAGTTGGTTCTACCTTAAGGCAAGGCTTTAAAACCTTGACCACGGTATAGTCAGCGACTGGGGTGAAGTCGTAACAAGGTAGCCGTAGGGGAACCTGCGGCTGGATTACCTCCTTTCTAAGGATGAATGAAAGTAAAATTTCATTCTAAATAATATACATAGGTTAATGTTGACCGTCCTCATTTCTCTTCTTAAGTAGTGTTACTCTTGCATGGGGGCCGGTAGCTCAGTTGGTTAGAGCACACCCTTGATAAGGGTGGGGTCGAAAGTTCGAGTCTTTCTCGGCCCACCAATTAAAGATCATGGGGGATTAGCTCAGCTGGGAGAGCGCCTGATTTGCATTCAGGAGGTCAGCGGTTCGATCCCGCTATCCTCCACCAAAAAACACTTAGCTATAAAAATTTGTAAATAAAATAATAATTAATATCAATATCTATATCCGAACATTAGTAATGTTATTAGCTAATGTTCAAAATAAAAATTTGATTCAACACAGAATTTTTTTCTGTGCATAAATCAAGCGTTTAAGGGCGTGTGGCGGATGCCTTGGCACTGAAAGACGAAGAAGGACGTGATATACTGCGATAAGTTTCGGGGAGCTGTATGTAAGTTTTGATCCGAAAATTTCCGAATGGGGAAACCCACCACTTTATGTGGTACTTTAAACTGAATTCATAGGTTTAAAGAGACAACCTGGAGAACTGAAACATCTAAGTAACCAGAGGAAAAGAAATCAATTGAGATTCCGTTAGTAGTGGCGAGCGAAAGCGGATTAGGCCAGTAGTTTTGTTAAAAAAATTTGAATAGTTTGGAAAAGCTAACCAAAGAGGGTGATAGTCCCGTACGAGTAATGTTTGACAAAATTCATGAGTAAAGCGGGACACGTGAAATCCTGCTCGAATATAGGGGGACCACCCTCTAAGCCTAAATACTCTTCAGTGACCGATAGTGAACTAGTACCGTGAGGGAAAGGTGAAAAGAACCCCTATTAGGGGAGTGAAATAGAACCTGAAACCGCATGCCTACAATCAGTCGAAGCTCTTTTTAGAGTGACGGCGTACCTTTTGTATAATGGGTCAGTGACTTAATTTATTAAGCAAGCTTAAGCCATCTAGGTGTAGGCGCAGCGAAAGCAAGTCTTAATAGGGCGATTAGTTTAATGAATTAGACCCGAAAACGAATGAGCTTACCATGAGCAGGTTGAAAGTAAGGTAACACTTACCGGAGGACCGAACCAGTTGACGTTGAAAAGTCTTTGGATGACTTGTGGTAAGGGGTGAAAGGCCAACCAAATTCGTAGATAGCTGGTTTTCCGCGAAAACTATTTAGGTAGTGCGTTGAATAAATAGATGTTTAGAGGTAGAGCACTAAATGGGCTAGGGGGAAGAGATTCTTACCAAACCTAATAAAACTCCGAATGCTAAACATTGTTCTTCAGCAGACAGACTGTGGGTGCTAAGGTCCATGGTCGAGAGGGAAAGAGCCCAGACCACCAGATAAGGTCCCAAAATTATAATTAAGTGTGAAAGGATGTGGAAATTCCTTAACAGCCGGGAGGTTGGCTTAGAAGCAGCCATCCTTTAAAGATAGCGTAACAGCTCACCGGTCTAATAGAGTTTCTGCGCCGAAGATGTAACGGGGCTAAAATTATATACCGAATCTGTGGATTTATAATTTTTTCGAAAATTATAACTGGTAGCGGAACGTTCTGTAAGCCTGTGAAGGGATACCTGTGAAGGATCCTGGAGGTATCAGAAGTGCGAATGCTGACATAAGTAACGATAAAAGAAGTGAAAAACTTCTTCGCCGAAAATCCAAGGGTTTCTGCGCAAGGTTAATCCGCGCAGAGTTAGTCGGCACCTAAGGCGAGGGCGAAAGCCGTAGTCGATGGAAATAAGGTTAATATTCCTTAACCAGATGGTAGTGACGAATCTTGTAAGTTGTGAGTTCTTAATGGATTGAACTTGCCGCGAAAAGGTTCCAAGAAATAGCTCCATCATTAGACCGTACCCTAAACCGACACAGGTGGATTAATAGAGTATATTTAGGCGCTTGAGAGAATGATGTTGAAGGAACTCGGCAAAATGCTTCCGTAACTTCGGAATAAGGAAGACCTTTTTTTAGGCAACTATAAAAAGGTGGCACAAGCCAGGGAGAAGCGACTGTTTATCAAAAACACAGGGCTCTGCTAACACGTAAGTGGATGTATAGGGTCTGACGCCTGCCCGGTGCTGGAAGGTTAATGCGATGGGTGCAAGCTCATTTCTGAAGCCCCAGTAAACGGCGGCCGTAACTATAACGGTCCTAAGGTAGCGAAATTCCTTGTCGGGTAAGTTCCGACCTGCATGAATGGCGTAACGATTTCTCCGCTGTCTCCAACATCAACTCAGTGAAATTGAATTCTCCGTGAAGATGCGGAGTTCGCGTAGTTAGACGGAAAGACCCCGTGCACCTTTACTGCAACTTTACATTGGTGTTAGGAAAAACATATTTAGCATAGGAGGGAGACATTGAAGCAAAGGCGTCAGCCTTCGTGGAGTCACCAGTGAAATACCTCTTTTGTTTTTCTTGATATCTAACTGATAGCCGTTATCCGGCATCAAGACATTGTATGGTGGGTAGTTTGACTGGGGCGGTCGCCTCCCAAATAGTAACGGAGGCGTGCGAAGGTAGGCTCAGAACGGTCAGAAATCGTTCGTAGAGTGCAATGGCATAAGCCTGCCTGACTGTGAGACTGACAAGTCGAGCAGAGACGAAAGTCGGTCATAGTGATCCGGTGGTTCTGAGTGGAAGGGCCATCGCTCAACGGATAAAAGGTACGCCGGGGATAACAGGCTGATACTGCCCAAGAGCTCATATCGACGGCAGTGTTTGGCACCTCGATGTCGGCTCATCACATCCTGGGGCTGGAGCAGGTCCCAAGGGTTTGGCTGTTCGCCAATTAAAGTGGTACGTGAGCTGGGTTCAGAACGTCGTGAGACAGTTCGGTCCCTATCTGCTATGCGTGTAGAAGAATTGAGAGGAGTTGACCCTAGTACGAGAGGACCGGGTTGAACATACCACTGGTGGACCTGTTGTAGCGCCAGCTGCAGTGCAGGGTAGCTAAGTATGGAAGAGATAACTGCTGAAAGCATCTAAGCGGGAAACTCACCTCAAAACTAGTTCTTCCTATAGAGCCGTGGTAGACCACCACGTTGATAGGCTGGATGTGGAAGCGCAGTAATGCGTGTAGCTGACCAGTACTAATAGCTCAATTGGCTTGATTTATGCACTGAAAAAAATTTTTTTCTAAATATTGATATAATAAGCTATTCTTTCTTTACAAACACAATTTTTATATCTATTTTGTTCAATTATTGAACATGAAAGATAACGAAGATCATTTTGAAATTCTAAGAAAATTACAAAAAAAACCAGAAACTACACAACGGGAGCTTGCCAAGGGATTAGGCTTTAGTTTAGGTAAACTAAACTATTGTCTTCGTGCTCTAAAAAAAAAGGGTCTAATAAAAGCTAAAAATTTTAAAAACAATAAAAACAAAATTAATTATTTTTATATATTAACACCCAGAGGCATTTCTCACAAAACTAAATTGACAATTAACTTTATGAAAAGAAAGATGAAAGAATATGATGAGCTTAAAAGAGAGATGTAAATGTGTGGAATAGTTGGTTATAAATCTAAAAAAAACCTTAAATTAAATAAATCAAAATTGATTGAAACCATTCATCATAGAGGACCCAATTACCAGAATTTTGTAGAAATAAAAAAAAATAAAAAAACATATAACAATATTTTTTTAGGCTCATCTAGGCTCTCAATTATTGATGACAAAAAAAGGTCAAATCAACCATTCTCATATAAAAATTTAATTCTGTGTTATAATGGTGAAATTTATAATTTTAAATCAATAAAAAAAGAACTCATTAAAAGCAAAAAGATAAAATTTATTACGAATTCAGATACTGAGGTTCTAATTAAATCAATTTATTATTTTGGCTTAAAAAAAACACTAGATATTATAGAAGGCATGTGGGCATTTGCTTTATATAACGCTGAGAATGAAAACTTAATACTATGTAGAGATAGATTTGGGGAAAAACCACTTTTATACACTAAAGAGAAAAATGATTTTTATTTTTGTTCAGAGCTACCAGCTTTTAAGATTTTTCTTAAAAATAAATTTAGAAAAAATCTAGACTATTTACAAAAATATATTTTTTATGATTATAGGTATCTTAATAAAAATTATGAAACTTTTTTTAATAAAATTAAAAAAGTTCCTCAAGGATCATATCTATTAATTGATAAAAATCTTAATATTAAAACTTATAAATATTTTAATTTTTTAGATAAAAAAGTTAGTAAAGTTAGCTACAAAGGAATTATAAAAAAAACTAAAAAGAAAATGTTAGAATTAACAAAAAATTCTATGGTTTCAGATAAACCAATAGGATTCTGTTTAAGTGGAGGAATAGATTCAACAGGTTTAGTTAGTATAGCCAAAAAATGTTTTTATAAAGATATTAAATGTTTCACGATTTATACAGATGATAAAAAATATGATGAGTTTGATATGGTCAATAAAACTGTAAAAGCTTTAAATATTAAGCACAAATGGATTAAAGTAGATAAAAATAAAACTTTTGAAAATTTGAAAAAAATCATTAAACACAGAGCATACCCAGTTTTAACAGTTACATCATATATTCAGTGGTTAATGTTTAGAGAAATTTCTAAACACAAAATAAAAGTAGTTCTGAGTGGAAATGGAGCAGATGAAACATTTTCAGGATACTATGATCATCATCTAGCATATTTAAATGATATTGAATCAAATAAACAACTTAAGAGAAAAAGTTTATTAAATTGGAAGAAGAAAATTAAACCGTTAATAAGAAATCCTTTAATGAAAGATTATGTTAATTACAAATCAAAAAAAAAATATCTTCAAATAATCAAGGGACAAAATTATTCAAAAGAATTTTCTAAAAATAATTATAAGAAAGATTTTAGTGAAAAAAAATTTTCTAAATCACTATTAAAAAATAGAATGATTAATGAAATGTTTCATGAGAGTGTTCCTGTGATCTTACAAGAAGAAGACATAAATTCTATGAACTTTTCTATTGAAAATAGATCACCTTATTTAAATAAAGATTTATACCAATTATTGATAAATTCGCCAGTTTCACATTTTATAAATGATGGTTATGCAAAATCAATTTTAAGAGAAAGCTTAAAAGGAGTTGGACCCAAACATGTACTGAAAAACTATGAAAAAGTTGGTTTTAATATTTCTGGCGACAAATTACTAAATTTTAAATCTAAAAAGATAATTAATTTTATAAAAAAAAAATCACCAATTTATTCAATAATAAACAAACAAAAAATTTTAAATTCTTTAAAGGATCAAAATATGATAAGTAAAAATTCTAATTTTCTGTTTAAGTTTGTTTGTGCTAAAATTTTTTTAGAAATTAAAACATGAAAAAATATATATTAGGAATTAATTCAACTGGTTTTAATACTTCAGCATCACTAATTTGTGATAACAAAATTGTCGCTGCAGTTGAGGAAGAAAGACTTTCAAGAGAAAAAAGAACGAGAAAGTTCCCAAATAATGCAATTAAATTTTGTTTTGATAAAGCAGGAATTTCCTTTCAAAATTTAGAGGCAATAGCCGTCTCGTGGAATCCAATTATTAATTTAGAAAATTTTGATTTAAACTATTCTAGAAATTCTAGTTATTTTCCATCAATACTCCATAGCACATTAAATCATGTTATGAAGGATGTAAAAAATATTAAAAAAGATTTTTTTGAACAAAATTTAAGATTAGAAAATGGCAAAATTCTAAAAATATTTTTTGTAAATCATCATTTAACTCATGCAAGCAGTTTTTTTGTTTCAAATTTTAGTGAATCATCAATTCTAACAGTTGATGCTTTCGGTGAAAAACAATGTGTTGGTTTTTATTCTGGTAACAAAAATAATATAAAAAAAATTCACGAACAATATTTTCCACATTCTTTGGGTTCTTTTTACTCAACTTTTACTGAATTTTGTGGATTTAAACCTAAAAGTGAAGAGTGGAAATTAATGGGAGCAAGTGCATATGGCAAACCATCAGTATATCAGAAAAAGATTAATGACCTGATCAAATTTGATAAGAATAATGAATTTTTTTTAGATTTAAAATATTTTAAACATTATTTATTTCATAGACCAGGATATGTGAATAAAAATTTAGAAGAATTCCTGGGTATAAAAAAAAATAAACTAAATAAGGATTTAAATCAAAAATATTTTAATATTGCTTTTGCAGCCCAAAGTATTTTTGAAAAGATATATATAAATCTTATAAAAAAACTTTTTATTAAAAATAAATCAAAAAATCTTGTAGTTTCTGGTGGTGCAGCTCTTAACTGTGTTGCAAACGGAAAGATTTTAAACAAAACTGGTTTTAAAAAAGTTTTTATTCCTCCTTTTCCTGATGATAGTGGTGCGGGGTTAGGTGCAGCGTTATATGTTAATTCTCTTTTGACAAAAAAAAATAAGAAAACAATTTTTTTAAACAATTATCTAGGACCGTCATTTGAAAATAATGAAATAGAAAAAACTTTAAAAAAATTTAAACTTGAATATGAAAAAGTCAAAGATATTTTTGACTCTGCAACAAAATCGATAATTAAGGGAAAAATTATAGCTTGGTTTCAGGGATCTTTGGAATTTGGAGATAGAGCATTAGGAAATAGATCTATCCTAGCCGACCCTAGAAACGCAAAGATGAAAGATATGATAAATAAAAATATAAAATATAGAGAGAATTTTAGACCATTTGCTCCTGCAGTCTTGATTGATAACATTGACGAATTCTTCGAAAATTCTCAAAGTAGTCATTTTATGGAAAAAACTCTTATTATTAAAAAGGAAAAAAAGAAAATTATTCCATCAGTTGTTCATGTTGATGGATCAGGTCGACTACAGACAGTTACAAAAAAAAATAATTATATATTTTATAGTTTGATCAAAAAATTTTATGAAAAAACTGGAGTACCTATATTGTTAAACACAAGCTTTAATGTCCAAGGTGAGCCTATTGTATGTTCAATTGAAGATGCAATTAAAAATTTCTATTTGTCAGGACTAGATGAAGTATATATAGGTAACTATAAACTAAAAAAATAGATATGAAAAAAAATATTGAAAAAAAAGGAAGTATGCTGTCTTCTTCAAGACAATATGGAATTCAAGATCTTAGAGCAAATTTATTTGAAAAAACTAAAGGAAGTACACTAGATAAGATAAACTCTTTTACAAAGTTTGCTGGAAGACAAAATATTGCAAAATTGGTTGCTCAATATGAAATGCTAATGATGACAAAAAATGTTTTAGGCAATATTATTGAGGGAGGAGTTTTCCATGGGTCTGGTCTTTTAGGTTGGGCCAATCTCTCCGTATCATTGGAGCCATACAATTATCAATGTAAAATAATTGGATTTGATACCTTTCAAGGATCTAAGGGGGTTACTTCAAAAGATCAGTCGTTGAGCAATATAAAAAGACGAGAAAAAGAATATAATGCTAATAATTATGAAGATATTCTGAGGACAATAGAGGTATTTGATTTAGATAGACCTTTAAATCATATAAAAAAAATGGAAGTTATAAAAGGGGATATATCAAAAACTATTCCAGCTTATGTTAAAAAAAATAAACAACTTACTGTAAGGATATTACATTTAGGTATGAATCTTTACAAACCTACGTATCATAGTCTTAAAAATTTTATTCCAAGAATGTCTAAGGGTTCTATCATTGCAATTGATGGATTAAATCATGCTACACCTGGGTGCTTTGAGGCTTTAAAAGAAAATTTGGAAATATCGAAAATTAATTTGAAAACTTTTGATTATTATCCAAATTTTAGTTATTTTGTTATTTAATGTCGAGCATCAAAGATTGCAAAATATGTAAATCTAAAAAATTAATTTTTATAAAAAAATTTAACAAAAAAATTTTAGGCGAAAATCTTTTTGGTCTAGAAAAAAAAAAAACATATGAAAGAAAGTTGTATAAATGTCATTGTGGACATTACTATAATATACATAAATTTTCTAAATTTTTAAAAGAAGTTTATAAAAAAAATTATTCAAATTACTCCCACAGTGATATTGAAAAAAAATTTAATAAAATTTTATCTTTGAAAAATAAGTCATCAAATTTAAAAAGAATTAATTTTATAAAAATGAGAATTAATAACAAAAATGAAATTTTAGATGTTGGGAGCGGAATGGGAATCTTTCCCTATACTTTAAAAAAAAAAGGTTATTCTGTTGATTGTATTGAGAGTGACAAAAATATGTGTAATTTTTTGAAAAAAAAAAAACTTAAATTGGTATCTCAAAATCTTTTAAAAATAAAAAATTTGAAAAAAAAATATGACTTAATAACTTTTAATAAAATTTTAGAACATTTTGAACTCAACAAAATAAAAAAAATTTTGATAAATTATAAAAAATTACTTAAACCAGATGGTAAGATTTATATAGAAGTACCAGACTCTTTAGCTTCAAAAAAAGGGATTGATAGACAGGAGTTTTATTTCGAGCATTACAATATATTTAGTAAAAAATCTTTAAAAATTTTATTACAAGATCTAGATTTTAAAATAAACTATCTTAAAAGTATTTATGAAATAAATAAAAAGTTTACATTAAGAGCACTAATTTCGCTTTAATTATTATGATGTTTGCTATTATTCAAGCACGGCTTAGTTCAAAAAGATTTCCAAGAAAAGTGTTAAAAAAGATCAATGGAATGAGTGTATTAGAACATATCATACAAAAGATGAAAAAAATCTTTCCTCTTAAAAAAATAATTGTAGCAACCTCAAAAAACAAAGAGGATACTGCGATCTGTAAATTAGCTAAAAATTTAAATGTGAGATGTTTTAGAGGAGATCTTAAAAATGTTTCAAAACGATATTATGATTTATTAGATGAATATCAAATGAATTCATTTTTAAGAGTTTGCGCAGACAGTCCATTCTTAGATCCAAAATTGATTAAAAAATGTATTAAAATTTATAATTTAAAGAAACCAAATTTTTTGACGAATATACTGCCTAGAAGTTTCCCAAAAGGCCAATCAGTTGAAATTTTCGATAAAAAATTTTTTCAAAAAAATTTTAGCAGTATCAAAAAAAGTCATGATAAAGAGCATGTAACTACATACTTTTATTCTAATAAATATAAGTTTAGATATATAAATATAAAAAATAAAATTGATTTTTCAAAAATAAATATGTGTATTGATCATCCAGATGATCTTAAACATGCAAAAAGAATAATATCCAAGACAAAAGTTAAGAATAAAATACAAACTTGGGAAAAATTATTAAAATATTTTATTAATTAAGTTTTTTGATAAGGGCATCTAATTTTTGTAATGTGTTTTTTTTACTAAATTTATTGAGGCCATTAAAAGCTATCTTTGATTTTCGGATTGCATTTGAGTAATTTTTAATTGCAGACAAAACATTTAATTGAAAACTTTCATCATTATTTTGCTTATATAAATAGCCACTTTTCCCATTATTGAGAAGAATATTTGCCAAACCAACATTTTTTGGTGCAAGACAGGGTATTGATTTTGAAATTGCCTCTCCTAAAACATTTGGTGTACCATCAAATTTTGATGTGACACAAAGCAAATCTATTTTGTTTTTATATCTATCAAATGGCTTTTTTATAAATTTTAATATTTTGATATTTTTTTTAAATCTTTTTGAAATATTTTCTAATTCATCTTTTAAAATTCCTTCGCCTAACAGATAAACTTTGATGTTTATTTTACCAATTAATTTTAACATATTTTTTATAAAAAAAACTGGATCTTTGCTATCTACAAATCTTCCTATAAAAAATATATTATAAGTTTTTTTCTTTATTTTCTTTTTAAAATTATGTTTTTCAAAAAAATTATATATTAAATGAACATTCTTAACCTTGAATTTTTTTTTAAGAGATAAAACATTTTGCTTTGAGTAGGTTATTACTAAATCTGCATATTTATAAAGATAAGTCTCATATTTATTTGTAAAACCTTTATTTTTCAAAAATCTTATTTCATCTTTATTATAAATATTATAAATTGGATTTGCAGTTCTTAATGCTAATTTAAAATTAAATCCAATTAATCTAAAAATGAGTATTATTAAATGGTCATCTAAAGAAAATACAATCTTATTTTTATCTCTTAATAAAATAATTTTTAAAGCACATAAAATACTATTTAAAATTTTAAAATTTTTAAATCTTAAAAAAGATGAAACATAATTTTTTTTGTATTCTTTAGCCAATTTGGTGTCTAAGCTTGAAACCAAAACTACATTGTAATTTTTTTTTAAATAATTATAATAAATCTTAAAAGTTTTTTTTATTCCATCATTAACTATATTTGGATAGTAAAAATAGATTTTTTGCTTCATTAATTATTTAATTTTTTTTTAATACTCATTAAAAGACAATATAATTTAGGAAATATATGTATTTTGTTCAATAATTGAACATATTATAGTTTAATAATTATATATTGACAATATTAATTTATCGTGTTCTTTAGAACTTTAAATTAACAATACATTATTAAACTAGTACTTTGACTAACATACTTGGAATTAAATATGGTGGACATGACACCTCTGCTGCGCTTATGATTAATGGAAAATTAATCGCAGCTTGTGCCCAAGAAAGATTTACTTTAGATAAACATAGTAGAAAATTTCCAATTGATGCCGTCAATGAATGTTTAAAAATTGGTAAACTAAAAATAGATGATATCGATGAAGTAGCTTTTGTTAATGATTTAAAAAGTTATATAAGAGAGATTTATTTAAAACCAGCAATTCATAATGATAAAAGATTAAAATTTATGTTTACTGATATTGAGAGAATAACAAGAGCGTTCAATATGAAGAGTATAATAAGAAAAAATCTCAAATACGAAGGAAAAATTGAATTTTACAGGCATCATCTTTGCCATGTAGCAAGTGCATATTATCCAAGTAGATTTAAAAATGCTTTGTGTTTTAGCTTAGATGGAGTTGGTGAGTACGAAACTGGAATGATAGTGGGAGGTAAAAATGGTAATCTAAAAGTTTTATCAAGTGAAAATTTATATCCTAACTCTTTAGGTTTAGCATATTCAGCTATTACTTTCTTTTTAGGCTGGAACCATCATTGTGATGAAGGAATAATCATGGGTCTCGCTCCTTTTGGAAATTCAAAAAATATTATTCCTAAAACAAAAAAATCCTATATTTCTATTTTTAGAAAAATCATAAAAGAAACTGGTGATTTTAGCTATGAAGTGGATCCATTCTATTTAAACTACTATGATCAAAGAGACAAATGGGTTTCAGAAAACTTTATTAAAATTTTCGGTAAAAAAAGGAAATATGGTGATCGGATTAATCAAAATCACAAAGATATTGCTGCTGCATTGCAAGATAGATTAGAAGAAATAGTTATAAAGCAACTAGAAAAAGCTAAAAAAAAATTTAATTTTGAAAATTTGTGTTTAGCGGGAGGCGTATCATTAAACTGTTCAATGAATGGAAAAATATTAGATAAGAAAATATTTAAAAAAATTTTTATAACTCCTGCCAGTGGAGATGATGGATGTGCTATAGGAGCGTGTTACTTAGCTTATAAGAAAAAAAACAAAAAAATAACAGTTAAGGAGAATCAAAGTTTTTATCTTGGTTCAAGATTTTCATCAAATGACGTTAAAAAAACCATAATTAAAAATAAAGTTAAATATTTTAAACCTAAAAATTTATATTTAGAGACAGCACAATATTTAGCTAAAGGTAAAATAATAGCTTGGTTTCAAGATGGGGCTGAATTTGGTCCTAGAGCTCTAGGAAACAGGTCTATTTTGTGCAAACCTTATCCAAAAGAAATGAGAGACTATCTTAATAAAAGAGTAAAATTTAGAGAGGTATTTAGACCATTTGCTCCTGCAGTTTTAGAAAGGTATCAAAAAAATTATTTTAATATCAATCAACAAAGCCCCCATATGTTAATGGCGTGCAAAGTTAAGAGCAACAAAAAAGAAATGATCCCTGCAGTAGTTCATGTTGACAACTCTTGTAGAGTCCAGACTGTAAATAGTAAATTAAATAAAAAATTCAATAATTTATTAGAAGCATTTTATAAATTGACCAATATACCAGTTCTTCTGAATACCTCTTTTAATGTGAAAGGACAACCAATAGTAAATACTCCTCAACAAGCTATAAATACTTTTAAAAATACAAATATTGATATTTTAATTCTTGATGAATATATCTTATACAAAAAAATAAATGACTAAAATAAGCCTTTCAAAACCTAATATTTCTAAAAAAGAAATTAATATTATCAATAAATCTCTAAAGTCAGGGTGGTTAACGCATGGTCCAAATAACCGCATATTTGAGAAAAATTTTAGTAAGTTGATAAAATCAAAGTACTCAATTTCAATGAATTCTTGCACAAGTGCCTTAGAGTGCGCACTAAAAGTTATTGAAAAAAAAGGAGAAGTTATAATACCAAGTTGGACCTGGGTATCTACAGCAAATGCTGTAATTAATACTGGAAATGTACCAGTTTTTGCTGATGTTGATACCAATTCAAGAAATATTACTGCAGAATATATAAAGAAAAAAATTACAAAAAAAACTATTGCAGTTATTGTTGTGCATTATGGAGGTTTACCATGTCAAATGAAAAAAATTTTGTCTTTAACAAAAAAACATAAACTTCAACTAATTGAGGATAGTGCTGAAACTTTAGGTGCAAGTTGTGATAAAAAATTGACAGGATCATTCGGAAATGGATGTTTTTCTTTTTTCCCAACAAAAAATATCACAACCACTGAGGGAGGAATGTTTACAACAAGCAATAAAGCAATTTTTGAAAAGGTTAAACTAATAATAGCTCATGGAATTAACAAAAAATTAAAAAAACATTTTTGGCATAGACAATCCTCATTAGCTGGCCATAATTTTAGGCTGCCAAATCATTTAGCTGCCTTAGGTGTTAGTCAGCTTAAAAGACTACATAGGTTTAATAAAAAAAGAAGATTAATAGCAAAAAAATATGATAAATTTTTAAAATCTTTTAGTAATATTTTTGAAGTTCAAACAATAAATAAAAACTTAAGTCACAGTTATCAGATGTACACATGTCTTGTAAAAAAAAGTGAATACCGAAACAAATTATTATACTATTTAAAATCTAAGAACATAGAAGCATCAGCGCATTTTGACCCTCCTTTGCATAGACAAAATTATTTAAAAAAATATTCGAATGAAAGATTAGAAAATACAGATAATTTATCACAAAAAATAATCTCCCTGCCAATGTACCCTGACTTAAAAGATAGAGAAATACAAATCATAAAAAAAACTATAAAACAATGGTGTAAAAAATATGTCATATAAAAATTATTTAATAACTGGAGGCATGGGCCTTATAGGATCAAATCTTGCAAAAAAAATTTTTAAAAAAGTAAAAAATTCAAGATTGATTATACTTGATAATTTCACTATTTACATCGATCCAATATATCAAGCCTATAAAGATCACAGACAGGACAGATTTCGGGAAATTATAGATTATAAAAATTATAGAGCGTCAAAATCAAAAAGAGTTTTTATTGAAAGAGGAAATGCCCAGGATTCAAAAATAGTTATTGAACTTTTGCAAAGATATAAACCAGAAATTATTTTTCATACTGCAGCTATGCCTCTAGCAAGATTAAAAAATGCAGTTGTTAAAGAATTCCGAGAAGGATCAGTTGACACTACAACTAATTTACTTGAGTGTGTTAAATATGTTCAAGACAATTCAAATTATAAATTAAAAAGATTTTTATATATCTCATCAAGTATGGTCTATGGAGACTTTAAAAAAAAACATGTAACAGAGGACGATCATTGTAATCCAAAAGAAATATATGGAACTATGAAATTAGCTGGCGAGGTTTCCACTAAAGGAATGTGTAAGGAATACAACATACCTTACAATATTATCAGACCATCAGCTGTTTATGGCCCTACCGATATGAACTTAAGGGTTTCCCAGTATTTTATTGAGAAGGCTTTTCTAAAAGAAAAAATTTCTATTCACGGGAAAAAAGAGTCTCTAGATTTTACTTATATTGATGATCTTGTAGATGGTTGTTGGTTAGCAGCTAACTCAAAAAAAGGAGTAAATGAAACATTTAATATTACTTTCGGAAAAGCAAGAACCCTCTACGATTATGTAAAAATTTTACAGAAATATTTTAAAGATCTTAAATATGAGATTAAAAAAAGAGATAGTAGAAGACCAAAAAGAGGAACTCTTAAAAATGATAAAGCCAGAAAATTTTTGGGGTTCAAACCAAAAGTAAACTTAGAAAAAGGTATAAAGCTATATTTAGAATATTTTAAAAAAAAAAAATGAAAATTATTGCTGAAGTGGGATGGAATCATCTTGGGGATATAAATATTGCAAAAAAAATGATTGATGCAGCAGCAGATGCTGGAGCTGATTATTGTAAATTCCAAACATGGTCGGTTAAAAATCTTAGAACAGGACCTTGGGATGATGATGGGAGAAGAGAGCTTTACAAAAAAGCAGAACTCTCTAAAGAAGATCATGTTGAGTTAAAAAATTATTGTAAAAAAAAAAATATAAATTTTTTAACCAGTATTTTTAATATCAAAGATATTAATTTTTTAAAAAAAATTACTCCCAAACTAATAAAAATTGGCAGTCCAGAAATCTACAACTTAGATTTAATACAGGGATGTCTAAAAAATTTTGATAAGGTGATATTGTCAACGGGAGCAGCTGAATGGAAAGAAATTTTAAAGTTAAAAAAGTTAGTAAATATAAACAGACTTACTTTATTACACTGCGTTTCATCTTATCCGTGTGACTTAGAGAACATAAATATGCCTCGAATGAAAGACCTAAATGAGATATCAAATAATATAGGTTACAGCGGTCATTATAAAGGAATTGATGATGCTTTATTTGCTATTTGTAATGGAGCTGAATACATAGAAAAACATTTTACTATAGATAAAGATTTACCGGGTAAAGATAATAAAATTTCAATTATGCCAAATGAATTGAAGTTTATAGTAAATTTTAAAAATAATGTAATAAAAATGCAAAAATATAAAGGAAAAGAAATTCAAGATTGTGAAAAAGATACTCTTACAACACGTGGTCGTTGGAGTAATTAATTTTACTTTCAAGAATTTTTAAAATGTTTTTACAAAAAAATCAATAAGATGAATATCAACAATCAGGAAATAGAAATATTTTGCAAATTAAATAAATTATACAATATATCTTATAATAAAAAAAAGGTCTTAATTGCTGACAGATCCTTACCAGAGCCAGTTTTGATAAATTCCTTAGCATCATTTTTTTTAAATAAAAATTTTCATCTAGATGCAGAAATAGTTACAGATGTTGGAAAAAAAAACGAGTTATTGAAAATCTATAAGAGTTTTAAAATAAATAAAATTTATTTTACGTCGATAAAATATAATTTTTTTAATTTATTTTTATCGATGAATACATTTTTGTGGACTTTTATAACCTATATCAAAATTTTATATTTTGGGAATGAGTGGTTCATTAAAAAATTTAAATACAAAGACATATATTTTGGAGATTTGTTTTATGATCAATATGCTAAATTAAATTTTAATTTTTTGGAAAATAATCTCTTAAGTTTATCTTTTATTAAAGTTCTTCTGAAAGGTATTTATAAAATTAATCTTATAGAAAAACTAATAAAGCAAAATAATTATTCTGTTGTGCTATCCTCTACTACAGTTTCTACATCTGTTAGTGCAATTACTACAAGACTTGCCCTTAAAAGAGGTATAAAAGTAATTTGTCTTGTGGCAAATCATTTCAAAATTTTTAATAATTTAGAACAAGCCAAAAGATCAATAGCGAATATTACTCATGATGATTTAGCAAATATTAAAAAAAATGAAAACTGGGAAAGAAAAATAGATTTATATATCAAAAAAAGATTTAAAGGTCGTTTAGATGAAAGAGAAGCCATAAGCGCATATAAAGATAAAAAAAATTTTCCCAAAGATTTATTATATAAAAAATTAAGAATAAAAAAAAAGTATAAAAGAATAGGTTTTTTTGCCCCGCATTCTTTCCATGACACAAGTTACATTCAAGGAAAAATTGTTCATTTAAGTCTTTATGATCATTTTATGAAAACTATCAAAATAATCAAAGAATCTAAAGATACCCTTTGGATAGTAAAACCACATCCAACTACTCATCTTTATCCGGGTGGAAATATTACTAAAGATTATTTAAAAACTGCTGTGTGTGAAAATTTAATCAAGTGCCCCAGTTATTTAAATAATGAAACTATAATAAAAATATCAGATATTATTGTAACTTGTAGAGGAACAATTGCACTTGAGGCAGGACTTTTTGGAAAAAAAACAATTTTAGGTGGTCAGGCAACATATTCAGATTTAAAATTTTCTCATCTTCCAAAAAATGAAAAAGAGTACAAAAATTTTTTATTAAAAGAAAATTTAAATCTTAAACTTTCAAAAAAAGAAGTGAAAATTTGTAAAAAAGCATTTTTCTATCAGGTTTTTATAAATTCTTATGTGAATTCTAAAATTATACCTTTAGATAAATTTTTAGAGGTTTCTTTAGATAAAAAAACACTTAAATTTAAGAAATATCCATACCATAGACAAAATAAAAAAAGTTATAAAAAGTATTTTAATATAATTAATAATAATCTTAAAAACAAAAATTTTTTAAATGATGAATTTTCTATTAAATTAGATAAATGGATTAAAAAAATAAAAATAAGATGATTAATAATCTTTACAGCCTGCTAACAAAAGAACATAAAATAAAATTTATTTATTTGTTCATACTGTTTTTACCCCTCATGTTCTTAGAAATGATGAGCATTGGTTCTTTGCCAGCATTTATAATTTTTATTATAAGTCCTGAAAAAATAATTTCTTTATTTGACAATCACTCATTGATTAATTTTTTAGTTAACCTGACCGAATATGAAAGATCTTTATATGGATTTTTAATAGTAGCTTTTTTATTCATTCTAAAAGCTTTCTTAATTTTATTAATTAACTACTTTGAAATGAATTTCTTAAAGCAAATGGATTTAGAAAATAGTAAAAAGTTGTTTAGTAAATATTTGCACTCTCCTTTTCTATTTCATGTATATAATAATCCTTCAGAATTAACCCAAAATCTTAATGATATAAAAAGAACAACCTCAGTTATTTTTGGTTTTTGCACCATTATCAAAGAAATGTTGATTATTTTATCTATTGCATCATTATTGATTCTTACAAATGTAAAACTATTTTCTTATTTAATTTTGATTTTAATAATTCCAATTTTATTTTTACTGAATTATTTTAAAAACCTTTTACTAGATAGAGGAGAGATAGCGAGAATTTTTAGAACAAAAAGGCTTAAAACTATTGCAGAAAGCTTAAGTAACATCAAATTTATAAAAATTAATAATATAGAAAATTTTGTTATAGATTATTTCAAAAAAAATAATTATCTCGCCACTCATCAGGATATGGTTGCAAATTATATTTCAAAAATTCCTAAAGTAATTCTTGAGACTTTTTCTATAATTACGATTTTATTAATCGTATTTTTTTTATATACTAAAGCTGGCAGCTTAGTAGATATAATTCCAATCATGACATTATTAATCGTCAGTATTGTAAGGTTTATTCCAAGTATTGGAAACATACTTGTAGCATTAAATAACTATAAATATCATTATCCTGCTTTAAAAAGCTATAAATTACTCTTTGAAGAGAATTTTAATGATAATACGTTTAATAAAAATACGCTAAAAAAAATAGAATTTAAAAAACAAATTTTAATCGAAAGTATATCCTATAATTATCCAAATAATGAAATAAAAATTTTAAGAGATCTAAATTTAAACATAAAAAAAAACCAAAAAGTAGGCATTTCTGGAAAGTCTGGGTCAGGAAAATCAACACTACTAAATATAATCATGGGTCTTATTCAGCCTACGGAAGGTAAAGTAACATGTGACGGGAATGAAATAGAAGGAAACATTAAAAATTGGTACTCAAAGATTGGTTATGTTCCTCAAAAAGTTACATTGTTTGATGAGACAATAAAAAATAATATATGTTTTGGAACTAATAAAAATTATTTTGATGATAAAAATTATGATAAAGCAATAAAATTGGCAGAACTCGAAAAATTTATAAGTTCACTACCAGATAAAGAAAACACAAAAATTGGACATGAGGGAAGCCTAGTATCAGGTGGTCAATTTCAAAGAATTGGCATAGCAAGAGCCCTTTATTCTAATCCAGAAATATTGGTGCTTGATGAACCGACTAGTTCTCTTGATAAAAAAATTGAAAGTAGCATTATTGACTCATTATTTCAGATCAAAGATTTAACTATTATTTTAATATCACACAATGACTCTGTACTTAGTAAGTGTGATAAAGTCATTAATTTAGACAATATTGAAAAACAAATTTAAAATTCTGTCGACTTCAACTTTTCTGGACTATGAATGGATACTGTTTTAAAGCTTTTATCTAATATCGAATAAGGTGTGTAAAGTCTTTTGCCTAAAATCTTACTCTCGATTTTTCTACCATTTATAAGTCTGATATCATTTGTTCTTAAACAATAATTTTTTGATGCAATATAATAGTAATTCTTGTCCTTTTTAAAAATAATACCATTTTGAAAAGGATGAAAATTCAGTTTTTTTTTAACTAATTTTAAATTTTTAATTATTACTTCTTTTCCGTTCAGAAAAGTTCTTGCTCCTGGAAAAGGTTTATCAAATGCCCTAACAAAATCATAGATATCTTTTGCCTCCCAAGACCAGTTAATGTATCCATGAATCTTTGAGTCTAATCTGGGCATGTACACTGAAGAATGACTATTTTGTTTTCTTTCTTTAAATGTTTTAAAATTGTTTGTAAAAAATTTTTTAAAAAAATTATATTCATTTTTTTCAACTTTTTTATAAAAGTCTAATAAATTATGATTCTTTTGTAAAAGAATTTTTTTTGTGAGTACAATATTCCCAGCATCAAGTTTACCTATCACGCGATGTATTGTCATATTTGTTGATTTTTTTGACATAAGTATTTGAAAAGTGCCTGGGGCTGCACCCCTTTGTTCAGGCAATGAGCCGACATGATAATTAAATATGTCTGATTTCATTAGATTGATGATATTATTTTTGAGTATAAATGCAGAGTGTACTAACAATATCCTGCAATTTTCTATTTTGACTAGTTTTTTTAAATATCCAAATAAAGTTGAATAATCATTGATTTTTTTGTAACTAATTTTTTTTTTTTTTAAATATTTCTTAAATGTTAAATTGTTTTTTACTAATTTGTTGAGATGAATATTTGAAGTTATAATTTCGTACTTGATTTCATAATTTTTTAGCACCTTAATAATAGATTGAAATGGATTTAATTCATTAAATCTATTACCACCAATTATGATTAATTTTTTTGGAATCATGATATATTTATATTCATTTTTAATTTATTTGCTAAATCAATCAATTTTTTAAACCGAGCGTCTTTTAAAGAATGTTCTTTAATCTTTAATTTGATTTTATTTCTTCTTTCTTGATTAGTGAATCTGGTTCCTAAAAATTTTACACCAAGATCCTTAATTGCAAATTCTTTAGAGTTCACTTCTAAAATTTTATCAATTATATTTTCACTTAAAATTTCATAATTAAAAAATTTTAAAATATTAAGAAAAGACTTTTTTTCATCAGTAATTAGTGTCTCAAAGTTAATCAATAAGTATTCATCTTTTTTTTTATCATTGGTATAATCCAACCAAAATGAAACATACTTTGTATAATCAGAAATTTGATAATAAAATAATTCATTATCTATCAGATTGGTATCAATGAAATTTTTACCTTCTTTTTTTGCATATCGTGAAGTTATCCAGTCTAAAGGATCTCTAAATAATATAAGTGGTTTTATTATATCTTTTTTATAAAGATTAGGGTGAAGTGTAATATTGGATGAGGGGTAAGGAAATCTACTTAAGATTATTTTTTTTTTATAAAAATCTTCTTTAGAAAAAAATTTAAAGTTTAGTTTATTTCTCTCAAGTTCAATAAAGTTAAAAATATCTCCCGATAAAATTGGGGTTGCACTAAACATAAATTTATTAGTCATGTTGTTAAACTTTGGAATACCATTTCCAATTTTATAAAATATCTCAAAATGGCTTGATAAAAGATGTCTAACGTAATTTCCCCCAGAGGACGGTGAAGATATTAAAAAATTTATTTTTTTATTATTATTAGATAAGATTAACTGCAGTTCATCTAAAAGTTCTTTTTTTCTTTTTTTTGATTTTTCAGAAAAAATTAAATTGAATAATATTTTTGAATAAAGGCTTTTGACTCCTGAATTAAATAAGTAATCTGGGTAGAGTTTTATCCCTAAGTGATGTCCAATTTTAATAAGCTTCCATCTTATGTCATATCTAAAAAAATTTTTAATAGTGTTAAAATTTAATTTCACTTTTTTCTTAATATAAAATTACATAATTATTTAATAATATAAGATGGTCTGACAAAATAATTGAAAAAATTAATTTTTTTTCTCTTCCTTTTTAAAAATTTTTTAATTACTCTTGTCTCTCCCTCATAATAAGTTCCATCTTTACCTGTTCCACCATAATTATCAAATACAACAACCCCGCCTTTTGCTACTTTGTCATAAAGGTATTCTAATGCACATTCAGTCGGCTCTACAAACGCAAGATCAATATTTAAAAAACTTATTTTCATTTTTTTATTTTTTTTTACAAAATCTGGAATAGTTTTAAGAACATCTCCCTTAATCAATTTAAAATTGTTAATTTTTTTTTTGTTAAAAATTTTTTTAAGCTGCTTTTCAGAAATTGAACTGTGACCAGCTGTTTTGACCCAATGATTTCTGTGTTTTTGCTCATTTTTAAATGATGTATTTGGGTATACATCTGCAAAAATATCAAAACCAATTAGTTTGCATTTTTTTTTAAAAAGCTCTCTAAAAACACCCAACCTAACAAATGAAGTTCCTTTAAAAATTCCACATTCCACAATATCACCTGGAACGTTCAGAATTTTTTTAAAAACTTCATAGTGGATTAACAATTTTGAAATACGCTCTGTATTCATTTGTAAATTAAAATCAGTTTCTGAGTCATACAAAGACTGGGCTGTAAATTTTGGTAATTTAATCATTTTAGTTATATTTTAAAATAGCGCTAAGTTTGCTTAGTACTTTTTTAGAAAGTGAATTGATACCTTTTTTAAAGTCATTTTCAACAGTTATTTGTGGTTTACCTGGAAATACAGGTTTTATATTTATACCAACTATATCTTTTGTAGTTTCATAAAATTTTTTTCTAGCTCCAAACGTAATTATTTTTTTTATGTCAGTTTTAATATGAACTTTAATTAAATTATCAATACCCTTGCTCCATTTTTGAATTGCTAATTTATTAAGAAAAATTGTTGGATAAATGATGTTGATATTTTTTTTTAATATTAAATTAAGTAATTCCAGTTTAGGTATTACAGTTTTATTTCTAGCTTTCTTAGTGTAACCAAATTTGAGACCTATTTTACTAAAAAAACTTCTTACTTCATCCCCATCAAGAACTATTGTTTTACCTATCATTTTTTCAAGATCTTTTTTTATTTTCATAGATATTTCACTTTTCCCCGCTCCCGCATAACCATAAATAATAATACACCATCCAGAATTTTTATTTTTTTTTTTCATTAAGAAATTTATTTTTATTTAAAATAAGATTATTGATATTAAATTTTAATTAGTTAAATAGATAACATAGTTATAATGAAAAATAAAAAAAAAAATAAAAAACCCCAAGTTTATGTTGCAATGTGTGGTGACATTATTCATCATGGGCATATTAATATTTTGAAGATTGCTTATAGATATGGAGATGTCACATTGGGTCTTTTAAGTGATAGAGCAATCAAGTCTTATAAGAAAGATCCTTTAATTAATTTCAAGCATCGAAAATTTGTTTTTCAAAGTATCAAGTATATTAAGAAGATTGTTAAACAAAATCAACTTGACTATGTGCCAACCTTAAAAAGACTAAAACCTAATTATGTAGTTCATGGAGACGATTGGAAAAAGGGAGTACAAAAAAAAGTGAGAGAAAAAATTTTAGTAGCTTTAAAAAAATGGAATGGAAAATTAATAGAACCACGCTATACAAAAAAAATTTCATCATCGTTAATTAAAAAAAAATTATAGATTTATGGAATTGATAAATAGACATAATTTAAAAGACTTAAAAGAACTATTTAATAGCAAGTATTACGAAAAAATCTTAATTGTTGGAGGCAATCAATCTTTCTATAAATCGGGTGCTGCTAAATTAATAAGAAAACTTACTAAGAATAAAAAGACATTTTTATATCTTAAAAAAAAAAAAATCCCTGAGATTTACGAACTGATCAAACTTATAAAAGAAATAAAAAAATTTAAACCTAATTTGATTGTATCCATTGGAGGTGGGGCTGTAATGGATTTAGCAAAGATTTCAAACTGTATGACAGATATTGATGAAATAATTCCAAAAGTTAAAAATAATTCTTATAAGATTTCAAAAAAATTTTGTGATATAATTGCTATTCCAATGACAGCTGGCTCAGGAGCAGAGGTTACGACCAATGCTGTTTTATATATAGGTAAAGAAAAGTTTAGTATTGAAAGCTCATTCATAAAGCCAAACCACATGGCATTGTTTCCTCATTTAGTAATTAATAATAAAAAAAAAAAAATAATTCATTCCTCAGCTTTTGATTGTTTTGCGCAAGCTGTAGAGTCTATGTTTTCACTTAAATCTAATGAAAAAAGTATTGAATATTCTAAAAAATCTCTAGATCTTTTTGATAATAATTATAAGAGCTTTGTTAAAAATAAATCTTTTGAAAAAGGTTATCTTTTATCATTAGCTTCGTATTACTCTGGTAAAGCTATATCTATATCGAAAACTATAGCACCACATGCGGTTTCATACCCTTTTACATCATTTTTTGGAGTTAATCATGGTTATGCGGTTTCCATAACATTTGATGGGTTTTTAAAATATAATTATGAAAATATATCTAAATCTAAAAAAAAATATGATCTTAATAATAGATATGAGATGTTATTTAAGTTTTTAAAAATTAAAAATATCGAAGAATTAAGTAATAAAATTTCTGAAATCAAAAAGGAGCTTTCGCTTGAGTCTCAAATCTCAAAAATAAACAAGAATATACCTAAAAAAATTGATTTAATTGTTGATAATGTAAACGTTCAAAGAATGACAAATAATCCAGTGGAAGTCAAAAAAAAAGATATTCTTAATATTTTAAAAAAAACTATGTAAAGTTTTACCCGGTTAAAGATTTACTATTCTTATTTCGACTTTCCATTTTATGTTTAAAATATTTTTTATAGTTATCAGTTTTTGATTTTGAATATGTATAATAAAGAATCATTCTAGATGTCTTTGAAAAATTTTTTTTTGATCTATGTGGACATTTATTAGAAAAAAAAAGTATGTCACCTAAAGATAAATCTATTCTTTTAAAAGATAATTTTTTTTCGATACTTTTTTTAATCATTGGTGAGCCATCATTATTAGTATTCTTAATAAGATCTTTAAATTCTTTGTTATGCCATTTTGCAATTTCTAATGCGCCATTTTTTTTATTACATTTATCCAACGGAATGAGTGCATTAATAAAAAAATTTGAATATTCATTCCAGCCCTCTTTTTTGATATTTCTTTTATTTTTAAAGTAAAAAATGCCATCATAATGAGCATCAAAGCCAGCACCGCCAGGTGGTTTAAAATTACACTTATCTTTAAAAATTTTAAGTTTTTTTCCAAATTTGGTATGAATTTTTTTTATTATAATTTGATTGAGTTTTTTTAGATTTTTGGTTTTTTTTGTTATATTTTCAATTCTTCGAATTTTTCCAAATCTATCTTTATAAATAAATTTAGTTTTTAAACTTGATATATCATTTTTTATTTCTTTTATTAATTTTAGGCTTAATTGTTTTTTAAGTTTAAGATAACCATATTTATTATAATTTTTATTTTTTGTAAGCACTTTATGAGTTTTTAGCATAAATTATTTTATAATAAATCAATTATTTACAATTTTTTGCCATCTTTTTATTTTATTTCTTTAACTAAGTTGATAATTCATCTCACTAATTAAAATGAATAAAAAAATTATTATAGAATTTATAGGCATGCCAGGATCAGGAAAAACTTTTTACCAAAAGAAAATTCTTAAAAGACTGGGCAAAAAAGTTTTTTATAATGATTATACTTTTTTAAGCAAAACCATGAAATTTTTTTTCATAATTTTATTTATGATAAGATATACAAGTTTTTTTTTCTCAACTTTAACAATAATTCGTAAATTAAAAACATTAAATCAAATTAATAGGTACCTATATTACTTTTATAATGAGATTGCTTTAAGAGCTCATTTTGATCAAAATAGAAAACCATATTTTGTAAACAGTGAAGGATTTTTTTATAGATCTAGTTTATATTTTCAAAATAATTTTAATATTGATGTCATCAAGCACCTTAAAAAAATTCCCACCATTAATATTCTAGTAGTCGTAAAGTCTTCAAAAAAAATAAATTTAAGGAGAGTTCACATTAGAAAAAATCAATACAAATATTCAATGAAAGATTTGATCAATTATAAAAAAAAAAAAATTTTTTTAGAAAAAATTTCCTCATTTTATAAAAAGAACTTAAATAAGTTATTAATTATTGATAATTCAGATTATAAACACACAAATAATAATATTGATAAAATTATAAAGTGTATAAATTCCTTGTAGAATTTAGTATGAACAGTTTTACTTTAGTATAAATTTATATTTTGAATGAAAAAAAAAAAAGTTTTAGTTGATATGTCTGCTAGTCTTATTCATCACGGGCATGTGAGATTAATTAATAAAGCATCTAATTATGGGAATGTTTATATTGCTTTAACAATTGATAAAGAGATAAAAAAATTTAAAAGTGTCAATCCAGAATTAAAATATAAATTTAGAAAAGAGATTCTTTCCTCATTTAAAAATGTTTATAAGATTATACCATCAAATTGGCACATTGATCAAAATTTTTTGAATAAACATGATATTGATATAGTGGTTCAAGGATCCGATTATAAGAAGAGAAAATTTGACAATAAAACAATTACTATTAAAAGAACAAAAAATATAAGCAGTACATTAATGAGAAAAATTGCTAAAAGTAATTTATAATTTAGATGAAAAAAAAAATTTATATAGGTTTGTCTCTTGATATTATTCATCATGGTCATATTAACTTAATAAATAAAGCCAAAAAATTAGGCAATGTAACCGTTGGTTTATATACTGATAAAGCTGTAACAAGTCACAAAAGGATACCTCTTTTAGACTATGATCAAAGAAAAGTTATTCTACAAAATATTCAAGGTGTTAATAAAATTGTTTCACAAAATGAGTGGGATTATACTAAAAATATTCTTAAGTATAAGCCCGATATAATGGTTCATGGAGATGATTGGAAAAGTGATAATGTGGGTAAGATACTGAGAAGTAATGCAATTAAAGCTCTTAAAAAAATTGGTGGTAGATTAATTGAAATTCCACATACTAAAAATATTTCTAGTGGTACATTAATAGATAGAATTTATAGTCAAGGCTTCCCGACAATAGAAAAAAAAAATTATCTTCAAAGATTAATTGAGGCTAAAGACATTTGTAGGTTTATAGAAGCTCACAGTCCATTATCAGCAATAATTTCTGAAAAAGCTGAGTTTATAAGTAAATCTGGTCAAAGAACTAGTTTCGATGGCTTTTGGTCGAGCTCATTAACAGATTCTACTTTAAAGGGTAAGCCAGATATAGAAATATTAGATTTAAATCAAAGACTTACAAATATAAATGAAATATTTGATGTGACCTCTAAACCTCTAATCATGGATATAGATACTGGGGGAAAAAAAGAGCACCTGGATATAAATATTAAAAATATTGAACGAAATGGTATTTCAGCAGTAATAATGGAGGATAAAAAAGGTTTAAAAAAAAATTCATTATTTGGTGTTGAAGTAAAGCAAGAACAAGAAAATATAAAAGAATTTTCAAAAAAAATTTCATCAGCGAAAAAATCTACAAAAAATAAATTAATGATTATTGCTAGGATTGAAAGTTTGATTTTAAATAAACCAATCTCAGATGCGCTAAAAAGAGCTGATCATTATTTGGCTGCTGGAGCTGATGGCATTATGATTCATAGTCGAAAAAAAAGTACAAAAGAAATTTTTGGTTTTTCTAGAAAATTTAGAAAGAAATATCCCTCTGTACCTTTAGTTGCCGTTCCCTCAAGTTATAACAAGGTTAGTGAAAAACAATTAATTAAAGAGGGATTTAATATAGTGATTTATGCAAATCATATGCTAAGAGCAGCATATCCTGCAATGAAAAAAATTGCTTTAGAAATACTGAAAAATGGAAGATCATTCGAGTCTGATAAAACATTATTAAGTATTAAAGAAATACTAGATTTAATTCCTGGAACAAAATAATTCTGATGATAAAGATTAATAGTTTTATCTCTGAACTTAAAAAGAATAACCTTAATTTCTCTACAGGTGTGCCTGACTCTTTGTTTAAAGATTTATGTTTTGAATTTGAAAGAAAATATAAATCTAAACACATAACAGCTGCTAACGAAGGTGGAGCAATTGCTATGGGAATTGGATATTATTTAACAAGTAAAAAAATACCGATTATTTACATGCAAAATTCAGGGCTTGGAAATGCGATTAATCCTTTGATTTCATTAGCAGATAAAAGTGTTTATAAAATTCCCCTTTTCTTAATTATCGGCTGGAGAGGTGAATTGAATAAAAACTTTCAAGATGAACCTCAGCACATTACTCAAGGAAAAAAGACGGAAGATTTTTTAAAAAACCTTGGGGTTAATTACGAAATAATAAATCATAAAAGTAACTATAAAAAGATAATTAAAAATTTAACAAATATAGCAAAAAGAAATAATAAAATAGTAGCTCTGTTAGTACGAAAAAATTCTTTTGATAAGAATAACTTAAAAAATGAAGATAATTCTAATTTAATTTTAAGAGAGGAAGCTATTAATTTGATAGTTAAAAATATACCTAAAAACTCAATTGTTGTTTCTACAACTGGTATCATCTCAAGAGAATTAAATGAAATAATTAATAAAGATAAATTGAATTTAAATAATTTTATGTGTGTCGGAGGTATGGGACATGCTATTTCAGTTGCAACTGGAATGTCAAAAAATATAAATAAAAAAATATTTTGTTTTGACGGTGATGGCGCTATTACTATGCATTTAGGATCATTAGCTATCAGCTCTAAACAAAAAAATATTATTCATATTGTATATAATAATTATAGCCATGAATCAGTTGGGGGTCATGATAATTCAGCAAAGCACGTAGAATTTTATAAACTTGCAAAAAAAATTGGATATGGACAAACTTTTATATGTAAGAATAAAATTGATATTTTAAAAAATTTAAAAAAAGCATTAAAAAAAAACCAAAGTTGTTTTATAGAAATAATAACTAGGAAAGGCCACAGAAAAAACATTTCAAGGCCTAAAGAAAAAATGTTTGACCTGAGAAATAAATTCATTAAATCAGCCATAAAATGAAAAAATTTTTAGAAAAATTTGTAGAAAAAAAAAATTTTAATAAAAAATTATTTACGCCTGGCCCCGCTAGTCTTTTAGCAGAAAATCTTTCATCTATAGAACCTTGTTTTGGTAGGGGAGATCAGAATTATGAAAAAATAGAAAATTATGTACTAAATAAATTAAAAAAAATGACAGATCACAAATATATCGCAAGAATGCAAGGAGCAGCAAGTTTAGCGTTAGAGGTCATGATTAACAACTTTATATACGGAAATATATTAATTATTAAAACAGGAATTTATTCTGACAGGCTTTTCTCAATGGTAAAATCAAGTAAAATAAATTTCGGTAAAATTAAAAAGATAGTTTACATAGATTATAAAGATATAGATAAAATAAATAAAAACTTTGATTGGATTGTCGCTTGTTCAGTTGAAACAAGCATAGCATTAAAAATATCTATTTTAGAGCTTAAAAAATTAAAAAAAAAACATAATGCCAAATTAGCTTTAGATGCCACAGCCTCAATTGGCTTAGAAAATTTTCATGAGTATGCAGATGTGTTAGGTTATAGCTCTTGTAAAGGTTTGTTTGGGATGACTGGAGCAGCTTTTATAGCATTTAATAAGCTACCTAATAATAAAATTAATCAGTTTAATTTGAATATTTTTAATCATTTAGATAAAAAAATGACGGGGCCTTATCATGCAATTTATTCATTATATGATGTTTTAAAAAACCATAATGATTTTAAATATTCAGTAAAAATTAATAAAAAATTTTTTTTAAAAAAGATGAAAGAGTATTTAATATATGATTTTAACCAACAACCAAATCTTTGTACATTTATTAATAAAAAAATTAAAAAAAAAGATAAAAAGGTTATTCTATATAAAAGTAGAGCTGATATATCAGGGTCTGTCATTTGTCATTTGGGTGAAGTACATTTGAAAAAAAAAGCAAAAGGTAAAATTATTGAGTCGATATTACTTGTCGATTAATTTAAATAAAAAAATTATCTATTTTACTTTTAAAAAAATTAATCTTATATTTTGGCTGTAACTTGAATTTAATAGTTTTGTTTTTTAAGTAACTTTCAATAAAAATTGAAACATTTTTTGCACTAGAATTAATGTAAGAAAAGTGTCTATTTTTTTTCTTTAAAATTTTTTGTATTAAATTTTTTCTATTTACTAACAGTTCTATAATCTTGTTTTTCAAGTTATTTCTACTAGTATAAATACAGACATCATTATCTCTTTTAATACTTCTAGGTTTATTTTTATTGTTTATTCTCATAGGCCAATCATGGCAGCTTAAAGATGGCAAATTAAATAATAAAGCCTCATAAATTACACTTGACTCATCGGTAATTAGTAAATCAGCTTTATTATAATGTTTCATTATATTGTCTTTTGAATTTATCACTTTTACTTTATTACCAAGTTTTTGTTTTGCGTAAATTGTCATTTTTTTGATATTATTTCTAACATCCTTGAATTTTTTGATTTGATTTTTTGAATTCCATGGCAAGTGTTTAATTATTAGATTTACACTTAAATTTCTAATTGAATCAACAACATCAATACCCTTGTTATCCGTTTCAAAACAAGGAGCATATAAAATTGTAATTAAATTTGATTTTTTTCTTTTTTTAATTTTTTTAATTGCCTCTGATTTAGGCCATCCAGTTAATAACATTGCTTTTTTTGGTCTTGCATTTTTATGCCAAGACGATTTTCTCCACATTTTTGCCCATTGTAATCCTGGTAAAATTCCAAAATCAAAACTAGACCAACTTTCTTTTTTCCAAAAATTTGGCCAAAAAAGTTTACCCTGATCTATACCGCCTAAAGAAATAAAAGATAACTTTGAATTAATCTTTTTAATATTATTCGAATTTTCAGCATAAAAGCCAATATCACTTTTTACATTAAAGTTTTTTGAAAAAGATATATCAAACTTTTTTTTATCAAGATGTTTTGCAATATATTCAAATAAATGTTCTTGAGCTAAATCTTGACTATAAAAAACAACTTTTTTTTTCATTTAATTTTGAATATTCTCATATAAATTTAAATATTCCTTAGCTACTTTTTCTATATCAAATCTCTTTTTTAATGAGTCTTGGTATTTTAAGAATTTTAATGGATCATTTTTTAACTCGTTTAAAACCCAAATTATTCCATTGGCATAATCTTTTTTATCAAAATTATTGGCAACATATCCATTTTCTTTATGTTTTATAACTTCTGTTAGTCCAGTATCTTTAAAAACAACAGAGGGAGTTCCGCATGCAGCAGCTTCTAGAGCTACTAAACCAAATGCCTCTAATATACTGGGCGCTGCAACTACATCAGCTGCACTATACAGCAGTCTCCTTGTGACTAAATCGGAGGGTTTGTCAAAAAATTTGATACTTTCATTTTTAATATTTTTTGGAAATTGATCTCCTGCTATTACAAGTTGATAATCTTCATCAATATAATTAAGTGCTTCCAATAAAAAATTAAAACCTTTTCTTGGGTTATTACCTCCCATTGAGGAAAATAAAATAATTTTTTTAGTTTTATCTAAACCTAATATATTTTTTGCAGTTTCCTTTTTTTCTGGATACCAATCGTTAAATTTAATACCACATGGAATTTTTCTTATTTTCTTACTATCATATAAATGAGAGTTTAATAACTGTTTTTCCATCCAAGAAGATGTTGGAATAAAATTAATCTTTTTTTTATTTAAAGTCCTTTTTTTTCTTAAAAAAAAATCATCAAAAAATTTGGTTATCTTTTTACTTTTTTGATCAGAATAGTGTTCTACTGGTAGAAAAACCCACATATCATGAAGAGTCCAAACAATTGGTTTTGATATTCTTATTATTTCATTCATAGATAAAAACTCGTTACCAACCCAGTGAAGGTTTATTACATCTGGATTTTCTTTTTTTATTATTTTTTTAATTTCATATGAATTAAATAAAGCGGTTGTTACAGTTTGATTACTTCTTAATATTACTTTATTTATTATTTTATTTAGAAAAATTTTATACATAGAGTGAATTTTAAAAAAAAAACTATTTGGATATATCAATTTGGGTATATTTCTTTTTTTTGGCAAATACAAAACTGAGTCAATATTTTGATTTAATAGAGACTCATGTAAATCTCTAGCATAGTTTGCTGCGCCACCATATGCTGTTCCATTTATATGAAGTATTTTCATTTCTAAAAATTGGGCATTAATTTTATTTAAATTTTTTGAATAATGTATATGAATATAAATTAAATCTATATTAACAATAAATTATTAAAATGTACAATATATTACCAGCAGTCATTGGTCTTGGTTATGTTGGGCTTCCAATGTTCTTAAGATTGAATAAGAAATTTAGAACTATAGGTTTTGATATAGATTTTAATAGAGTGCAAACACTTAAAAATAAATTAGATATAAATTTAGAGTTTAAAAAGAGTGATCTCTTTTTAAAAAATAATTCATTAATAACTAATAAAAAAAATTCTCTAAAACAATGTAATTTTTATATAATTACAGTGCCAACACCTATTTACAGAGACAATAAGCCTGATTTGAGGCCACTCAATTCAGCTTGTGAAATAATATCAAAAAATATTAATGATAATGATATTATATTTATTGAATCTACAGTTTATCCTGGACTTACAGAAATTTTAAAAAAAAAATTTTTTAAAAAGAAAAAGATTTGGATGGGTTACAGTCCTGAAAGAATAAATCCAGGTGATAGAAAACATACATTAAAAAATATTACAAAAATAGTTTCATTTGAGAGCTGTCCAAAAGAAATAAAAAAAAAAATTTTATTTATTTATAAAAAAATTTCAAAAAATATAATTATTTCAAATTCTATTCAAAATGCAGAAATGTCTAAAGTTATAGAGAATATACAAAGAGATATTAATATAGCTTTCATGAATGAAATTTTGATGGTTTGCGAAAAACTAAATTTAAATTTCCAAGAAGTAATAAAATTGGCCAAAACAAAATGGAACTTTTTAAATTTTTCACCTGGTTTAGTTGGTGGACATTGTTTACCCGTAGATCCCTTTTATCTCTATGATGTAGCCCAAAGAAAGGGCCACGAGGCAAAATTTATGTTGGCTGGAAGAAGAGTTAACAATGAATTGGAGTTTTTTTTACAAAACAAAATAATTAAAAAAATAAAAAAAAATAAAATTAAAAAATTATTGATATGTGGAATTTCTTATAAGGCAAATGTTGCTGATGCGCGAAATTCACTAGGATTGAACATATTAAAAAGTTTAAGAAAAACCAATATAGATGTAGAGGCCTTTGATCCAATTTTAAATAAAAATTCTCAAAAAAAGCATAATATAAAAAGCAAAATTAGAAATCTTTCAAAATATGATTTAATTGTAGTTTTAGTTAAACACGATATTTTTTTAAAGATATTTAAAAAAAATAAACTGAGAAACCCCAAAAAATATTTTGATTTATTTGATACATTGTCTTAATGAAAAAAAAAAATTTAATTTTTTTTATACCAGAGTTTGTAAAAGGCGGAGCAGGAAACTCAATAGTTTCATTGTGCAAAAATATTAATAAAAATTTTTTTTTTATCAATATTATATGTTTAGGAAAATGTGAATATAAAAGGGAACTGAGCCAAAATATAAAAATTTTTGAATTAGATAAAAAAAGAACATTATTTGCTCAGTTTGCTATTAGAAAAATAATTAGTAGCATTTTATCTAATAGTCTCAAAACTATATTTATATCTAATTTTTTTTATGCAAATGTATTAGTAGGTTTATTTCAAAAAAAAGATAAAAATATCAAGTATATATTCACCGAAAGAACTACACTTTCAGAGCTATATATATACTTTGGCATCAAGGATTTCTTAAAAAAAAATATAATTAAACTACTAGTAAAGATACTTTACAGGAAAGCAGATCTAGTAATTGCAAATTCAAAAAAAGTTTCTAAGGATCTTAAATTATTTGCTAATTGCATTACAAATCATGTTTACCCAGGAACTTTTAAGAAATTTAATAAAAAAAAATTTAATAAGAAGAAAGTAAAACATATATTGTGGGTTGGTAGATTAGCAAAAGAAAAAGGATTGGAAATTTTACTTAAGGGCTTTAGAAAAATAGATAAAAAAAGATATAAGTTAAAGATAATTGGAAGCGGTCCTTTAAGAAATGAATTAGCGCGACAAGTTAAAGACTATAACCTCAATAATAATATTGAGCTTATTGGTTATAAAAAAAATATTTCAGCATACTTAAAAAAAAGTGATTTATTAATTAATACATCTTATTTTGAGGGATTTCCAAATGTTGTAATTGAGGCGTTGAGCAACTCAGTTCCTGTTATTTCTTCAAAAAGTAAGGGCGGAATTTATGAAATTTTAAAAGATGGAGCTTACGGAAATCTTTTTGATTTAGATAGACCTAATGATTTAACTAAAAAGATAAATTTTTTTTTAAAAAATCCAGAGGATTTAAACAAAAAAGCCCAAGCTTCAAAAAAACATTTATTTAAATTTGAGAAAAAAAAAAGTGCGAAGAATTATGAAAAAATTTTTTTAAATTTATAAATTAGAAATCTTTTAATTATATTAGATAATTTTTTTTTCGATTTCTTTAATCATCTTATTTAACATTTGAGACTTATTAAGCTTATGGGTTTGAATTAAGATTGAATCTTTAACTCTTTTTAATGGACTATGGGCCCTATTTTTATCTAATTTTGTTCTTAATTGTAAAGACTTTTTTACATCACTAAGAGGAACTTTTTTTTTTAAATCTTTCCATCTTCTATAGCTTGCAGTATTTATGTCACATTTAAAATAAAATGCTAAATCATATTTTGGATTTTTTTTTAGAACTTTACTAGCAATGTCTCTGCCCTCTAAACATATTCGATTATTTTTTTTAATCATTTTTTTTTGTAAATTATTTATTATCAATCTAATCTCCCTGTTTTGTGCTAAATATCCAACATGCTGACTAATTTCCTGAGAATGTAAATTTTGAGAAGAAATTTTTTTATATGAAGTTTTTGGTAATTGTTTTTTTAAAAAAGGAATAACTTTTTTTGGCTTATGTTTTAATACTAAATTACTTGCATATCTGTAAAATAATCCGGAGTTAATCAATAATAGTTTATACTTTTTTGAGACAAGTTTTGCTCCAGTGCTTTTTCCACTAGCTGCCTCACCGTCACAAGCAATTATAAGAGATTTTTTCATAAAATGAATTTGAATAAATTTTCTTATACCCTTTTATTATAAATTAATAATTATCTAAATATTCTTTTTTGTTTATTTTTTATAATTATTTCACTATATGTGACAAAATCATGAATTATCTTTAAAAATGAAAAAAAAAAAGATTACTATAATCACTCCTGTAAAAAACGATCAAAGGAATATTGAAAAAACAATTAAAAGTGTTTTAGGCCAATCTTATAAAAAACTTGAATATATAGTGGTTGACGGTAGATCTAATGACAAAACTCTCCAAATAATCAAAAAATTTAAAAAAAGATTAAAGTATTTCTCTAGAAAAGATAAAAATCTATGGGATGCAATAAATTTTGGAATAAGAAATTCGTCTGGAGAAATTATAGGTATTTTAAATTCTAATGATATTTTTTACAAAAATACATTGAAAACTGTTAATCAATATTTTAATCATTATAAATTAGATTATCTATTTGGAGCAGTTAAAAAAGATAGAGTTTTTCATAAATTTGAACCTGATAAACTTAGTTATAGATTGAATATTTATCCATCACATTCATGTAGTTTTTTTATAAAAAAAAAAATACATAAAAAAATTGGTCTTTATAATATCAAATATGATTATTGTTCTGATTACGATTTATTTTATAAACTTTTTAAAAATAAAGAGTTTAAAGGAATGAATACTAGAAAAAATCAAGTTTTTGGAAAATTTGACATGCAAGGAATTTCATCAAAAATACCATTCTACAAATTTTATTATTATGAAATGAAAATTAGATATAATAATGGGCAAAATTTGATATACTTAATTTTTTTATATCCAATTAAAATATTAAATAAAATAAGAAATTTATTTACCTGAACTATATGTCGGAATTAACACTATTAATACCTGCAAAAAAGGAAGCTGAGTCATTACCAATTTTTTTAGATGAGCTCAAAAAATATCACTTTAAAATTTTAATTGTTCTAGAGGAAAAAGATCAAGAAACAATAAATGCAATAATCCCAAGAGATAATTTAGAAATTTTTTATCAAAAGACCAGTGGTTATGGTAGTGCTCTTATTGAAGGAATTAACCATATAAAAACAAAATATTTTTGTATAATTAATGCTGATGGCTCGATGAATCCTAATGAGTTGGATAGTATGTTTAAAATTGTTAATGAAAATAATGACCTAGTATTTGCTTCTAGATATCTTGAAAATGCAGGTAGTGAGGATGATGATTTAATTACAACTGTAGGAAATTATATTTTTTCATTTTTAGGAAAATTAATGTTTAATTTAAAACTCAATGATATTTTATATACTTACGTAATTGGAAATACAGAATTAATAAAAAAATTAAATCTAACATTTAGGGATTTTAAAATATGTGTTGAATTACCCATTAAAGCACATAGATCTCAATTGAAATATACATCTACCCCAAGCTTTGAAAGAAAAAGAATTGCTGGGAAAAAAAAAGTAAAACCCTTTATTGATGGTTTACATATCTTAATTGGAATGTTTTATTTATTTTTCAATAAAATTTTATGATAAGTGTTTTTTATTGGGGGCCGTTTATAGATAATAGAATTGCAACGGTAAAGGCAATATACAATTCTGCTTTAGGCATTAACAAATACTCAAATAAATTTAGAGCCTCAATTGTAAATAGTATAGGTGAGTGGAATTTTAAGATTAATAAAGAAAACTCTAAAAATTTTTTAGATCAGAATTTAAACATATATAATCAACTTCCAAAATTTGGATTTATGAAAAGTAGAATTTCATATCTTTTAATATTTATTTTGTGTTTTTTTCAATTATTAAATATTTTAAAAAAACATAAACCAGATATATTCATAGCTCATTTAATTGTTTCTTTACCATTGGTATTATTTAGAATATTCAATTTTAAATCAAAATTAATAATCAGAATTTCAGGTAAACCAAAGTTAAATACTTTTAGAAAATTCGTGTGGAAATTTGGTTCAAAAAATGTTTATAAAGTTTTTTGCCCAACTAGCGAAACTAAAGAGATCTTGAGGAAAAAAAAAATATTTGATGAAAAAAAAATATTTGTTGTAACTGACCCAGTTTTTAATGTTAAAAATTTTTGCTCATTAAAAAAAAAAAAAGGTTTCGATAAAAGATTTGAGAAAAATAATATCATAATGGTAGGTAGATTAACTTATCAAAAAAACTTTGATCTTATCATCGATGCTTATATTAAAAATGATAATTTAAAAAACAAATATAAAATATTTATATTAGGTGCCGGTGAATTAGAAAATAGCTTAAAAAGAAAGATTAAATCAAACAACCTACATAATAAGATAATTTTTTTAGGTCATAAAAATAATGTAATTAAGTATATGAAAAGTAGTGATCTATTTATATCAACATCTCTATGGGAAGATCCAGGATTTGTATTAATTGAGGCTGCTCTTTCTAATATATCTATTATTTCTAGCGATTGTCCGAGTGGTCCAAAAGAAATTATCCTTGAAAATGAATCTGGAGGTTATTTATTTAAAAATAACAATCAACAAGATCTCAATAAAAAGATTAATCAGTTTCTAATAGATGATAAGAATGTAATTTTGGAGAAAAAAATTTATATAAAAAAAAATATAAAAAAGTTTAGTGTTTTTAATCATGTAAATTTAATGAAAAAATACTTATAAAGATTAAAATTGATATGGTAAAAATTAAATGTGGTGTTACTGGACATACGGGCTCAATTGGTAGAGCATTGTTAAAAGAAAATTCTTCAATAAAATTTGAGCTATTTAGGGGTGATATAACAAAAATTAATGACGTAAAACAATGGATTAGGAAAAAAAAGTTTAACTATTTAATACATTTAGCTGCAATTGTACCCATTAAAGAAGTTAATAATAATAAAAAAAATGCATATAATGTTAATACACTTGGCACTGGAAATTTAGTAAACGTATTACTGACTATTGAGAATAAAGTTAAGTGGTTTTTTTTTGCATCTACCTCACATGTTTATTCAACATCTAGAAAAAAGATTAGTGAAAAATCAAAAATAAATCCAGTAAGTTTTTATGGTAAAACAAAGTATTTAGCTGAAAAAAAACTTAAAAAGTTAAATAAGAAAAATATAAAAGTTTGTATTGGAAGAATTTTTAGTACAACCAATATTAATCAAAGAAAAAATTATCTTGTACCCGATCTTAAAAATAGAATAAAAAAAAAAAAAAGAGTTATAAAACTTGAAAATTTAAATCATTATAGAGATTTTATATCAATAAGAGATATCAGTAAGATTTTGATTTTTTTTCTAAAAAAAGAAATTAGTGGTGTAATTAATTTGTCGACAGGAAAAAAAACGAAATTAGCATTGATAGCTGAGAAAATAAGTAAGAAATATAAAAAAAAAATAAAGATTATTGAAAATAACAAACCGACATATTTAGTTGGAAATAATTCATTACTAAGAAAAATTTATAAAAAAAAACTTAATTTAAACTTAAATAAAATGATTTTTAAAAAATAATTTTATGAACAATAAGATTAAAATATCAGTCTTAGTATCAAACTATAATAAAGTAAATTTTCTTAAAGAGTCATTATTAATGTTAAAAAAACAAAGTTACAAAAATTTTGAAGTAATTTTATTTGATGATGTATCAGATGATGGCTCATTAGAAATAATTAAAAAATTTAGAAATGTAAAATTATTAATAAATAAAAAAAAAAAATTTAGATTTCCAGCACTCAATCAAATAAATGCATTAAATGAATGTTTTAAGATATCAAAAGGAGAAATAATTTGTCTTTTAGATGCAGATGATTTTTTTAAAAAAAACAAATTGCAGAAAGTTATAAATTTTTTTGAAAAACATCAAAAAGCTCAAAGTGTGTATAACTTTCCAAAAGCAAAAAAAAATAAATTTAGATTTAAAAATAAACGAAAAAATATTTGGCCTTCAATTTTTCCAACTAGCTGTATTTCATCAAAAAGAAAAAATTTCGAAGTTTTTTTAAAATTTGTTAAAAAACGGCAATTTCCTAACTTAGAAATTGATGCAAGATTTACAATTTTTTCAAAATTTTATAACAATGAATATAATTTTATTTTAGATGAGTTGACCATATATAATGAAGACAGGGATGGAATAACCTCAAAAATTTCTAAATATTCAACTAAATGGTGGTTTAGACGAAGACAAGCATTTCAGTACATGGAGTACATATTAAATTTGAAAAAACGAAAGTTAAGTTTTAGTTTTGATCATTCTATTACCCACCTTACTAGCAGCTTACTAAAGTTTAATAACTAATGTTTATTTTATATTATTTTTTGATTTGTTTTACCTTAATTGGTTATGGATTTATTCTTTCTAAAGTATTAAGGTTAAACTTCTATAATTATGGGTTCCTAGGTTTATTAGGAATTTCATTTTCAACTGTAATTTCATATTCAACTTCTATATTTTTTGTCCACAACTATACTTTTAATTCAATCTTTTTATTGCTGGGAATATTAAGTTTTCTATTAAATTTTAATAAGAATTTAAAATATAAAAAGAATATTCTCATAACATTAATAGTTTTTTTAATATTACTAGCATTCATTTTTGTTGGAAAAAATCATGATGATTTTGGCTATTATCATTTTCCCTACTCATATTTGATGACACAGATGGAACATCCAGTGGGAATGGGTTTATTAAATAATGGCTTTAGAAATCATTCGTCAATTTTTTTTCTAAGTTCATTATTTTACCTTCCTAAAGTTTCATTTTATTTACTACATATAACTCCAGTTTATTTTTTAGGTTTTTCAAATTTAATTTTATTTAATTATATAAGAAATAAAAAAATGTTTGAAAATTTGAAATTTATAAATTTTTACTCTTTGATGATAATAATGTTTATAAATATTTTTTTTTACAGGCTTGCTGAGCATGGAACGGATCGTTCTGGAATGATATTAATTTTTATATTATCTTTAATAGCATTATTGATTCAAAACATTAAAGATGAAAACAGAAATAAAAATTTATTTTATTTCATTAGTATAATTTCAGTTTTGATTTTTTCATTAAAACCTTTTTATATTATTTACTCGCCATTAGTTTTTATAGTTTTATTTTCTTGTTTTAAAAAAAAATTAATAGAAATTTTAGCATCGAGATCAATTTTATTTTGTTCATTATTTTTCTTTTTTGTAATTTTTTATAATATCATAAACTCTGGTTGCTTAATATTCCCTTTATCAATTTCATGTTTTGATGGATTTTTATGGTCATTAAGTTCTGAGAAAATACAAGGAGTGAATACTTGGTATGAACTTTGGTCAAAAGCAGGCGCATCACCAAATTATGTAGTTGATGACCAATTAGAATATATTAAAGGATTTAATTGGTTGCCAAACTGGATTGAAAATTACTTTTTTAATAAAGTGAGTGATTTTTTATTATCTATTTTTTTTGTAATTATGATTTTTTGGATGATATTTTTTTTAAATAAAAAGAAAAAAGATAAAAAAATAATTTCTTATAAAATTATATATCTATATTTTGTTTTTTGTTTAATTGAATGGTTTTTTAAACATCCTTCATTACGTTATGGTGGTTACCATTTAATTCCAATTTTATCTTTTATCCTTTTATCACTTTCATTTAATAATCTAGATGTTAAATTTTCAGAATTTCTGAAAAAATCCTCAATTATTTTATTGATAACAATTACTGTATTTTATGGCCGTAATATTAATAGACTTATAAAAGAACATAATTTATATAATTATAATCCATTTAAAAGTTATAGATTTATTTACGACAAAAAATTTTACAATAGATATCTCGATGTTATCAAAAAAAATAGTTTTGGTTACAAGTATGTTGATTTTTTAGGAAAAGAGATAATGGTAATACAACGTATTAAAAAATGAACAATTAATTTATTATTGATTTTTTTTATACCAACTGACTAGATTGCTAATTCCAGTTTCTAAAGACGTGAATTTATTAAATTTAGTATAATTAATAATTTTTTTGTTACTACCATGAGTTTTGATCACGTCTGCTTTTTGAAGTCCAACTTTATTTATTTTTAATTTTGGTCTGTAAAAAAGATTATCTATCATTTGTATGACTCGAGTTATTTTAAATGGTTTATTACTACATATGTTAAAAACAGAAAATCCTATGTTCCTTTTTTTTATAAGTCTAAAAATAATTTCATTAACATCTTGGATATAAGTAAAATCTCTAAAATGTAATCCATTATTGTAAAGGTCAAATTTTTTATATGACATGAGATATTTCAACATAAACATATCAGGCCTGCCCCATTCTCCATAAACTGTAAAAAATCTAAGAGCACATATATTCATGTTATATAACTTTGAGTAAATCTCTGACATTTCCTCATTATTTTTTTTTGTTAATCCATAAAAATTTTTTGGATTAATACTTTCAGTTTCTTTTAAAGGAAAATTGTTTTTATCTCCATAAACTGAGCTTGAGGAGGCCAAAATAATATTTTTAATTGATTTAAGTCTACAATTTTCAAGAATGTTGTGGAAACCAACTATATTACTATGAACATACTTTTTTGGGTGATCAATTGAATACCTTACTCCAGCTTGAGCTGCGAGGTGGATTACTGAGTTAATTTTATTTTTTTTAAAAAAAAAATCTACTTTTTTCTGATCAGCTAAATCAAACTCATAAAATTTAAAATTTTTATATTTTTTTAAAAGTTGTAACCGTTTTTTTTTGAACTTTACGTCATAATAATTATTTAAATTATCAATACCGATTACTTTAAATTTTTTTTTTAAAAGAAATATAGATAAATTAAATCCAATAAATCCACAACTTCCGGTTATCAAAATATTCATACTAATTAATTTATCATTATTTTTTAATTAAGATACATTGTCCCATATAATTTTTTATAAAATAAAATTGATTTTTGTAAGTTTTTTCTATTTTATAAATAAATCTCTTTATTCCATCTACACCCCAAATTCCAAAATCATCAAAAACTATCATTCCACCTTTGATCATTTTTTTTTGAATAAATTTAAAAATTTTACTTGTATCATCAAAAGTATTAACATCTATGTGGCAAAGTTTTATATTTTTAACTTTAATTTTAATATTTTTTGGGAAATATGCTTTATGAACAAAAGTGTTTTTAAGTTTTAACTTTTTAATGTTTTTCTTCACAAAGTTTATATCTTCATAAAAAAAAATATCTTTTTTGTGTAAACCGTCATCTTTTTTAAATCCCTCAAAGCTATCAAAAAGGTGAATAACGCCATTTTTATTTGCTTTTGACATTATAAATCCAGATCCACCAAGCAAACAACCAATATCAAGTATCATTCCATTTTTTTCCTTCAAATTGTTTGCACATTGCCATAATGTGTAAGCTCTAGGGTAATCTAATAATGTAAAATCTTTAATCTTATCAAAAAAAATATAAAAACTTTTATCTTTGAGCCAAGGTGAATGAGTTGCTGATGAAATAATTATTTCATCATGATTATCAAGTTTACAAAAAAAACTGACAAAAAATTTAATAAAGTATTGTAAAAATTTTTTAAATGATTTAAGGATTAAACTTTTAGTATTTCCATATGGATGTTTTATACTTTTCATTTATAAATATTTCCACATAAAAGACATACCCATTGTTGTTTTTTTTTTGCTAAATAGTTACGATCACAACTTTTTCTATCACAATTTTGAAAAAAATTTGTAAATATATATGTTTCATTTGTTTCATAAAATTTTTGTTTGATGAAAATATCTTTAAGCTTTATAGATAGTAAATCGAAAAAACTAATAAATATTTGAAGTTTTGGTATTTTAGATTTACCTTTATTTCTATCTTTAAAATGTATAGGCACTTCTATTAATTTTGCATCTAATTTTTTCATTAACCACACAAGCCTTACCCCTAAACTATATCCTTGAGAATTTAATTCATCAAATGGTAGTTTTTTTAGAAGTTTAGTACTGTAAACCCTATAATAAGTTGTTATTTCTTTTAATTTTATATTAAGAATTTTTCTCGCAAAGAAATTTCCACATATTGAAATTATCTTTCGTAAACCTCTGTAGTCACTTTTTGCACCATCACAAAATCTTGACCCTATTACAAAATTATTATGACCAGCTTGTTTTAATAATTCCTGGAGATGAACTGGATCATGTGAAAAATCTGCATCCATAGTAACCAAATATTCATAGTTATTTTTAATTGCATAAATAAGAGATAATTTATGGGCGGTTCCAAGACCTAATTTTTTTGGTCTTTGAATTATAGTTATATTTTCGTCATTTTTTTCTTGAATGAGTTTTTCGGTATTATCATAAGACTCATCGTTAACTATTAGAATTTTTATCGTTGGAAACTGGCCCCTTATTTTGTCCGTAATTTTGACAATATTTTCGGCCTCTTTGTATGCTGATAATGATATAAGTATATTAGAATTATTCATTTTTATAATTTTAACTGTAATAAATGTTTGATGCTTGTTACTTAAAATTTAATAATTATTAAAGAAAATAATATGTTTTTTAATAAAAAAATATCTATTTATGTATTCTTAAGTTTAACACTGTTTTTAGGTTTTATTTTTGGTGAGAATTCTAGCGGTGGTGCAAAAATAGATCATAAATACTTATTTCCTTTCATAGAAAATCTTTCATTAAGTTTGGAAACAGGTTTAAAAAATTTTTTAAGTAATTCAGGCAGCCTAATTCATTCTCCGGTATTTTATCTTTTGATAAGTTTTTTATTAAAGATATCTAATAGCTTAATATTTGTTAGTATATTTTATCTGCTTCTTAGTTTATCTTTACCATTATTGTTCTATCAGATTTTAAAAGAAAAATTTAAGACTGATAATACAATTATTTTTTATTTATCAATAGTTATTTTTCTGTCACCGTATTTTCGTTCTTCAGCAATTTGGCTTTTAGGGGATAATTTAAGTTTAATTTTCTTCTCAGCTTCTATTATATATTTCTTAAAGTTTGACCAAGACAATGAGAAAAGTAAATTCATTTATTTCAGCATTAGTCTCTTAATTGCTTGTTGTTATATTAGATATTATTACAGTGTTTTTTATCTATATTATCTTTACTATTTTTTTAAAAACCTAGATAAAAAATTTATATTGAAGATTTTATTATTTTCATTTTTTTTATCTATTCCTGCGTTATTTTATTTTTATTATATAATTGAAAAATTTTATTTTTTAGAAACATTAAATACATTTGGCAATATCAATTATGTAAGCTCAGGTATAATTATTTTATCAATTATTTTTTTTTATTTATTACCATTTATTATTAGTAAGGAGTTTGAAATTTTAAGATATTATAAAAAAAATTTTCAAATTGTTATCAATTTTTTATTTATTTTCTTTATTATTTATCTAATTAATTTTTTTTTAATAAATGGATTGATTGATTTTCCACAAAGAGGTGGAGGAATTTTTATTAAATTTTTTAGATTTTTGCAAATTAATGAAACTATCCCTATGTTATTTATATCTTGCTTATCGATGATAATAATAGATTTTATATTCAAAGAAGATAGATTAATGAATTATTTATTATTATTGATAATTATAGTTTCTTTACCGTTGATAAGTATATATCAAAAATATTTAGATCCTTTATTTTATTTAATTTTTTTTGGTTTGGTAAAATCAAATTATCTGGAAAATAGTATTTTGAAAAATAAACTTAATATTAAATTTATTTTTGTTTATTTTTTTTCATTTTATATTTTTTCATTATTATATTATTTGAAGTAATTAAGAAATATTATGAGCAATTCACTAATTAGTATTATACTACCTTATTACAAAAAGGAAAAGTATGTGCATGAAACAATCAAATCAATTCTAAATCAAACTCATCAAAATTTTGAGATATTAATAGTAAATGATGAGCTAAGTGATGCAAGTTTTCAAGTTTTAGAAAAAATTAGTAAAATAGACAATAGAATAAAAGTTCTTAATAATAAAAAAAATATTGGTGCAGGGCCCTCAAGAAACTTTGCAATAGATTTAAGCAATGGAAAATATATTGCTTTTTGTGATTGCGATGATTTATGGAAGTTAAATAAACTTGAGAGACAGTTCCAAAATATGGAAAAATATAATCAAGTGTTTAGTTTTACTGACTATGAAATTATTAATGATAATAATCTGAAAGTTGATTTTAGGGAGGCTAAAAATAATTTAAATTTTACAAAATTAAGAAATTCTTGTGATATTGGTTTATCAACAGTAATGTTAAAAAAAAGTATATTGAATAATAAAAAATTTAGATTTGGAGAAATTAAAACTAAAGAAGATTTTGTCCTGTGGTTAATATTAGCTCAAAATGAAATAAATTTATCTGCTTTAAATGAATGCCTAGTTTCATGGAGAAAAAGCACAAACTCTTTATCTTCTTCAACTATTCAAAAATTAATTGATGGATTTAGAGTATATAAGAATTATTTACATTATGGTTATTTTAAATCATTTTATTTTCTTATGGTGCTAAGTGCAAATTATATGTTAAAGAAATTTAAATGAATTTTATTTTCTATTTATCTTTAATTTTAATTTTTCTGTATTTTATAAATAGATTATTCTTAAAATATAATTTTTTAGTAAGCGAAACAGGAGATAGACATCAAAGATTTGCTTCCAAGAATAAGATACCTTTATCAGGAGGAATATTCTTATTTTTATCATTTTTATACATGATAGATGATAATATTTTATCATTTATTCTATTTTGTTTTATAGTTTTGTTATTAGGCTTATTTTCAGATTTAAAATATATTAAATCAGCATTCATCAGGTTTCTTTTTCAAATTTTGATAGTTCTATCATTTGTAGTTTTTAATAAATTGTTTATATTAAATACAAATATTTATTTATTAGATAGTTTTTTAAAAAATGAATTTTTGAATTATTTTTTTGTCTCTTTTTGTATTTTAATTATAATTAATGGATCAAATTTTTTAGATGGTCTCAATACACTTAATATTGGGTATTATTTACTGATATCTTTGGTAATCTATTATTTAGAATCTCATCAATTATTGACATTAAACGGTATAGACATTAATTACGTTTTATCGGTTATCATAATTTTATTTCTTATTAATTTTTTCGATAAAGTTTACTTAGGGGACTCTGGTTCATATCTATTTGGTTTCAGTTTTGCTATATTCTTAATAAATATTTATTCGTGGAATCATAATATATCTCCATTTTTTATAATTTTACTTCTTTGGTACCCAAGTTATGAAATTTTATTTTCTATAATTCGCAAAAATGTGATGAATAAATCTCCGATGACACCTGACACCAATCATTTACATCATCAAATTTTTTATATGATTAAAAAAAGATTTAGATTTAACATGTATTATTCAAATGTGTTAACAGCCAATTTAATAAATCTTTATAATTTAGTAGTTTTTATTATATCACTTAACTATATATCAAATTCCCAAATTCAATTTTTATTAATTTTATTGAATATAATTACATATACATTTATTTACTTTAAGCTATTTGTTATTAGGTATAAAAAAATATGAAAAAAAAAATTGCTTTAATATTTGGTGTTACTGGACAAGATGGCTCATATCTTGCAGAATTTTTAACTAAAAAGGGTTATTTAGTTCATGGTGTAAAAAGAAGATCTTCATCATTTAATACTGGAAGAATAGATCATATTTATCAAGACCCATTTGAAAAAAAAAGAAATTTTTTTTTACATTATGGAGATGTTACTGATGCTATTTCAGTTTCAAGTTTAATTAAAAAGATAAAACCAAATGAAATTTACAATTTAGCTGCGCAATCTCACGTCTCAGTGTCATTTGAAGTTCCAGAATATACTGCTAATGCTGATGCAATTGGGGCACTCAGAATATTGGAGGCAATAAAGTTTCATGGTTTTGAAAAAATAACTAAATTTTATCAAGCAGGCACGTCTGAAATGTTTGGTAAAGTTAGAGAGATACCTCAAACTGAAAAAACTCCATTTTACCCAAGAAGCCCTTATGGTGTTGCAAAAGTTTATGCACATTGGATAACAGTAAATTATAGAGAAGCTTATAAAATATTTGCTTGTAATGGAATCTTATTTAATCACGAGAGTCCAGTGAGAGGAGAAACATTTGTTACAAGAAAAATTGTTATCGGACTTTGTAAAATTAAACTTAAAAAACAAAAAACTCTTTTTTTGGGAAATCTGTCTGCTAAAAGAGATTGGGGTCATGCAAAGGATTATGTAGAAGCCATGTGGAAAATGCTCCAAAAAAAAAGTCCTTCAGATTATGTAATTTCTACAGGTAAACAGTACACGGTAAAACAGTTTGTAAACTTAGTTTTAAATGAACTTAATATAGAATTTAAATGGAAAGGAAAAGGAATTAAAGAAAAGTGTTATGACGTAAACGGAAAATGCATTGTTGCATGTGATAAAGAATATTTTAGACCTTTAGAAGTAGATACTTTGCTTGGAAATTCAAAAAAAGCTAGGAAAGAATTAAAATGGATACCTAAGACATCAATAAAAATCCTAGTAAAGGAAATGGTTAATTTTGACTTAAAAAAATTAATTCATGATAAATAAGAATTCAAAAATTTTTGTCGCTGGTCACAATGGTTTAGTTGGAAGTGCAATAGTAAGAAAACTTAAAAATAAAGGTTACAAAAAAATTATTACCGAAACTAGACTTAATTTAGACTTAACTAATCAAATAAAAGTTTTTAATTTTTTAAAAAAAAGAAAACCAGAGTTCATTTTAATTGCAGCAGCAAAAGTAGGGGGAATTTATTCCAACAATAAGTATAAAGCTGATTTTATTTATAGTAACCTATCAATTCAAAATAATATAATCCATTCAGCGTTTAAATGTAAAATTAAAAATCTAATTTTTCTAGGTTCTAGTTGTGTTTATCCAAGACTTTGTAAGCAACCAATAAAAGAAAATTATTTATTAAATGGAGAATTAGAGAAAACAAATGAACCATATGCAATAGCCAAAATAGCGGGAATAAAAATGTGTGAAAGTTATAATTATCAATATAAAACTAATTATAGATGCTTAATGCCAACAAATACCTTTGGACCTAACGATAATTATGACTCGCTCAATTCACATTTTTTTCCTTCATTAATAAAAAAAATCCATAAAATTAAAAAGGAAAACAAGAATAAACTTATTGTTTGGGGGGATGGTACACCTAAAAGAGAATTAATATATGTTGATGATGTTGCAGACGCATGTGTTCATTTCATGAAAAAAAAGACTAAAGAAGTAACAATAAATATTGGTACAGGTAAGGATTATTCGATTCAACAGTATGCAAAAATATTATTGAAAATAATTTATCCAGAAAAAAAAGTAAAAATAATATTTGATAAATCAAAACCAAACGGCACCCCAAGAAAAGTTTTGGATATTTCCCTAGCCAAAAAATATGGCTGGACAGCTCAAACCAATATTAAAGAAGCGATTAAAATTACTTATAGAGACTTTTTGTTAAAAAAAAGATAAAATTTGCTCTCTTACAGCTTTACAATATTTAAATTCTTGAGTATAAACCTCGAGCCGGTGATTATTGCGAAGGAGTTATACCCGATCCCATTCCGAACTCGGAAGTCAAGCCTTTCAGCGCCAATGGTACTTTGTCTTAAGACATGGAAGAGTAGGTCGTTGCCGGCATTAAATTAAATTTATGAAAATTAAAAGTTCTTTAAAATCAATAAAAAAACGGGATCTTAACTCAAAATTAGTTAGAAGAAGAGGAAGAGTTTATATCATAAATAAAACAAATCCAAAATTTAAAGCAAGACAAAAATAATTTTTATGGACAATAATAACCATAAAAATACATGGAATAATTTTACAAAATTTGTGTTGTGGGGAACTGTCGCTGTAATATTAATTCTAGTTTTAATGGCAATATTCTTGCTATAGATATTTTTTATGAAAATAGTTTCTATAGCTGAAGATAAAAAAATCGAAAAAAGAATTTCGATTACTCCTGAGCTAGTAAAAAAATATATATCAATTGGTTTTGAAATTTCATTACCTAAAAACTATGGTGTTCATTTAGGTTTTGTTGATGAAGAATATAAATCTCAAGGAGTAAATATTATTGAGAATGAAAAAGACCTAATCGAGAGTAGCGATATAATAATTCAACATGGTCTACCATCTAATGAAAAACTTTCTTATTTAAAAGAAAATCAAATTTTGATTGGTGTATTAAACCCATTTGCAAATAAAGAGAAATTATATACCTTGGTAAAAAAAAAAGTTAATAGTTTTTCTCTTGAGTTATTACCTAGAATAACAAGAGCTCAATCCATGGATATTCTATCATCACAAGCAAACTTGGCTGGATATAAAGCAGTAGTAGAGTCTTTTGCGTATTTTCAAAAAGCAATACCTATGATGATGACCGCTGCAGGAACAGTTCCAGCTGCAAAAGTTTTGGTTGTTGGTGCAGGGGTAGCAGGTTTACAGGCTATAGCAACAGCTAAAAGAATGGGTGCTATCGTATTTGCCACTGATGTAAGAATGGCATCAAAAGAACAAGTTGAAAGTTTGGGAGGAAAATTTTTAACTGTTGAGGGTGTAGAAAATTTAGAGACAGAAGGAGGTTATGCAAAAGAAGCATCAGATGACTTCAAAAAGAAGCAAGAAGATTTATTAAGCGAAACACTTAAAAAAATAGATATAGTAATTTGTACTGCTTTAATACCTGGCAAAAAAGCACCAATAATAATTAAAGAAAACATGATTAAAAATATGCAAACAGGATCTGTTATATATGATCTAGCTGCAGTTCAGGGTGGAAATACTGCTTTTACTGAGGTTGATAAAATAATAGATAAAGATGGTGTAAAAATTATGGGGGAAACCAACATTCTTAATAAGTTACCGATTTCAGCTTCAAGTTTATATGCAAAAAATATATTTAATTTTGTCTCAAATTTATTAGACAAGGATAATAATAAAATTAAGATTAATTTAGAAGATGAAATTATAGAAAAAACACTTATTAAATAATTTATGGAAATAGATCCTTTTATATTCAGATTAAGCATTTTTATTCTTTCGATATTTATTGGATATTATGTTGTTTGGAGCGTAACTCCTTCTTTACACACCCCTTTGATGTCCGTCACTAATGCGATATCTTCAGTAATAATTGTAGGGGCAATCATAGCTGGTTTGTCAGGTAATTCAGAAAGTGTTTTCAATAGTTCAAGTGTGTTTGGTTTTTTAGCAATTTCACTGGCAGCTATTAATATTTTTGGTGGATTTTTAGTAACACAAAGAATGTTAGCTATGTATAAAAAAAAAAAGAAAGATAAAAAATGATATCCGCAAATCTTTCAGCAATTTTCTACTTAATATCTGGGGTACTGTTTATTCTGGCATTAAGGGGCTTATCTTCTCCTGAAACATCTAGACAAGGAAATTTATTTGGAATTTTGGGAATGATAATCGCTATAACAGTTACTTTTTTAACAATTGGAAATTTTTCTAGTGGGTTTATTTATGTTTTAATTTTTCTTTTGTTAGGTGGTTTGGTAGGTGCTTTCATAGCGTACAAAATACCAATGACAGCAATGCCAGAACTTGTAGCTGGTTTCCATAGTTTGGTTGGTCTTGCAGCCGTATTTGTAGCTATCTCAGCCTTTTTAAATCCTGATGCTTTTAATCTCGGTTCACCAGGAAATATCAAGCTTGGAAGTTTAATTGAAATGTCTATTGGGGCTACAGTAGGTGCAATAACTTTTTCAGGATCTGTAATCGCTTTTTTGAAACTTCAAGGAATTATGTCAGGATCTCCAATTATATTTAAAGGTCAACATCCTCTTAACGCATTAATATTAATTTCAATAGTAGTTTTGATATATTTACTTTGTTCATCGCAGTCTTCAAATTTATTTTGGATATTACTAGCTGTCTCTTTTTTGATTGGTTTTTTGTTAATAATCCCAATTGGAGGAGCAGATATGCCAGTGGTAATTTCTATGTTGAATTCTTACTCAGGCTGGGCTGCTGCAGGAATTGGGTTCACTTTAGAAAATACTGCTTTAATAATTACTGGAGCTTTAGTTGGATCGTCTGGTGCAATTTTATCTTACATCATGTGTAAGGGTATGAATCGATCTTTTTTTAATGTTATTTTAGGAGGTTTTGGGGCAACTGAACAATCATCAGCTTTAAAAAACAAAGAACAAAAACCAGTTAAAAGTGGTAATGCTGATGATGCAGCTTTTTTAATGAAAAATGCTTCATCAGTTATAATTGTTCCCGGTTACGGGATGGCTGTAGCCCAAGCACAACATGCTTTGAGAGAGATGGTTGATACATTAAAGAAAAATGATATTAAAGTTTCATATGCTATTCATCCTGTTGCAGGAAGAATGCCAGGGCACATGAATGTATTACTAGCTGAGGCAAATGTTCCATATGATGAAGTTTTTGAGTTAGAGGAAATCAATAATGATTTTGCTAATGCGGACGTTGCATTTGTAATTGGCGCTAATGATGTAACAAATCCAGTTGCAAAAACAGACCCACAAAGTCCAATTTATGGAATGCCAGTATTAGACGTTGAAAAATGTAAATCAGTTCTTTTTGTTAAAAGGAGTTTATCACCTGGTTATGCAGGGATTGATAACGACCTTTTCTATAAAGAAAATACGTTAATGTTATTTGCTGATGCAAAAAAAATGACAGAAGATATTACTAAAAACTTATAGGATTAAATTGAGTACAAAAATTTTTTGTGACATTGCCGAATATAGTTTAATCAAAAAATTTAACAAAAAAAAGATTGTTAAAGGTTTTACTACCAATCCAAGCTTAATGAGAAAAGCTGGGGCAAAAGATTATAAATCTTATTGTAAAAAAATTCTTAGAATTTGTAAAAATAAACCTATTTCTTTCGAAGTATTTGGAGATGACCATAAAAGTATGTTGAGTCAGGCTTTAAAGATTAATGACTGGGGCAAAAATGTTTATGTTAAAGTGCCAGTTGTAAATTCAAAAAATATATTTACTGGAAGTGTTATAAAAGAACTAAATAAAAAAAATATAAAATTGAATATTACTGCAGTGTATAGAGCAAAACAAACACAAAAAATTCTTAAAAAGATAAATAAAAAGACCAAAGTTATAATTTCAATTTTTGCTGGAAGAGCTGCGGATACCGGAAAAGATCCAATCCCAGAGTTTAAAAAAAGTATCCTACTGGCAAAAAAATTTAAAAATGTTGAGATACTTTGGGCAAGTGTAAGAGAGCCATACAATTATCTACAAGCTAAACAATTAGGCTGTCATATTATTACTGTTCCTCCAGTAATTATTAATAAAATCGAAAAATTTGGAAAGTCTTTTGTTCAACTTACTAATGAAACAGTAAAAAATTTTCTTATTGATAGTAGGAAATCTAAATTTAAAATATGATAGGATTGGTTGCGGGGGACGGATTTGAACCGCCGACCTTCAGGTTATGAGCCTGACGAGCTACCAGACTGCTCCACCCCGCGGTATACTTAAATTCTATTTTTAAGTTTATTTAATTTTTTAACTCTTTTTATATTTTCTTGAAGAATTCTTTTTTTCTTTTCAGAAGGTTTTTCGTAAGTATTTTTAAGTTTTATAACTTTAAAAAAACCATCTCTTTGAAGTTTTCTTTTTAAAACTCTTAGAGCCTGTTCTATATTGTTGTCTTTTACTTCTATTTTAATAACTACCTCCTAAAAAAATGATTAACTATCATCTTTATAATTTTATGTCTATTCATTTTATTGAAATCTTATTGACTTTGTTTTAATTTCTCTTTTTGTTTTTTCTCTCTTTTGATCCTTCTCTCTGCTTTTTCAATAGCTTCAACAAGTTCTTTTTGAGTAAAAAGGTTTAAAGCCACTGGGTCCTTAGGATTTAGGTTATTATAATTCCAATAACTCTTATTTCTAATTGCTGTAACGGAATTTTTAGTGATACCAACAAGTTTTGCAATTTGAGAATCTTTTAAAATGTTATGCTGTCGAAGTAGCCATAAAGCAGAGTCAGGTTTATCTTGTCTTTTTGATAGAGGGATGTATTTCTTAATTTTTTTTTCAGAATTAGAAATCTCAATATCTCTACTTTTAATCTCTAAAGGTCTACTCTCATCTTTTGATGAAAGTTCAATTTCTTCTTTTGATAATTGTCCAGATATAATGGGATTATAAGCTTTTATTCCTTTTGCAACTTCTCCATCAGCAATGCCCTGAATTTCTACTTCATGAAGCTTACAAAAATCTGCAATTTGTTTAAAAGTTAAAGTAGTGTTTTCAACAAGCCATACAGCAGTTGCCATCGGCATTAAGGGTGCATTAGACATTTAACTTTTTTTTTCTGATTTGAAATTTTGGAATTTTTTATTAAATTTACTTATTCTTCCTTTATCCATTAGCTTTTGCTTTCCGCCTGTCCAAGCCGAATGTGATTTAGGATCAATTTCTAATTTTAATACTTCTCCTTCTTTTCCCCAAGTCGATTTTGTTTCAAATTGAGTACCATCTGTCATTTCAACTTTAATAGCATGATAGTTTGGATGAATTTTTTTTTTCATGACGAGACTTATAACAAAAGAATTTTTTAAAACAATTAAAAGTTATCGAGTTTTTTAAGTAATTTTGGGTTAATATCAGCGCTTGAAGCTATAATTTTTATATTTTTGTTTACTGAAAGATCTATTTCATTCACCATACCCCCAGCTTCTTTAACTAAAATAATTCCAGCTGCAATATCCCATAAGTTTAAATTATTTTGAAAATAACCATCATATCTTCCTGAGGCTACATAAGCCATATCTAAAGCTGCGCAACCTGATTTTCTGTAAGGAAGATCTAGTTCATTTTTAAACTTACCACCAGTAACAAATAAGCAATCGTTTATTTCATTTTTCTTAGAAACTCTTATTCTATGATTATTAAAAAAAGCACCGTTGTTTTTTTCAGCATAAAATATTTCATCCTTAATAGGATCAAAGATAACTCCTGAAGTTATTTCATCATTAGATTTTAGAGCAATAGATATTGCAAAATGAGGTATTCCATGTAAAAAATTTACTGTGCCATCTATGGGATCAATTATCCAAATATTATCTTTATCTTTATTATTTTCAACTCCACTTTCTTCACTAATTATAGAGTAATTTGGTTTTGCTTTTTTAAGCTCTTCAATAATTATTTTTTCAGTTTTTAAATCTGCATTAGTAACAAAATCTGCTGGGCCTTTTTTTGAAACTTGTAATTTTTCTATTTCCCCAAAATCTCTGATTAATACTTTTGAGGCTTTTTCACTAGCCTTAATCATGATATTTAAGTTTGCAGAAATTGAGTTCATAAAACTAAATTTTTTTTACATACTCTAGATTTCGAGTATCAATAATTATTTCATCACCAGCCTCAATAAAAGGTGGTACTTGTATATTCAAACCATTATTTAAAACTGCTGGTTTATAGGAAGATGAAACTGTTTGTCCTTTTAAAGCAGCATCAGTAGTTTCTATTTTACATGTTACTTGATTTGGTAAATCAACAGAAATAGCTGTATCGTTGTAAAAGCTGACCAATACTTCTAAATTTTCAGTTAACAATTTTCCTTTCTCACCCACAATTTCTTTTTTGATTTCTATTTGTTCAAAAGATTTTGGCTCCATAAATAAATAATTACTTTCATCTTCGTACATGAAATTATATTTATTTTCTTCTAAAGATGCTTTTTCTACTGTTTCACTTGATCTAAATCTTTCATTTAATTTTGTATTTTTATTCACACTTTTCATTTCAACTTGTGCAAATGCACCCCCTTTACCAGGCTTTACATGCTGAGTTTTAAGTACTTGCCATAAATCATTTTTATATTCTAAGAGCATACCCACTCTAATTTCTCCAGCGTTAATTTTCATTTCAATTTTTTAATTGCTTCCGTTGGTTTTAATTTTTTATTATTCCAAATGTAGCCTGAGATAGCTAAAAAGTTAGCTTTATTCAATAAAAGTTTTTTGTAATTATCTGAATTAATACCGCCTATAGCAACAATAGGAGTTTTAGTTAACCTTGTTATCGTTTTTAATAATTTAAAATTTGCTTTAAATTTAGTTTTTTTGGTTTTTGAAGCATAAAATGCACCTAAAGCTAAATAGTCAACCTTATCTTTAATTGCTAATTTTGCAAGTTTGACTGAGTTATGACATGTAACTCCGATAATTTTTTCTTTAATAATTTCTCTAGCTCTAAGCACTTTCATGTCTTTTTGACCCAAATGACATCCATCTACATTTAATTTTTTGGCAAGCAACACATCATCGTTTATTAAAAATTTTGTTTTATATTTTTTACATATTTTTTTTATCTTTTTTCCAATTGCTAACTTTTTATTAAAAGATTTACCTTTGAGCCTAAGTTGAAAAAAACTTACTTTTTTTAATTTTAATACCTCAGATAAATCAGTAAAAAACGATTTTTTGATTTTGTTTGGGGAGATTAGATAAATGAATTTTTTTTTATTTATTCTCAATTTCTTTAGACCATTTTCCTTGAGCTGCAAGAGTGTTCATTTTTGCTCGATGATTAAATACTCTTTGAGTACCCTCAATATCTTGTATATTTTTTGACCAAAATTTGAGTGCACTTTGCTGAAGAGCTCGGCCATAAGAAAAACTTATAATAAAATTAGTATCGTTGTTCTTATTAATCAAATTTAAATTTTCAGTTGCCTCTACCTCTGATTGTCCACCAGATAAAAAGGCAATTCCTGGAACTTCTGATGGCACTGAATTTTTTAGGCATGCCAATGTTAATTTCGCAACTTCTTCATTAGAAATTTTTTGTTTGGATTTATTTCCAGCCAAAATCATATTTGGTTTCAATATGACTCCTCTTAAATCAACTTTATGTAAAGTAAGTTCTTCAAAACATTTTTTGATTACTTCAGATGTTTTATTATAACAGTCTTTTGCCGAATGATCTCCATCCATTAATACTTCTGGTTCAACTATTGGAACCATACCACATTCTTGAACTAATGCAGAATATCGAGCTAAGGCATGAGCATTTGATTGTATAGATAGTTTGCTGGGATAATCTTTTGATATATTATATACACCTCTCCATTTAGTAAATTTTGCTCCAAGCTCGTAATATTCTTTTAATCTTTCTCTTAAGCCATCAAGACCCTCTGTGATTTTTTCGTTAGGTGATCCTGCCAAAATTTTTGCCCCAGTATCAACTTTGATACCAGGGTGAGATCCAATAGATGAAATCAAATCTGGAATTTTTTTTTCTTTAGAAGATGTTTGTTTTATAGTTTCGTCATATAAAATTACACCACCTATACATTCCTTCATACCTGAGGAACTAAAAAGAGCCTCTCTAAACAGCAACCTATTTTCTGGGGTTGAAATAACATTAACACTTTCTAATCTTTTAGTCATTGTTCCTGTGCTTTCATCTGCAGCTAGGATTCCTTTTCCATTCTTTAAGATTTCTAATGCTATTTTATTTAGTTCAGACATTTTAATTTAAAGCTTTTATACCAGGAAGTTCTTTACCTTCAAGATATTCTAAAAATGCTCCACCAGCAGTTGAAACAAAATTAAAACTATTAATTACATTAATTTGATTTAAAACTGCAATTGTATCTCCACCTCCAGCCACAGAATAAATTGAGTCATTTTTGTTTTTTTCTACAATTTTTTTTGCGATCTCATAACTACCTAAAGCAAAATTCGGGTTTTCAAAATAACCTGCCGGACCATTCCATAAGATAGTTTGACTGTTTTCAATTATATCTTTTATTTTACTTATAGTTTTTGGACCAATATCTAATATATAATCATCATTTTTTACTTCATTTACTTCTTTGATTTCAGCATTATCTTCCATGTTTTTTCCCACAACAACATCTTCAGGATAAACAATTTTACATGATTGATTTTTTGCAGTTTTAAAAATGTCATCAATAATTGACTCACAATTATCTTCTTTGATTGATTTTCCTACAGGTTTTCCAAGAAAACTGAGAATATTATTTGCCATTCCTCCCACAATAATAATGTTATCAAATTTTGGTATTAAATTTTTTATTATACCAATTTTAGTCGAGATCTTAGATCCTCCAATTATACAAGTAGTAGGTTTTTTAATTTCAGTTGTTATTTTTTTTAATGCACTAACTTCTGTCTCTAATTGCAAACCAGCATAAGAAGGCAGAAATCCTGTAATTTTACTTATTGAAGCGTGGGCTCTGTGTGAACAAGAAAAAGCATCATTAACAAATATATCAGCAAGTTTTGACAAATGTTTTGAAAAATTAGTATCGTTTTTTTCTTCTTCCACATAAAATCTAATATTTTCCAAAAAAATAATTTGTTGATTAGAGTCATTGAATAAATCATCTCTCTTTAATCCTAAGATATTATCCTTTATCAAGCTGATTTTTTGATTTATTTTTTTTTCCAAGTTTTCACAGATTGGTTTAAGAGATAGGTCTTCATTTATCTTACCTTTAGGTCGACCAATATGAGAAACAACTAAAATCTTGGATTTTTTTTTAATCAAAAAATTAATTATTGGTAACACTTTATCAATTCTTGTTTGATCAGTAATCATGCCATTTTTTATAGGAACGTTTAAATCTAATCTTAATAAAACCCTTTTTTCATTCAGATTTTCTTGATCTTTTATGTATTTCATTAAGAAATTTTATGAAGATATTCTGCTATATCGCACATTCTATTTGAAAAACCCCACTCGTTATCATACCACGCAGAAATTTTACCCATATTTTTTCCAACTACATTTGTTAAATTTGCATCGATGATTGATGAGGCGGGATTATGATTAAAGTCTACAGATACAAGTTTTTCTTTAGTAATTTCAAGAATTTTATTTTTTTTACTAAAGTTCAGGAATGCTGAATTAATTTTTTCTATACTTAAATCTTTTTTTGTACAAAAGACAAGTTCAACTAAAGAAACGTTTGGGGTAGGCACTCTCATTGCTACACCTTCTAATTTTCCTTTAAGCGATGGTATAATCTCGCCAATTGTTTTTGATGCACCAGTTGATGTCGGCACAATAGATTGACTTGCAGACCGGGCTCTTCTTGGATCTTTGTGAGAATTATCCAAAATTCTTTGATCGCTTGTAAAAGCATGGATCGTTGTCATAAAACCTTTTTCGATTTTAAAATTTTCATTTAAAACATGTGCCACCGGTGCAAGGCAATTAGTTGTACACGATGCAGCAGAAATAATTTTATCATCTTTTTTCAATTCTGACTCATTCACTCCAAATACGATAGTTTTATCAGCATTCTTACACGGTGCTGATACAAGAACTTTTTTTGCTCCATTAATTAGGTGAGGCTTTAGTTTATCTTTAGAATTAAATTTTCCAGTACACTCAAATACATAATCCACATCATACTTTTTCCAATTAATATTATTCAAATCTAATTCTTGACTAAAAGTAATTTGATTTTTGTTGATAATTAGATGCTTATCATCAAAACTAATATCTGCCTTAAATTTTCCATGAATTGAATCATATTTTAAGAGAGTCGAGCAAGCTTCAGAATTTGTTCTATTATTAATATGTTTTATTTCTATGTTTTTATTATTGTTTTCAATTATAGATCGAATAATCATTCTTCCTATTCTACCCATTCCGTTTATACCGACTTTTATTTTCATAGCTTTTCTTTTATCTTTTTAATTATATTTTCTGAACTTAATTCAAAATGTTTATAGATTTCTTTATATGGTGCGCTTTTTCCAAAAGCGTTAACTCCAAAATTCAATCCATTTATGCCAGTATATTTTTTCCAATAATTTGTTTCAGAAGCCTCTACAGACACAACTAGTTCAGTTTCATTCAAAATTTTATTCTTAAAGTCTATACTTTGTTGATCAAATAATTCCTGACAAGGCATCGATATTACTTTTGAGTAAATACTCTCTGTGGCTAATTTATGACAAATATCACAAGCTAAACTAGTCTCTGATCCAGATGAAATTATTGTTATTTTAATATCATCTCCAGTTCTTAAAATTTCATAAGCTCCAGTAGATGATTGATTTTTAGAGGAATTTTTTAGCCTTACTGGATTAATTCCTTGCCTTGTTAAAGCAATTACGCTTGGGGAACTTTTGTTTTCAATTGCTAATTGCCAGCACTCAAATGTTTCTATTAAATCTGCTGGCCTAAATACATTCAAGTTAGGAATTGATCTTAAGCTTGTTAATTGTTCAATTGGTTGATGAGTTGGACCATCTTCTCCAAGACCAATGGAGTCATGAGTAAAAACATAAATTACTCTTTGTTTCATCATCGCAGCCAATCTGATAGATGGTTTACAATAATCACTAAATATTAAAAAAGTCCCACCGTAAGGAATTAAATCACTATGAAGAGCAATTCCATTCATTATCCCACACATAGCATGCTCTCTTACCCCGTAGTGAATGTAATTTCCTGAAAAATTGTTAGCTTTAATGATTTTGTGGTTTTTGGTCTTAGTATTGTTTGAGCCAGCTAAGTCAGCTGAACCACCAATTAAATTTGGTAAATTAGACGCAATATCTAAAAACATTTCAGAAGATTTTCTAGTTGCTAAAGGTTTTGAACTTTGTTGGTAATCAATTTTAATCTTTTCAAACGCATTTTTTAATGAGTCTAGAGTTTTACTATTAGTTATAATTTTCTTAAATTTATTCTCATGTTTTTTAGCTTTTTTATGAGCATCATTTCCAATCTTTTTCCACTGGTCTGTTAGATTTTTTGGAATTTGGAAAGGTTCATATTTCCATTTTAGTTTTTTTCTAACTAATTTAATTTCATCTTCGCCCAAAGGACTTCCATGAGCAGATGCTTTGCCTGATTTATTTGGTGACCCAAATCCAATTTTTGTTTTACAAGAAATTGCTATAGGCTTTTTAGATTTCTGAGCTTTTTTTAGAGCTTTGAATATTTCTTTATAATCATGACCGTTGATTTTCAAATAATCCCATCCATAACTTTTAAACCTTTTTTCATGATTATCTGAAACTGTAAGACTAGTGGGACCATCTATAGATATAGAATTATTGTCAAAAAGCAGAATGAGATTTTTTAGTTTGAGATGTCCTGCCAAACTAAGCGCTTCATGACTTATCCCTTCCATTAAACACCCATCACCAGCTAACACATAGGTTTTATGATTAATTTTATTTTTTCCAAATTTTTTTTTTAAAATTTCCTCTGATATTGCAAAACCCACTGCATTTGAAATTCCTTGTCCTAATGGACCAGTAGTAGTTTCTATTCCAGTGTTAGGATGATATTCTGGGTGACCAGCACATATTGAGTCTAGTTGTCTAAAACTTTTTATATCGTTTAATGAAAAACTTTTATAACCTGTAAGATATAAAAGTGAGTAGAGTAACATTGATCCATGGCCTGCTGAGAGAACAAATCTATCTCTATTTATCCAACTCGGATTAATTGGATTAAAATTCAAAAAATCTT
>JACWEI010000050.1 GCA_014653625.1 Pelagibacterales bacterium SAG-MED39
GGTAAAAATTATTTAGCTAGTGAATGGAACATTAAAAAATTTACCAACAACAGATTTAGCAATATCAAACTTAATGAAAATGCTGCACCAAAAACCAGCAACAAAACTTATACTGCATCAAAATTGGAGTTTAACAATCCACAAAATCTTGAAGAAAAAAATCTTTTTATTTTTGAGAATAATTTGTCTTTTGAAATAGGTGATTTTAAAGATCAAAAATTTAAAAAGGTTTTTTTAATTTCTAATAAAAATGAAAACCGTACCATAAAGCTCAGTGAAAAATTAGTCAAATTCAAGTCTCAATTAATTGAAGATCAAAAAAAGAGATTGGAAGAAAAATCAATCAATACTGAAATTATAGATTTAAGTGAGATACAGAATATTAATGAAACTTCTTATGGTTTATATCCTACAGTTGGTGAAAACCTAGATTTTATAAATACAAATAATTTAAAAATAGAATTTTTGTATAGAAAATTAGACCAATTTTCTTGGAAATATTGTAATAAAGGTTTTTTTAATTTTAAAAATTATATTCCAAAAATAATTACAACTTTTAATTAAAACCACCTAAACATTCCAATAATTCCAGCCGTCGCATAAAAGAATTGTAAAAATAATATTCCTCTATGACCGCCCCTATAAGCCCAAATTCCAATTAAGATTGCAGATATAAGCAATAAACAAAAACCAAAGAACTCTATACCAATATTCATGGCTACAAATAATGAATATAAAATTGCGGTAATAACCCCTGCCCATTCAAAAATTTTATTATTCATAATCCTTATAGATTTCTTCTATATTCACTTAAATTAACTTAGCTTAGAACACTTCTTAGAACAATATTTTACTCTATCCCAATTTAGTTTCCATTTCTTTCGCCAAACAAAAGGTCTTTTACAAACTGGACAGGTTTTAGATGGTAAATTTTCTTTTCTCATTAAGTAGTATTTTGTTTAATAAATTTATCTGCCTCAGATAAAATTAATTTTTTTCTATCCGTTTTCATTTTATCAAAAATTCTTACCATCATTGATAGTCTAGGATTAGTTAAAAAAAATTTTCTATTCCGGTCTATAAATCTCCAATAAAGACCATCCATTGTATTGCACCACTCTCCTTTTTTAAAATCCATCATTTTCATAAAATAAGCAGACCCGCAGATATACGGTTTGGTTGCAAATATTCCACCATCGCTGAATAATCCCATGCCGTAAACATT
>JACWEI010000051.1 GCA_014653625.1 Pelagibacterales bacterium SAG-MED39
TTGTGAATACAATTCATCATTTGAATTAAATTTTGCTTCAAAGGTTTTTGAAGCTTTGTCTTCGCTTTCTTTTATTAACCTTCTTGTGATCAAAATTTTTTTCATAAAATATTTTTAGATTATCAGTTAAGATCGAATATCTTACCTGGATTCATTATATTGTTTGGATCTAAGGTTCTTTTAATTGATTTCATAACTGGGATGTTATCAGGGTGTTGCTCTAGTAAATACTCTTTTTTGTGAAGCCCTACACCGTGTTCACCAGTAATAGTTCCATTGAGTTCTAGTGCTTTTCTTATTAAGATATCATTAAAAGCTCTAATTTTTTTATAGCTTTCTTTATTTTTTGGATCAAAAGGTAAAACTACATGAAAATTCCCATCTCCCATATGACCTACCATTGGAGCTCTAACTCCAAATTTTTTTGCCTGTTCTTCAGCAAAGTTTACACACTCAGTTATCTTTGAAATAGGAACACATACGTCAGTTGAATAAACTCTACCATTGTTGATTAGTGCCTTTACAGAATAATATACATCCCACCTTGCTTTCCAAAGTTTATTTCTCTCTTCTAAATCCTTAGCCCATTTAAAAGAGCTACCATTATTATCTTTTGATATTTCCTCTACAATTTTAATATTTTCATTATTAGAAGACTCAGATCCATGAAATTCAAAAAATAAAGTTGGTACTGCCTTAATATCTTTTAATTTAGAGTAATTTATACTAATCCCCATTTGATCTTTGTTTAGCATCTCAATCCTTGCTATTGGAACACCATATTGAATAACTTGTTGAGCTGTTTGAACTGCATCTTCTAGATTGGGGAAATGACAAACAGCACTCATTATGCTTTCGGGTATTGGAGATAATCTCAAATGAACCTCAGTTATAATGCCAAGAGTTCCCTCTGACCCAATAAATAAATTAGTTAAATTATAACCTGCTGAAGTTTTTTTAGTTCTACCACCTGTATTTATTATATCACCATTTGGTAAAACTACCGTTAAACCAGAGATAACCGTTTTCATGGTTCCATATTTTACAGCCATCGTTCCTGATGCCGAAGTTGAGGCCATACCACCCAATGCAGCATTTGCTCCAGGATCAATTGGGAAAAAAACTCCATCCTCTCTTAAATACTCATTTAATTGTTCTTTTGTAACACAGGCTTGAACTCGACAATCAAAGTCATCAACATTCACAC
>JACWEI010000052.1 GCA_014653625.1 Pelagibacterales bacterium SAG-MED39
TGATCAACAATTTAATAGTCCTGAAACTTTAAATATTGCAACTGTAACTAAACTTATTAGAAACACCTTTTTAATAATAATGATACCACTATTTGCATTTCTATATAATAGAGGGCAAAGAAAAGAAAAAAAATATTCTATCCTAAGTATTTTTCCATATTTTGTCTTAGGTTTTGTTGGAATGATTATTTTTAGAAATATTGGTGATCAAGTTTTTGAGGTTTACAATAATGATCATTGGAAAGAAACAATCAATTTTATAAAGATTTCATCAAAGATTTTTTTAACAATGGCTATGGCAGCTATTGGCCTATCTACTAATTTGAAGGACATTGGTGGTATTGGTTATAAACCATTCATTGTTGGATTTATTGCTATGTTAACAGTAGGAATTGTATCAATTTTAACAATAGAAGTTTATCTAAAATTAACTATTTAGTTTGTTGAGTAGTTTTATTAAAATATTTCTTTCTAAAATTTGAAAGTAATTTCCTAATAAAAGCTGCTCCAATTCCTAAAAGAACTGCAAACATAATCGAAAATAATCCATAAAAGAATGGCATATCCTTAGAAAACTCTTTAATAAATTTAGAGAAAAAATTTAAATCCTGATTTAAAACTTTAACTGTTTCTTTTTTAAGTTCTTCTGCAAAAAAAGTGTCATAAGCAATAACTATACCAACAACTAATAATAAAATTGCTAATAAAGCTTTTAATCCAGAACTATCAATTTGCTCACCAAGTTTCACACCAACTTGAACACCTACTATTGATCCTACAACTAACATAACAACTAACATTAAATCAATAGATCCATAATTAATTGAATGTAAAAAAGTAACTATGACACTCACAAAAATAGTTACAAATAAAGAAGTTCCAGGGACTAATCTTGTGGGCATTTTAATAATATAAATCATTGCTGGAACTAAAATAAAAGCACCACCTATTCCCATTATAGCTGCTATGAAACCAACTGCTAGACCAATTATTATTGGTGTAAAAACACTTTCGTATAATTTAGATTTTGGAAACCTCATTCTTAAAGGAAGACCGTGTATCCAATAATGGACGTGTAACTTTTTTCTCTCTACAACATTTTTTTTGCTTTATCAATTTCACCAAGGCTTTCAACCAACATCAGTGTGCCAATAATTGCAAGTATGTACATATAAGCTAAAGAAATTACAGTATCTATTTTTCCAAT
>JACWEI010000053.1 GCA_014653625.1 Pelagibacterales bacterium SAG-MED39
ATAGTATTCAATTCCAAGATCAAGATAAGGTAAGATTAATTTATTTTTGATAAATTCCCAGATTATTCTGGTCATTTCATCACCATCTAACTCTACAATAGGGTTTTTTACGCTAATTTTACTCACTTATATTTTATCTTATTAATTGAATTTCGCGATTTTATATACATATTAATGAAAAATTATCAAATAGAAGAATATGTTTAGTAAGATATTTCCAAAAATTCACGCTGAAGGATATAAATTTTTAGTTATAGCTGGGATAATAACCATTCTATTCTATAGTTTTAGTGAATTTTTAGGCTTGATAGGTTTTATATTAACTATTTGGGTTTATTATTTTTTTAGAGATCCCGAGAGAATCATTATTGAAGATGATAACTATCTTATAAGTCCTGCTGATGGTGAAATTATAAAAGTGGAAGAAGTTGAGGGTCCAAAAGAACTTAGTTTAGAAAATAGAAAATTTAAAAAAATTAGTATTTTTATGAATGTTTTTGATTGTCACGTTAATAGAACACCTTGCAGTGGTAAGATAGAGGAAATTCTCTATAAACCAGGAAAATTTTTTAATGCATCTCTTGATAAAGCAAGTGAAGATAATGAAAGAAATTATTTTAAAATTAAAGACTCTCAGAATAATGACATAATTGTAGTGCAGATTGCCGGTTTAATTGCTCGAAGAATAGTTTGTGAACTTGGTAACAAATTTTAAATACTAAATTTTCTAACCTTTTAACCCTTTCACCTACAATAACTTTATCATTTGAGTCTTCGATGCGATTTATAAACTGAGGGATTTCTTCAGGCCTGTCTTCTCCATCTCCGTCCATAGGTATTACATAATCAAAATCATCTTTTTCATAAATATACTTAAGTCCTGTAGCAATGCACCTTGCATGACCTTGATTTATTTTCATATTTAAAATTTTGACTGAGTGAATATTTGCTAAATCTTTTTCGAATATAGGACGATCATGATTAGATGCATCATTAATGATAATGATCGATATTTCATGGTCTAAACTTTCTATGCTAGAATTAATATTGTCTAAAAGTTTAAGAACTGATTGCCAGTCATTATAAACAGGAATTAAAATTTTAAATTTCATAAATCAAATCTTAAGTATTAATATCTTCCTAAACATACATCATCTATACAAATAAATTCAGATGAATTATTCAGTATATTATTATTTGTAT
>JACWEI010000054.1 GCA_014653625.1 Pelagibacterales bacterium SAG-MED39
TCATTTGTTAACTTACATTGGTTTAGATTATAGATTTGATTGGCAACCAATTTTTAATGATGTCTTGAAAAAGAAATTCATATTTATTGGTTTTTCTGCTTGGCTTTTGTTAATACCGCTAGCAGCTACTTCATCTCAAAAAATGATAAATCTATTAAAGCAAAATTGGAAAAAATTACATAGAATTGTTTATATAATAGCTATTTTTGGAGCTCTTCATTACATCTGGTTGTCAAAAACAATATTTTTTAAACCTTTAATTTACTCAGTGATTATTGTTGTTTTACTTATTTTAAGAATTAGAATTAAAACTAGAAAATTTAATTATGAATGAAAATACAAAAAAAGAATTGCAGTCTGCAACTTTTGAAAGGCTTCTTAAGCATTTAGATGAAAGAAAAGATGTTCAAAATATTGATATTATGAACCTTGCTGGTTTTTGTAGAAATTGTCTATCTAAATGGTATCGAGAAGAAGCAGAAAAAAAAGGAATTGAAATTTCAGATCCTGATGCTCGTGAACATGTTTATGGTATGCCCTACCCTGAGTGGAAAGAAAAATATCAAAAATAATTATTTTTCTTTAAGTCTTGGAAATAACTCAACGAAATTACAAGGTTTGTGATTGATATCTAATTGATGTTTTAAAATTCCATCCCAAGCATCTGTTACACCCCCTGAAGAACCAGGAAGAGCAAAAATATATTTTCCATTAGCTAAAACTGCACAAGCTCTAGACTGAATTGCAGAGGTGCCAACTGTTTTTAAACTAAGTGTTCTAAATACCTCACCAAAACCTGGAATATGTTTGTCTGCAATTTCATTAACTGCTTCAGGTGTAATATCTCTCCCTGTTAAACCTGTTCCGCCAGTAGTAATGATAACATCAATATTTTCTTGCTTTATCCATTCTTTTAAAATTTTAACAATTTCATCTTTTGTATCTTTGCAAATTTTTCTATCAATTAATTTATGCTTAGCCTCATCAATCTTATTTACTAAAATTTTACCAGATTTATCATTTTCGAAAGTTCTGGTGTCTGTAACTGTCAAAAGTGCTATATTTACAATCATAAATTTTAATTAATTATAATGTTTATATTATCATTTTTATTTTTTCTAACAGCAATATTATATTCAAGTGTAGGCTTTGGTGGTGGGTCAACCTATTTAGCACTTTTA
>JACWEI010000055.1 GCA_014653625.1 Pelagibacterales bacterium SAG-MED39
TAAAGATTTTAATAACTTCTTTTTTTAAAATATCCGTTTTCAAACTATCCTTTTCCGCGCCATGGGATTGTTTTATCTATAATTTTTCTCAAAGTGATATCAAACAATAATCCAAGCATACCCATTATAAATATTGTTATCCAAATCACTTCATATTGAAAATATTTTTTTGCAACGTTTTCTACAAATCCAATACCTGTTGTACCTGCTAAAAACTCTGCTGCAACTAAAGTTCCCCAACACATACCTACCGCAACCCTTATACCAGTAAGAATCTCTGGTAATGAATTAGGAAATATTACGTGTCTTAGTATTTGTCGTTTAGATGCTCCCAATGAATGAGCAGCATGAATTTTAGAAAGCTGAGTCCCAGAGGCACCAGCTCTAGCTGAAATAATCATAATTGATAAAGAAACCATAAATAAAAGAAATACTTTTCCGGTGTTATCTATACCCAACACAGAAATAATTAGTGGTGCCCAAGCTAAAGGGGGAACAGGTCTATAAAGTTCAATCAAAGGATCAAAAAAACCTTTGGCAAATCTATTTAGTCCCATGAATAAACCTAGTGGCACACCAATGATTATTCCAAACACTAATCCTAGAAAAACTCTCAAAAATGAATCCCAAATGTGTCCGTAAGGTACTGGTACCTTAAATAATTTGAAATCACCTGTTACAACTTTTAAAACATTACCTTTGAAATTTTCTTTTACAATTCCATCTTTAGTATGAACTGGATATTCACCAGGCAAAACATCTGCTATCCAATCAGGTAAAATAAATCCAATCATTTTACTGACATCAACCATATCTATCCAAAGAAGAGGTATATCTTTGTAACCAACGCTTGGTTTTGACATTAATATAAACTTGTTAAAAGTATCAGATGGTTTTGGAAGCCATCTACCAGAACCTTGTTCAGAACAACTTGGACCACTAGCAACTATTGTTCCAGCTGGGAATAACAAAATATCTATAAATCTTAAACCACCTTGTGTCTTTAATTGTGCATTATCAAATTTAATAATAGCATTTTGCATTTTGTTTAATGTATTAGGTGGATATATACTTGCAAATTCTATTCTTCTTGCGATCTTTACAATATTTTTTGCATAGGTAGATGCTACTTCCTCACTGTCACTTAGATCTTTTCTATAAGATTTAATATCATCT
>JACWEI010000056.1 GCA_014653625.1 Pelagibacterales bacterium SAG-MED39
ATCAAATATATTTTTTTTTCTTTACTTACAAGCAATCGACAATTTGGAATAGGACTATGTGGAATATCAAAACCTCTTATATTTAAAATCCAAGCAACGTTTTCAGGTGCACTTACAAACAAATAATCAGATTTATTTTTTTTTAAGTATTCAGAAATTCTCTTAATCTTCGATTTATGGAACTCTCCTACAACATTTTTTTCTAAAGAATAGAAAGGCTTATTTTTTAACACTTTTTCTCTTTTGATTTCATCTATTAAATTTTGTTTAATATATTTAATTTGATTATTCTTTAAAAAAAACTTTCTAATCTGGTTGCTAGTAAACAACTTTGGGTCAACTCCTAAAGTGAGATTTTTAAATAAATTACAATTTAAAATTTTTTCATAACTAATTATTTTAAAATTTTTCCCTGATTCTATCTCGCCTTGAATTGTATATCTTCCATCAAGAAACAAATAATTTATAGTTCTCAATATAACAGCTATACCTGCTGAACCCGTGAAGTTAGAAATTGTTTTTAGTCTATCAATTCTTGAATACTCTCCAAAAAATTCATCATTTTTAGGAATAACGTAACCATCGATCCCATAAAATCTGAAATTTTTTTTTAAATTTAATAGCTTTTTGTTCATTTTATTCTTTTTTGATATCGTATCCAACCAGGACTTCTCGTGTTTTCATCTATTTCAAAATCCTGGTTAAAATCAAAATCATCATTATCATTTGTATTCTCATCAAAAAAAGAATTTTTTTCTAAATATTTATCAGGTAGCTCATCTATAAATCTAGAGGCCATACTATCTATCCAGTCACCCTGGTAAAATCTATTCATTGAAAATGAAATAGCTGCCAATTTTTTTGCTCTGGTTATACCCACATAGGCAAGTCTTCTTTCTTCTTCTAATCCATTCTGACCTTTTTCTTCTATGGATTTTTGATGAGGAAAAAGACCTTCTTCCCATCCAGGCAGGAAAACAACATCAAACTCAAGACCTTTAGCAGCATGCATAGTCATCATATTAATTTTTTGACCTTCCCAATCTTGATCAATAGATGTTGCTAATGACACATGTTCTAAAAAGCTTTCAATAGTATCAAATTCTTTCATTGCACTTAAAAGTTCTTTAATGTTTTCTAGTCTATTTTCATTATCTAAAT
>JACWEI010000057.1 GCA_014653625.1 Pelagibacterales bacterium SAG-MED39
ATAAATTACAACTTTCCTGATTCAAAAAAATTTCCACTTAATATTGGTCTTGTCTCTACACCAGATTGATTAAGATATTGAATAAATTTTTCCTTTTTTTTTAATAATCTTTTATTTATTAATAAAGGAAGTCCAAACCAACTAGGTTTTAGATTTTTATTAGGATTAAAAAAATCAAATTGATTATTCCATCTATAGTGATGTTTGATTTTATTAATAATTAATTTCCTATTTTTAGACCTTAATTTTATCATACTATTTAACCTTTTTAGTTGGCTCAAACCTATAGCCGCAGTCAAATCCATCGGCCTTAAATTAAAACCAGAATTTATAAAATTAAAATTGTTTTTTTTTTTATTTGAGGACAAGCCTCTGTCCCACCCATGAGATCTTAAAGAATGTATCAATTCATAATCTTCTTTATTTTTGCAGACAATCATTCCTCCTTCACCAGAGGTAATTTGATGAGAATAATAAAAAGAGTATGTTCCGAAATCACCAAAAGTTCCTAAAAATTTATTTTTAAACTTTGATCCAAGAGCTTCACATGTATCCTCAATTAAATACATTTTTTTTGATTTTACAAAATTTATAAGTTTATCCATATCTGGAGAATTGCCTAATATGTGAATATTCATTATCGCTCTCGCATTACTTTTTTTTTTTGAGTAACGTTTCATCCAAACAATAATTTTCAATATTTACATCAATAAATTCAGGTTTCAGACCACACTGAACCAATGGCCATAATGATGTAGACCAGCAAATTGCAGGCACAATAAATTTATCACCAGGTTTTAATCTTCTTTTTTTTTTCGGATTAATTAACGCAAAAGCTGATAATAAATTTGCCGAAGATCCAGAATTTACCATCAAAGCATATTTTGATCCTACAAATTTTGAAAAATTATGTTCAAATTTTTTAGTAATCTCTGACATTGTAAGTTTTCTACTCAATAAAACTTCAATACCTTTTATGATGTCCTCATTTGTAAACCCTTTCTCAAGTAATGGGTAATTGATAGATTTTTGTATTTTAGATTTGTTTGATTTATCAAGTAATTTCTCTAAAAATTTAAAATCATTTTTTGAAATCATTTCTACAAGATGCTTTATATTTTCCTTTCA
>JACWEI010000058.1 GCA_014653625.1 Pelagibacterales bacterium SAG-MED39
GAAAGATCTGCTGCTTCTGCAACAGTCAAGCTTGATAAGTCTTCTATAATCTTGTTAAGGTCAGGCATATATAATTACTCTTTAGGTTGTGTTTCAGAAATTTCTTGGGGTAAATTACTCATTTTTTCCGATCGTGCAAGTAAAATACTTACTAATTTTGAGGCAGAAGCATTCAAAATACCAATAATATTAGCTCTAGCTTCATCAAGTGTTGGTAAATTTGCTACATTTTGTACACCTGCCTGATCCAAAAGTTCATTGCCCATTATTCCACCAATTAATTTCAGATTTTCATTTTCTTTAGCAAATTTTGATAAGATTCGTGCTGACATTATTGCGTCCTCACCAAATGCAACTGCTGTAGGACCTGAAAATAAATTAGATAAATCTTTACATTTAGTTTTTTCTAAAGCTAATTTAGTAATTCTATTTTTTGTAATTTTAAAGATAATACCATGGTCTCTCATCTTAGACCTTAGATCATCAAGTTGTACCATTGTTAAACCTTGGTAATGTGTAACCATTATAGCTTTACTATTTTCGAATTTTTCTGACATTTCAGAAATATAATTTTTTTTTTGTTCTTTATTCATCATAGTAATTATATATTTTTACCTAGTTTGATTTTGTAAGAAACACCCATAGAGGATGTTATAAAAGCAGATCTAACCAAATCACCTTTGATAGTATTATTTGATTTTTCTTTATCTAGCAAATCAAGTATTGCATTATAATTTTTTATTAACTGATCATCATTGAAAGATTTTTTCCCAATGCTAACACCTATATTTCCGTCTTTATCATTTCTTATTTCTGCTTGACCTGATTTAGCATCTTTAACTGCAGTTTTTAAGTCTTCAGTGACAGAACCTAGTTTTGGATTTGGCATTAAACCTTTTGGTCCTAAAACTTTACCAAGTTTAGATAATTTAACCATCATTCCAGGTGTACAGATAAGTTTTTCAAAATTCATTTCACCATTTTTAATTTTATCAATAAAATCATCTCCACCAACAATATCAGCACCAGCTGATTTTGCTTCATCCATTTTTGGTTCTTCA
>JACWEI010000059.1 GCA_014653625.1 Pelagibacterales bacterium SAG-MED39
CTGCAAGAAGGTGGGAAGGGTACTTGGCAAATAGCATGTACAAATAATATGGGAGCTGCAGGTACTTTAAAATGGGTTAAGGATGGTGGTGTCACTGGAATTGGTAGAGATCATAATGATAAGAAAGTGAAGTTTACAGTTTCGAAAGATAGTTAATCCCGAACACAGCCCGAGTCACTCGGTTGTATTTTTTAAATAACGTTGATACTGCAAACTAAATTAACAAATGAGTAGGGGCGTTCTGTTGCCAGGTGCCCCAAACCCCGTTTACTTAATTAATAAATTAATTAAGCAGCAAGTGCGTAACTTTCGTTAGCAATTATAAATTAGCCCTTTACGGAGGAGCAATTCCGAACGAAAGAATAGCCTTTAGTCACTCGTCGAATCTAGTTCACCCCCATAAGTTGTAAATGGTGGAGGTGGTGGGTACTGCCCCCACGTCCGCAATGGTTATTACGAAATTCGTTTATCGTCGTAGTTGGCAAGCCAACTCTATTAATATAAAAGCAATTATAAGAGATTCAATAAAAATCATGAAATTAACAAAAGAACAGTCACAAGAGATTAAAGATCAACAATCTCAACAGAACCAAACAAAAAGAGTTACTGTTATGTCTCTTGAAAGAATTCTTTACGAAGCAATACCGGCGCTTGACCATGGTTTTGTAAGAGTTGTGGATTATATGGGAGATGACACATCAATAGTTCAATCTGCAAGAGTTTCATATGGAAAGGGAACTAAGCAAGTTTCTACAGATGCAGGATTGATTAAATATTTAATGAGACACTGGCACAGCACCCCGTTCGAAATGTGTGAAATTAAATATCACGTTAAACTTCCAATTTTTATTGCTCGTCAGTGGATTAGACATCGAACAGCAAATGTAAATGAATATTCAGCAAGATATTCTATTTTAGACAAAGAATTTTATTTACCAGCAGAAAAAAATTTAGCAGCACAATCATCAAGCAATCGACAGGGCAGAGGTGATGTTATTGAAGGAGACCAGGCAAAAGAAGTTTTGGAACTTTTAAAAAATGATGCAGAGAGAACTTATG
>JACWEI010000006.1 GCA_014653625.1 Pelagibacterales bacterium SAG-MED39
AAAATGGAAAATAAAGATTCTTAAATTCCTCATATTCAACAAAATAAGTTAAGACTAATAAACCTAAAAAAGCTAAAATAATTTGTGTAATGATCTTAAATTTAAAAGAAATTCCCGAGGAACTAATATTTCTTATCTTTTTATAATCATCATAAGCTCCAAGTAATCCAAATGCTGTAACAATATATAAACAAAACAAAATATAAATATTTTTTAAATCTGCCCAAAATAAAACTGAAACAATAATAGCTATTAGAATAATTACACCTCCCATTGTTGGTGTACCTATTTTTTTTACAATATGGTCACTTGGTCCATCTTCTCTAATAGGATTAAAGATCTTTCTATTAGAAAACAATCTTATAAAAGGGCCTCCAATCAAAAGTGCAATTAATAATGAGGTAAAAAAAGCTAGTCCTGATCTAAAAGTAATATATTTAAAAACATTTAAAAAAGTAAAATGCTCAACATAGTTGAGAAATAATTCATATAGCATTAGAACTTCTTTGTTTAAGGCTAGCTGTAATTCTATGAAGGCCTGTAGAGTTTGAACCTTTAATCATTAAATAATCATTATTATTTAAATCTTTATTTATCAAATCAATAATTCCAATTTTTTTATTTAAAATCCTAGCTTTTTTATTTTGTTTTAAACCCTTAAAGGTCTCTTTTATATATTTTCCAATTACATATACCTTGTTAATTTTTGTTTTATTAACAACATTGCTAACTAATTTATGCTGTTTTTTAGAGTGTTTACCTAATTCACGCATATCACCTAAAATTAAATATTTTTTAAAATTTTTTGACTCTATTTTGTCATAATTTTCAATTGCTATTTTAAGCGAAAGTGGATTTGAATTATAAGTCTCATCTACTAAAAAAACTTTTTTATTTTTCAGTTTTATTTTAGAAATATCTCCTCTTCCCATTGGGGTTTTAAAATTAAGAAAAATACTTTTTTTAAATCTTTTAATATTGGTGTAAATATTGATTGAAGCTAAAGTTGCAAGAATATTGTATAAATGACTTTGATTGATATTAGCTGAGTAAAAAGAAATCAGTAAACCGTTTAAATTAAAAAATAACTCGTATTTTTTTGCAATCTTTTTAATCTTAACCAATTTAACCATTGAGGACTTATTTTTAATACCAAAAGAAATAACTTTTAATTTTTTTTTAAGAGCAAAATTTTTATGATAGTTATAAAAACTATCATCTCTATTTAAAACAATTGAGCCACCCTTTTTAATATTATTCATGATCTCTGCCTTTGCATCTGCTATCTGATTAATATTCTTGAAATTTTTTAAATGTGCATAGCTAATATTTGTGATAATTCCTAAATCCGGTTTAGTTATTTTTGTTAAACTATCTATCTCACCTTTTTTATCCATGCCCACTTCAAAAACACCAAAGTCATCATTTTGTCTTAAATTAAACAAACTAAGTGGAACCCCATATTTATTATTATATGATTTTGGAGAATAAGTTATTTTCGATATTTTTTTTAGAGTGAAACCAATCATCTCTTTTAATGTTGTTTTACCACAGCTACCAGTAATTGAGATAATTTTTGCATTAATATTTTCTCTATAAATGGATGAACATTTTGTTAAAAAGTTGAGTGTATTTTTAACTTTTATTTGTTTTTGCGTTGAATAATTCTTATTTATTTGATTAACAATAGCTAAACTTGATTTTCTTTTGAAAGCTTCTGCCACATATCTATTTCCATCTAATTTTTTTCCTTTTATAGCAAAAAAAACATCGTTTTTCTTAATCATTTTAGAATTAATAGAAATATTATTAATAAGTATTTTATTTGATATTTTAGATTTAGACTCCTCTCTAATTATATTCAATTTCAAATTTTTTGATAAATATTTGTTTTTATAATTTATAGATTTAAAAATTATTTGTTTATCAGAAAAAAATAATTTTCTTTTTCCATAATCTTGGATTTTTTCATGACCTTTTCCTGCTACTAATAATATTTCTCCAGTATCAAGACCCATTATGGCTTTGTGGATTGCTTTTTTTCTATTAGCTTGTTCTAATAATTTAGTTTTTTTAATACCTTTTTTGATATCTTTTCTTATTTTTGATGGATTTTCATTTCTAGGATTATCATCGGTTAAATAAATTTTATCAGAATGTTTATCAGCAATTTTTCCCATTAGAGATCTTTTTTTAAGATCTCTCTCACCACCACACCCAAAAACCAAACTTATTTTACTTTCTGGAAATTGTTCTTTGATATTCAATAAAGCAAATTCTAGTGCAGCAGGGGTATGGGCATAGTCTAAAATGACTTTACTATTATTTCTTATCATTCCAATTTTTTCAAGTCGTCCTTCTACTGGTTTAAGTTTTTGAGAGATATTGATTATTTTTTTAAATTCAACACCACTTTTGTTAGCAGCTAACATCGCCATTAATAAGTTTTTTATTTGAATTTTACCTATTAGATCTAATACTATTTCGTATTTTTTATCATCAAATCTAATATTCAAAATTTGTTTTTCATTAGCATATTTGTGTGAGATGAGTTCAATTCCTTTTTTTTTACTTAAAATTAGACTTAGATTAATATTTTTTTTAAGTGAGATGCTTTTAATTACTTTATGCTGAGGGATATTTGCATCAGTAATTATTTCTCCTTCTTTTTTTATTAATTTATTAAATAGATATAATTTTGAATTAAGATAATCATTCATATCTTTATGATAATCTAAATGATCATGAGATAAATTTGTAAATATCCCCACATCAAACAATAAACCATCTAGTCTATTTTGTTTTAATCCATGACTTGAGGCTTCCATAATTATATAGTCAATTTTTTTATCAATCAAATCTTTGAGTAATAAGCTTAATTGGATTGGGTCTAAAGTTGTATTACCTAAATTTTTTTTTTTATCTTTATATCTGACACCTATCGTTCCAATTGAAGCAACTTTTTTAGAGTTTAAGCTTAGTATTTGATAAAAAAATTCTGCTATAGATGATTTTCCATTTGTGCCTGTAACAGCAATTAATTTTGTTATTCTTTTATTTATAAATTTATACGAAACTTCTGCTAATAATTTTCTCACATTTGGGGAATGTAAAAAGACTATATTTTCTTTTTTTTGTGTTATTTTTTTCTCTGTAATAATTACATTTGCACCCTTTTTGATGGCTTTATTAATATATTTGTTTCCATCAAATTTATTTCCTTTAATTGCAAAAAAAATATTATCTTTTTTTACTTTTGAGCTATCAAAAGAAATACCTGAAAAGAAAACATCATTATATTTTTTATTTAGGTTGGGAATATAATCTTTAAGTAACATGGCTTAATTAATTTCTTTATATTTTGTGGCTAAAATAGGCCCAATTTTATCAACAATTTGACCCACAGTTTCAACCGTAGTCCAGCCAGCAGTATTAAACGGAGTACCTTTGTATTTAATATTGGACCCATCTCGGTAGTGATATATGTAATCTTTATTAGTTTTAGGCTCATCAAGCATTACTGCTAACACAAATTGCGGTTTAGATGTTGGGAACACAGATATAAAAGAGTTTATTTTCTTATTTGAGTATCCTCCAATCATACTTTTCTGAGCAGTTCCTGTCTTTCCACCAATTTCATAACCGTTAACATTGGCTAAGGAGGCAGTTCCCTCTTTTGTTGACACAATTTTTCTTAAAATAGGTAAAATTTTTTTAGAAACTTCTTCATCTAAAATTTTTCCTTTTTTATTCTCTTTATAATTTTTAATAAGTTTTGGATTAATATCATATCCTCCATTGACTATTATTGAATAAGCTTTAGCCAATTGAAGCAATGTAGTCGTTATACCATGACCAAAAGAAGCTGTCGCGAGTGGGCATTTTCCCCAATTAAATTTAATTGGATTTCCAACTTCCTCGATGTCAAAATTTATCTTTTCTGAAATTCCAATCTTTGATAAAAATGATTTAAACTTTTCCTCTCCTAATTTCTGACCTATTCTGACCGAACCAATATTTCCTGATCTAATTAAAATTTGTTCAGCTGTCAAATTTGATGGTATATTGTCATCATATTCTCTAATAGGAAATCCAGCACAATTCAACGACTTTGGCAAATCAGCAAATTCTGTTTGGGGTTCAATAATCTTTTGATCAAAGGCAGCTGCTAATGTGAAAGTTTTAAATACAGAGCCAAACTCGTAAACTCCTTTGGTTGCTCTATTTATAAAACTTATGTCAGAAATTTTTTCTCTTTTATTTGGATCAAAGTCTGGCAATGAAACTAATGATAAAATCTCACCATTGCTCACATTCATCAAAATTGCTGCACTACCTTTTGTGCTAAAAATTTCATTAAATCTAATTAATTCTTCTCTAATTAAATATTGAATATCTTTATCGACTGTTAAAGTAATAGGTTTTTGAACATTTTTTAAATCTTCATCTAATGATTTTTCTAATCCAGATATCCCATTATTGTCATTGTCAATTTGACCAATTATGTGACTAAATAAATTTTTTTGAGGGTAAATTCTTATTAGATTATCTATAGGTTCGATAGATTTGTCACCAAGCTGCATTAATTTATCATAATTTTCTTCTGAAATTTTTTTTTCAAAATAAAAGAACTTTCCTTTTCTAATTCTTTTTTTTACCTCATAATAATTTTTGTTTGGAAAGATATATCTTAGATTAAGTAATAATTTTTTTTCATCAATTATCTTCGTGGGACTGATTCCTATATCTATTGAATTTATTGTTTTTACTAAATATTTTTGATTTCTATCAACAATATCTGCTCTATAAAGTATGCTGGATGTTTGTTTAAAGTTGCTAAGATTCTCTGTTTTTTCTTTTCTAGATCCAAGATGAATTAAATGTATAGAATAAATTATACAAATAATAAAAATAATAAAAAAAATAAAGGCTATTCGATTGAAAGTAATGTTTAAATTTGATTTACTCTTTTGATATAAAAAATCATTTTCTTCATTTTCTAAAATAATTCTTAAATCTTTTTTATTCATTAATAAATCTGAATCTTTCTATTTCTAGTTTGTTGTTCCTTATATTAATTGTATTTATATTTCGAATATCATTTTTAACTAATTCGTCATCAAAATATAAATATTGAAATTCAAGTAATTTTTCTGCAGAACTTAGATAGTCATTCTCTAATTTGAAATTTTCAAAATCTTTATTCAAACTTCTTAGATTTTCTTTAATTACAAAGATTTGATCATCAGTTCTTTTTGTTGAATTTTTTATAAATGCAGTGAATAAAATTAAAAATAAAATAAGAAAAATTACAGAAAACTTTTTCATAATTTTTCGCCAAAGTTTTCAATTTCAATCAGATACTCAAATTTCTTTAATATATCTGTTTTAAAATTGTAGAAGTCATCTTTTTTTATTACATATCTAAGTTTTGCTGATCTAGATGGAATATTTTCTTCAAGCTCTCTTGCTGATGGAGTTCTAGGTTTTTTTTCTAAAACTCTAAAAAGAGTATCTGGTTGATCTATCTCGGGAACATATCGAGAAATACTTTTATTTTCTGATAAACTTTTAAAGAAGTATTTTACAATTTTATCTTCTAATGAATGAAAAGTAACTACAGCTAAAACACCATCTTTTCTCAAAATTTTCGAGGCAGATATTAAACCATAAATCAATTCGCTTATTTCTTTGTTTACAAATATTCTTAATGCTTGAAAGACTTTAGTTGCACTATGGATTTTAAAATTTTTTTGTCTTTTGGTTTTATCTATTATTTTAACCAAACCTTGAGTATCTATTTCCTTTTTTTTTCTTTCATTAATGATTTGATTAGCAATTTTTTTTGCTTCTTTTTCATCTCCAAAAAATTTAAAAATCTTTTCTAATTCTTCAGAATCTAGTTTGTTTACTACTTCTTTTGCAGAAAAATCATTTAGTCCCATTTGCATATTCAAATTACCATCTGAATTAAATGACAATCCCTTAGTTGGGTCCTTAATTTGTGTAAAAGAATATCCTAGATCAAAGATTATACCTTTAATATTTTTATTCTTTATTTTAAGATTATCTAATTGGCTGAATCTTTTATTTTTAAAAATAAATCTATTTTCAAATTTATCTATAAATTTTTTTGCTTTTTTTTTGCTTTCTATGTCTCTATCTAAAGCTATTACTTGAGTATTCTTAAAACTTAATATCTTTTTTGTGTATCCACCTTGGCCAAATGTACAGTCGATAAATGTGCCACCATGTTGAGGGGTAATAATGCTAATAATTTCATTTAGCAGTACCGGATAATGTTTTGTAGTATCCGATACCATGGTGGCTTCCATTTATTTTTTTGAAGACCATTAATTCTTTTGTCTTCTTAAAAATGCAGGTATCTCAAGATCATCCTCTTCATGATCAGTTTCTGAAGAACCTAATAAGTCCTCTGCAGTTGAGGTTTGATCTTCTGAATTAAATAAATCTGGTTCCTCAGAATCAACTCCAAATTCCTTAAGATCTAAAGAATTTGTTTCTTCCTCTGAGGGTGTTTCTATTGCCTCTTGAGAAAAAGATACTTCATTTTCATCAGAAGTATTTTCAACAATACTTTCTGCCTCTTGATTTTTTAATAATTCTTCATGATATTGATTATTCACATCATTAATAGACTCATTAAAATTTTCTGAAACAACCTCATTTTCAAGTTTTAATGCATTTGCTCCATGTGTAACAGGATTTGGAGAGTTGTTAGAAAATGAAAATGATGCTGAAGCACCATTTGAACCAAAATCAGAATATCCTGTATTTCTATTTTGTATTCTATGCACCATGTTAACTACTGATTTCGACTCAGGATGTTGATTGTCCAAAGACGTTGCAACAATTGAAACTCTGATTTTTCCTTCAAGAAGTGTATCTGTAATTGCACCAATAATAACTTCGGCATCAGCCTCAACTTCTGATCTAATTTTATTTACTACTTCATCAACCTCAAACAATTTAAGATCTTTGCCACCAGTAATGTTAACTAGTAACCCTTTTGCTCCTTTTAATGTATAATCATCAATTAAAGGATTGCTGATAGCCATTTCTGTGGCTTTCATAGCTCTTCCTTCTCCTTCGGCCTCTCCTGTTCCCATCATTGCTTTACCCATAGAGGCCATTACAGTTTCAACATCTGCAAAATCAAGATTAATTATTCCTGGTCTGACCATCAAGTCTGTAACACTCTGAACACCATGCATTAAAACGTTATTAGAAAGATTGAATGACTCCTCAAATGTTGTTTGCTCATTAGCTATTTTAAACAAATTTTGATTTGGAATTACTATAATAGTATCAACATGTTTTCTTAACTCCTCAAGTCCAATTTGAGCTCTTCTCATTCTAGATGGGCCTTCGTATAAAAAAGGAAGTGTGACAACACCTACAGTTAGTATATTTAATTCTTTAGCAGCTCTTGCTATAACATGAGCAGCACCTGTTCCTGTACCACCTCCCATACCTGCTGCTATAAAAACCATATTTGCACCTTGTAGTACGTTAATAATATCGTTTAAAGACTCATCAGCTGCTGCTTGGCCAATATCAAGTTTTGCTCCTGCTCCTAGTCCTTTAGTTAAATTTAATCCAATTTGAATTTTTGATTTTGCTTTACTATGTTTTAAATCTTGAGCATCTGTGTTAACCGCTATAAATTCAACACCCTGCATTCCATTTTCAATCATTTCATTGATAGCGTTTCCCCCTGCACCTCCAACTCCCATCACTAAAAGTCGTGGCTGCAATTCTTTTATTTCTGGTGTTTTAAAGTTAATTGTCATTTTATTCCCCCTCTTTATTGTTTAAATGTTTCTCCCATTTAAGGCTTGCTCGATTTATGTTTGCTTTTTTTCTTGCATTAGCCTTAAATTTTTCAAAGGTTGTTGGTTCCCATATTTGGAATGTTTTGCCTTGACCAACAAATAACATGCTATTTTTTATTTTTGCATGTTTTAATAATTTTGGAGTAAGTGAAATTCTCCCTTCGTTATCAAATTGTAAATTAATACTTTCAGACAATATTGAGGTAGCAAAAAAATCTCTTTTTTCTTCAAAAGGATTTAGAGAGTCTATCGAGTTAGAAATTTTTTCTATTCTATCTTGAGGCCATGCCTCTATAGATTGATTATTAAATGATGGATAACAAACAAATCCGTTATATCCTAAATTTGATAAATAAGATCTGTAGCTAGCAGGCACTGACACCCTTCCTTTTTTGTCTAATTTGTTTTCGTAGGTTGATAAAAACATAAACCATAAATTCCTTTATTCCCATTATATGGGAATATTTGGGATAATATGGGTTTTTATTAATAGAGTCAATACTTACAATTAAGGGTTTTATCTATAAATATTGACCCTAAAAGTGAATCAAAACATGAACATTTGTAAAATTTTTTTGATAAAATTTGCCAGATAAACTATAAGCCGGGTTCTGTCATTTAAACTTATTATTTGTCTAGGCTTAAAATCACTCTTAAGCTCAAGCAACTAACCCTGATGACTAGCCAAGGATGGCTTTTAGTTTTACAACAATGTCATCTCTACTTAGTCTTGCTCCCAGTGGGGTTTTCCAGCGTTCATTGTTACCAATAGAACCGGTGTGCTCTTACCACACCTTTTCACCCTTGCCATGTTATGGCGGTATATTTTCTGTGGCACTATCCCTAGGGTTGCCCCCGCCAGGTATTACCTGGCACTGTATCCTTGTAGAGTCCGGACTTTCCTCTTTAATGTAATTAAAGCAATAAGTCGTTTATCTGGCAATTTTAATTTATAATTTAATTAATAAATTTCAAGGTAAATTGTTTAAAATTTTATAAGATTTTGACTAATTATTAGACATTCTTTATCAATTTTGCCATTTATTAATTCTTGTCTAAATTTTCTTTGAAATGCCTTCACAAGATTAATTTTTTCGTTTTTTAATTTTTTATCAACTATTCTTGAGTAGCCAAGATCATACAGATTATTAAAAAAAAAATTTTTCTCAAAGTTGCTCAATTTAAAATTTCTAAGTTTTCTTATTTTTTTTTCATTTAAACTATGCCATTTACAAAGATTTTTTTTAGCTAATTGCTTCCAAGGAAACTTTTCACCAGGATCTTTTTTGCGATTTGGCGATATATCAGAATGGCCTAAAATATTTTTTTTTTTAATATTATATTTTTTTACTAAATATCGAATTAATTTCAAAAGTGAAAATATCTGTTTTGAAGAAAATTTTTTATATCCATGATCATGTCCTGGATTATTAATTTCAATACCGATAGAATATTTATTCAACGACTTAATTTTCTGCCATGACGATTGACCTGCATGCCATGCTTGGTACAAATCTGGAACTAAATTTAAAACCTCTCCATTATTTTTTACAAAGTAATGACAACTTACTTTTGATTTAGAGTCACAAAGTTTTTTAATGGCATCTGATTCTTTTCTCATTCCAGTGTAGTGTAAGATGATAAAAATTATCTTTTTTTTGTCTCTTTTAGGTAAATCAAAATTAATTGAGTAATATTTAGATAGATTTAAGCCAAAATTAGTGTTCATTTATCTTAAATAGTTAATTTACTTTAGTTTTTTATATATTATAAAAGCAACAATGATAAAAAAAATTGCAATAATTCTTATTACAACCTGTGCGTTAACTTTAAATCTTCAAGCTAGTTCTGATGGAGATCTCATTTTAAAAAAGAATGAACCATCAGAGATTAAAGATTGTTTTGAAAAAGTTAATAGAGCAACTTTTGCTTTTAACAAAGCTTTAGATGGAATTATATTTAAACCAATCGCCAGTGCATATCGGACTTTTCCTTCTCCTGTTAAAACAGGGGTAAGCAACTCTTTGGATAACCTATCAAACCTTGTAACTGTACCTAATAATATTTTACAAGGAGATTTTAGTAAGGCGGGTGTGAATACAGGAAGGTTTTTAATAAATACGACAATAGGAATTTTGGGGCTAGTGGATGTTGCTCAACATTTTGGATTAAATGAATATGAAAAAGAAGATTATGGTCAATCTTTAGCTAGGCATGGTGTTGGTCCCGGATGTTATGTGGTTTTACCAGTTTTAGGTCCAAGCACTGCAAGAGATGTAGTGGGCTCTTCAATTAATTTTTTAGGTGGTGATGCTTGGTATAATGTGACAGTTAAAAATGATACTCATCATTTTAGTGACTTTGACTTTTACGCATCTAAGGGAACTGCAGGGGTAGACTTTAGAGCTAAAAATTTTGACTCAATTGAAAACTTAGAAAAAAATTCCTTAGATTTTTATGCATCTGTAAAAAGCTTGTATCTTCAAGATAGACAGCAAAAAATATTAAATTCGAAAAAAACTATTAATACCCAAAACGATGGTGATTGGGAAGAAATTGATAATCAGTAACTTAATTTAAACATTAATGAAAATTAAATTTTCGATTATTGGATTAATCATCTATGCAATAAGTTGTTTTCCTTCACTCTCAGTAGAACCTGATATTTTTGTACAATCAACAGTGAACAGAGCTTCTAGTTTGTTATCAAAAAATATATCGAAAGAGGAAAAGATAGAAGAACTAAAAAAGATTGCCAGTGAGACTGTAGATATCAATGGTATTGGTTTTTATACTTTGGGTCCAATAAGAAAAACACTTAATGATGATCAAAAAAATGAGTATTCAAAATTATTTAAAAATTATTTTTTAAAGAGTTTTTCAAGTAGATTGGCAGAATATACAAATCCTGAAATTGATGTTTATGCAAAAGAAGTTTTGAGTGATAAATATACAATTGTAAAAAGTTTACTCAAAGGAACTAAAGACAGACCTGAAGTAAAAATTGATTGGAGGATTTACACTAAAAATCCTGAAAATCCTATGATTAGAGATTTGATAATAGAGGGACTAAGTTTGGCAAGAACACAGAAGGAAGAGTTTTCATCCATACTTAATTCTAATGATGGAAATATAAACATTCTTTTTCAAACACTTAAAGATTTTTAAATAAAGTAAATTTATAATTAAATAATAATTGGTGGGCCCGCCAGGACTCGAACCTGGGACCAATACATTATGAGTGTACTGCTCTAACCAACTGAGCTACAGGCCCTCAGAAAATTAACTAGTTTTTATAATACTTTGTCTTATGCAGCAAGGGCTAATGGTGGGCCGTGTTGGTTACGCTCCAACTACCCCTGCAATGTCAATGCAGTACTCTACTATTGAGCTAACGGCCCATTAAATTTAGTCATTAAATTTCTTGTAATCAGTTTTATTATTATTTTGAAAAATGTTCAAATTTAAACTTGATGCATAAAAAATAGATAAATTTATTACAAATAAAGTTAACATGTAATCGTTAAAAAATGAACCACTAGGTATCAACGGTAAAAATACCAATGTTAAATAGATTAAACTACCTAATTGTAAATAGTTACTGTCTCTTAATACGATCTTTATTTTAGAAAATATCAACTTATAGAGCAAATAAAACATGAGAAGAGTTCCCAGTAGTCCATGTTCAGATAAAAATTCTAAATAAATTTGATGAGGATGAGTTGTACACTGATATTTTTTTTTGTTCTCGATATTGTTTTTATTTGGGTCTTCGCAGCTTTCTATTCTATAATTTTTATTACCAACACCAAAAAAAGGATAATTTTCGAAAACTTTAAAACCAGATTTGTAAATTTTTAGATAAAGCCAGTCATTAGTTAAGGCTTGTTTAAATTGTGTTATAAAACGACCCTGCAAAAATAAAGAGTTACTAATTAAAAAAAATAATGCTACAACTGTAAGTAAAAAAGAAATTACCTTAAATTTAATACTAAAATCTTTATAAAAGAAAAACATTAATAAAATTCCTAAACTAGCTCTTAAAGTATTAGATCTTTCACCAGTGGCTAGTATAGAGAACAAAAAAATTATAGACAGTATAAGAATATAATTAGATTTTTGGGGTCCAAACTTATTTAATAAAAATCCAATTAAAATTAAATAAAATGCATTTACAAAGCCACCAACAATTGGTTCATCCCTAAAAAAACTCACAACTCTCTCTCCAAAATAAATTGTTGAGTCCTTTGGATAGCCCATCAAATTTGTTCCATTCAGCCTCTCATAATAAATATCAATAATAACAACTAAAAAAATTAACAGCCAAATGAAAAGTAGTTTATCTAAAAATAATTTTTGATTAAAAAAATAATTCAAAGCTATAAAAAATATAATAACTCTTATAAAGCCAAAATTCCTTAAAAGTCCTAGATCACTATCAATTGAAATAAACGAATTAAAAATTAAATATAGATAAAAAATTATAAGATATTTAATTGAATTATCCTTTAAAAAGGAAAAATCCTTCAAATAAATTATATATATCAAAAATGATATATCTATTAATAAAATATTTGATACTGAAAATCCAGAACCAGCGAATATTGAGATGGGTATAATTGAAAATAACAATAAAAAATAATTATTTATAATTTTATTTTTCATGTATTAAATCTTTAAAATTTTTATTTTAAAGTATTTTAAATTTAACTTTCTAAGAAACTTTTTAATTGTTTTGATCTACTAGGGTGTTTTAATTTTCTCAGAGCTTTTGCTTCTATTTGTCTTATTCTTTCTCTTGTTACTGAAAATTGTAAACCAACTTCTTCCAAAGTATGATCTGTATTCATACCAACACCAAATCTCATTCTTAATACTCTTTCTTCTCTAGGTGTAAGGGTTGATAAAATTTTTGTTGTAGCCTCCCCTAAATTTGATTTAATTGCTTGTTCTAAAGGTGCAAGCGCTTTAGTATCTTCAATAAAATCACCTAAGCTACTATCTTCTTCATCACCAACAGGTTTTTCTAGAGAAACTGGTTCTTTAGAAATTTTTAATACTTTTCTAACTTTATCCAATGGCATTCTTAGTTTTTTTGCTAATTCTTCAGGTGTTGCTTCTCTTCCAAATTCACTTAAAATTAATCTTTGAGTTCTTACTATTTTGTTTATTGTTTCAATCATATGAACTGGAATTCTAATTGTTCTTGCTTGATCAGCAATTGACCTTGTTATAGCTTGTCTTATCCACCAGGTAGCATATGTTGAAAACTTATATCCTCTTCTATATTCAAATTTGTCTACTGCTTTCATTAAACCAATATTACCTTCTTGAATTAAATCTAAAAATTGAAGACCTCTATTGGTATATTTTTTTGCTATTGATATTACCAATCGTAGATTGGCCTCTACCATCTCTTTTTTGGCAATTCGAGACTCTTTTTCACCTTTTTGAACTCTGCTAACTAATTTTTTAAAGTCAGTTACAGAGATTCCAAGTTTATGACTAATTTCAACTAGTCTTTCCCTAATATCTTTAAATTGATCTTTATTTTTAGAAAAAAATTGCTTCCAAGCTGCATTGGTATCAAGAAACTTTTTTAAGTTTGGGTTTATCTCATTTCCTATATAAAATTTTATAAATTCATTTCTAGGTATTTTATTATCTACAGCTAATCTTAAAAGATTGCCCTCCAACGAAACAATTTTTTTGTTTTCAATATAATGTTTTTGAACTAATTCCTCTAAAACTGATGGGGATAATTGCAAAGATTTAATATTTTCTAAAATTTCATTTACTATTTTTTCATGTCCTTTTTCTTTTGCAGAAGAAAATGCTTGTGAATGTAAAATACAATTCAGTTTTTCTTTTTGATACTTAATCAATTTTGTATATTCTTTTGTTAATGTATTTACCGTCTTTAAGACTTTTGGCTTGATCTCAGTCTCCATGGCAGCTAACGTTGGATTAAAGTCATCATCACCATCATCACTTGAACTTTCATCTTTATCAGTTTCACCAGCATTTTTCTGCTTAGCACTAGGTCCTGTTGACTCATCCTCCATGTAATTAGTATCAATGTCTATTATCTCTCTTACTAAAATTTCATCTTTTTGAAGTTTTTCATTCCACTCAAAAAATTGTTGTGCAGTTATTGGACTTTGAGATAAAGCAATTAACATCACATCTTTTCCAGCTTCTATTCTCTTTGCTATTGCAATTTCACCTTCTCTTGATAAAAGCTCAACTCCTCCCATTTCTCTCAGATACATTCTGATTGGATCGTCGCTTTTCTCAATCGATTTTCCTTCTTCTTTAGACGAGTTTTCTTTTTTTCTTAGACTTTTAAATTCAGATTTTTTTTCAACGAGAACGATTTGTTCGTCTAATATGTGGATGAAAGCCTGGGCTAAATTTTCATCAGAAAGATTTCTTTTACCAAGGGACTTGCTCAATTCTTCATGGGTAATAAAACCTCTATGAGTCCCTCGACCCATTAATCTAGCAAATGATTTAGTAATAATTCTTTCCACAGTAATAATTTTGAAGAGTCTTATATAATATCAAATTTGGAAAAATCCATTATTAATTTAGAAGTATTAATTGATATTTTGCTTTTTTTTAAGCTCTTTTAGCTCGTTAAATGTTACCTCACTAAGATCTTTAGAAAACTTCGATTCTAATTCCTGAATCCTAAACTCTAAATCATAGTTATTTAAATCTCGACTAATATCGTCTAATAACTCAATAACCTCGTGTTCATTATTAAATTTGTTTTTTAAAATATGTTTTATTGGAGCAAATTTATTTATCTTTTCAATCAACTGATTGTCAATTTTTAAGTCATCAATTTTCATCTCTTCACCAGATTTTAACTTCATAACAATTTTATCAAAAATTTGTTTATTTACTTCAGTAAAAAATTTTACATTCTCAATTAGATGGATATTTTCTTGCATCAATTTTAAATTAGTCATCAACAAGTATAATAGTGAAAATTCTTTTAGTTCAACACCAGTCAATGATTTACTTTCATTAAAATACCTCTTAGTTGACTCTAGTGATTTAGCTTTTTTAACGAAAAACTTCTTTTTATTAAGGTTGGTGTGAGGTGTTAATTCAGAAATTTTTTCTAAAAAATATTCTAAAACATATTTTTTTATAAAATCATCTTTAATTGTATTTGCAACGCTTCTAAGTTTTTTTTCAAAAATAGCCATGGAAGAAGGGTTATTTTCAGTTTGTTTTTTATAATGGCTAAAAATAAATTGATGAATTGAAAGCTTACTTTGTTTTGTAAAATCAATAAAATTAACTTTACCATTTTTATTTACATAGCTATCTGGGTCCTCTTTATCTGGTAAAAACAAAAATGAAATTTGTTTTTCAGGTTTTAGTTCTTTTATTGAATTCTCTGCTGCTCTTAAAGCTGCTTTATACCCGCTTTCATCACCATCAAAACAAATAATGATATCATCAAAAAATTGGTTAAGAGTTAAGATTTGTTTATCCGTTAAAGATGTTCCAAGATTTGCAACTACATTATCTATTCCATTTTTGCTAAGACCCACTACATCCATGTAACCTTCAACTAAATAAATATGATCTATTTTATTAGAAAGTTTTCGTGCTAAATCTAAATTATATAAATTAGATCCTTTTTTAAAAAAATTTGTTTCAGGTGAATTTATATATTTGGCTAAGTAGTCTTGGTTTTCGATTATTCTTCCACCTAATGCTATTGGTTGACCTGAAATATTATTGATTGGAAAAATTAATCTTCCTCTAAATCTCTCAACATATTTTTTCTTTTTTTCATCCAAGTAAAACAAGCCCGTTTCAACTAAAGTTTGCTCGCTGTAATTATCTTTTAATTTTTCAAAGAAATTGGGATTTTTTTCGATGTATCCAATTTTAAATTTTTTAACTTCTTCTTTGTTTAAAGATCTATTTTTCAAATAATCTCTTGCAACAGAATAACTTTCATTTTTTAATAACTCATTATAATAAAAATCTACATATTGACTAAAGATAGATTGATACTCTTTCCATTTTTTTTCTCTTTCTTCATCTTGTTTTGAAAACATATAAGGTTGCATCCCTGCTAGTTGAGCTAAATGCTTGACTGCCTCACCAAATTTTAGATTTTGAATTTTCATTATAAAATCAAAAATGTTTCCATGCTCTGAGGTTGCAAAACAATGGTAAAATTCTTTTTCATCATTCACAGTAAATGAAGGAGTTTTTTCGTTTTTAAATGGAGATAGACCAACAAACTCTTTACCTCTTTTTTTTAGGGAGACACTTTTAGATACAACAGTGGATACTTTTAGCCTCGTCTTAATTTCATCTAAATATTCTTTTGGATACTTCATTATTTATTTAATAAGTCTTTGATCATCGGGCCTGCTTTAGCAAAATCAACCTCATCTACATGAGTTTTTTTTAACTCACCCATTACTTTGCCCATATCTTTAATCGAAGACGCACCCAATTTAGCAATTAAATCTGAACAGATTTTTTTTGTCTCTTCTTCTCCTAGTTGCTTTGGAAGAAATCCAATTAAAATATCATATTCATTTTGCTCAACCTCCAGCAAATCTGCTCGGTTATTTTTTTTATAGATATCAATCGATTCGGCTCTTTGTTTAACCATCTTTTTTAAAAGCTTCTTGATATCTTCATCATCAGTATCTTTCTTATTGGGTCCAGATCGATTGACTATGTCAAGATCCTTTATGGAAGACAATATTAACCTATAGGTTGATATTTTATTTTTATCTTTTAATTTAAGTGCAGTTTTATATTCGTTTTCTATAGTATCTTTTAAGGGCATAATTATTTAATTTACTGTAAAGAAAAAATTCTTCAAAAGAAAAATTGTTTTTTTACAATTTTATAATACTTCTCAGTTGCGATAATAAAGCAATTATTGTATTAACCTTTAACTTATGAGTTGTAATTGATCAAAAAAGCAAAAAAATCAAACTCAAAAAATCCACAATTTAATACAGGTGTTTTAGTTCTTGAAAACAAGAAAGTTTTTAAAGGGATTGGAATTGGCCATCAGGGAGAAGCAACTGGTGAAGTTTGCTTTAATACCTCTTTAACAGGTTACCAAGAAATTATTTCAGATCCTTCATATGCTGGTCAAATTATTAACTTTACCTTTCCTCACATTGGAAATGTTGGAACTAACAAAGAAGATATTGAGTCTGACAAAATCTGGACAAAAGGGGTAATCTTTAATTCAGAGATAACCTCTCCGTCAAATTATAGAGCATTTTTGCATTTAGATGCCTGGCTCAAAAAAAATAAAATTGTTGGAATTACAGGACTAGATACTAGAAGCTTGACAAATTTTATTAGAGATAAAGGAGCCCCTAAAGGCACAATTGCTTTTTCAAAAAATGGAAAGTTTAATGTTAGCAAATTAATAAACTCTACCATTAAGTGGAGTGGATTAAAAAATCTTGATCTTGCAGAAACTGTTTCAACATCAAAAAACTATATTTGGAAAGGACTTAAAACCTGGAAAAAAGAAATTGGATATAAAATAAATAGAAAAAATTCTTTCCATGTAGTTGCAATTGATTATGGAATAAAAAAAAATATTTTAAGATATTTTTCAGACTTCAAATGTAAAGTAACAGTTGTTTCTTGCAAAACTTCTGCTGAAAAAATTTTAGATCTTAAACCAAACGGAATATTTTTATCCAATGGTCCTGGTGATCCAGCAGCAACAGGAAAATATGCAATAAAAATAATTAGTTCATTGATTAAGAAAAATTTACCTATCTTTGGAATTTGTTTAGGTCACCAAATTTTAGCATTAGCTTTGGGTGGAAAGACAAAAAAAATGAAGTTGGGACATAGAGGTGCAAACCATCCTGTTAAAAACTTAATCCATGATAAAGTTGAAATCACCAGCCAAAATCATGGTTTTGTAGTAGTTGAAGAAACGTTACCAAAAAAAATTGAAATAACTCATAAATCTCTTTTTGATAATACCATTGAGGGAATAAAACTTAAAAACAAACCAATATTTTCAGTGCAGTATCATCCAGAGTCAAATCCTGGACCACAGGATAGTGTCTACCTATTTCAAGAATTTATTAATAACATCAAAAAAAATGCCAAAAAGAAGAGATATTAAAAAAATATTAGTTGTGGGCGCTGGACCCATTATCATTGGTCAAGCTTGTGAATTTGATTACTCAGGTACACAAGCTTGTAAGGCTTTAAAAGATGAGGGTTACAAAGTAATTCTAATTAATTCAAATCCCGCAACTATTATGACTGATCCAAATGTTGCAGATAAAACTTATATAGAACCTATAACATTAGAAGTTTTAGAAAAAATTCTTAAAAAAGAGAAACCAGATGCAATTTTACCAACCATGGGTGGTCAAACTGCACTCAATCTCGCTATGGAAGCTGAGAAAAAAGGAATTTTAAAAAAATATAAAATTGAACTTATAGGAGCAAACTCTCAGGCAATTGCTAATGCAGAAGACAGGAAAAAATTTAGAAAAAATATGATTGATATTGGTTTAGACTTGCCTAAATCTGAAATTGTCAACAATATTAACCAAGCATCTAGAGTTTTAAAAAAAATTGGCCTACCTGCAATTATTAGACCTGCGTTTACTCTTGGAGGTCTTGGAGGGGGTATAGCAAAAAATGAAAAAGAATACCTAAAGATAATTAAAACTGGTTTACATGAATCTCCTGTATCTCAAGTGCTAGTAGAAGAATGTTTGGAGGGCTGGAAAGAGTTTGAAATGGAAGTTGTAAGAGATAAAAAAGATAACTGTATCATTATCTGTTCAATTGAAAATGTTGATCCAATGGGTATCCATACTGGAGACTCTGTAACAGTAGCTCCAGCACTAACTCTTACTGATAAAGAATATCAGATCATGAGAAATGCTTCGATAGCATGTTTGAAAAAAATTGGAGTTGAAACTGGTGGATCAAATGTTCAATTTGCTATCAACCCTAAAAATGGTCGAATGGTGGTTATAGAAATGAATCCTCGTGTTTCTAGATCTTCGGCACTTGCATCAAAAGCAACTGGATTTCCAATTGCAAAAGTTGCTGCAAAACTTGCGGTTGGCTACACGTTGGATGAATTGAAAAATGAAATCACCAAAGTTACCCCAGCTTCATTTGAACCTAGTATAGATTATGTGGTAACAAAAATTCCAAGATTTACTTTTGAAAAATTTTCAACATCACCAGCAATATTAGGAACCTCCATGAAATCAGTTGGTGAAGCAATGGCAATTGGAAGAAATTTTAAAGAGTCGCTTCAAAAGGCATTGGTTTCCCTCGAAACAGGTTTTTCAGGATTAGATAGAATTTTTGATCTAAATAAAAAGCAGATTGAAAAAAGACTTAAAGAAAATATCCCAAATAAACTTCTTCTTGTTGCCGAGGCAATGCGTAAAAAGATTAATATAAGAAGAATATTTGCATTATCCAGAATTGATCCATGGTTTTTAGAACAGATTAAAGAAATAGTTGATAGTGAAGCTAAGATCAAAAATAATGGCTTACCAAAGGATTTCGTTGAATTTAATAGAATTAAATCTATCGGCTTCTCTGATAAGAAACTTTCTGAATTAACTAAATCAAATGAAGATTTAATAAGAAGAAAAAGAATAGCACTTAAAATTTTACCAGTATTTAAAAAAGTTGATACTTGTGCCGCTGAATTTAAATCTTTCACACCATATATGTATTCAACATATCAACGAAATTTTTCTATTAATTCAGAGTGTGAAGCAGACCCATCTACTAAGAAAAAAATAATTATTTTAGGTGGTGGTCCTAATAGAATCGGGCAAGGTATAGAATTTGATTACTGCTGTTGCCAAGCAAGCTTTTCATTGAAAAGCGTAGGTTTCGAAACAATCATGATTAATTGTAATCCTGAAACTGTTTCAACAGATTATGATACTAGTGACAGACTTTATTTTGAACCTCTGAAAGAAGAGTATGTATTTAATGTAATTAAAAAGGAACAAGAAAATGGAAATCTTGCTGGAATTATTGCTCAGTTTGGTGGCCAAACACCAATTAAACTAGCTAAATTTTTACATGATAACAAACTTCCGATTTTAGGAACACAATACACTTCAATTGATTTAGCTGAAGACAGAGATCGATTTCGAAATTTATTAAAAAAATTGAAATTAAAACAGGCTGAAAGTGGAATTGCCAAGACATTTAAACAAGCAATTAAAATTGCTGAAAAAATTGGTCTACCATTAATGGTCAGACCCTCCTATGTGTTAGGTGGAAGAGCAATGGAAATTGTTCATGAAAAAAATCAACTTAAAAAATTTGTTGTAGAAGCATTCAAGGCTGCAGAAGAAAATCCTATTTTAATTGATAAATTTATTAATCATGCAATGGAAGTAGATGTTGATGCTATATCAGATGGAAAACAAGTTCATGTAGCAGGTATTATGCAACATATTGAGGAGGCTGGAATTCACTCTGGAGATTCAGCATGTTGTCTCCCCCCAATATCAATTAAACCATATTTAATTAGAGAAATTGAAAATCAAACCAAAAAGTTAGCTTTAGCTTTAAAGGTCAAAGGTCTCATGAATATTCAATTTGCCATAAAAAAAGATGAAATTTATGTAATTGAGGTGAATCCTAGAGCGAGTAGAACAGTGCCGTTTGTATCAAAAGCAAAAGGTCTTTCGCTTGCTAAAATTGCCTCACGAATAATGGCTGGAGAAAAATTATCAAAATTTAATTTAAAAGATAAATCTAAAGGAATGTATGCTGTTAAAGAAGCAGTTTTTCCGTTTAATAAATTTCCTAACAGTGATTTACTTTTAGGGCCTGAAATGAAATCAACTGGTGAAGTTATGGGATTTGATAAAGATTTTGGTATGGCTTTCGCAAAAAGTCAAATAGCTGCTGCAAACTCATTACCTAAAAAAGGATTAGCTTTCATTTCTTTAAAAGATTCTCATAAAGATGAGGGGATTGATTTAGCCAAAGAACTAATTAAATTAGATTTTACATTATGTGCAACAAAAGGAACTGCGGATTATATTCGAAAACATGGAATGAATTGCAGAATAATTAATAAAGTCAGCAGTGGATCTCCACATATTGTAGATATTTTAGACTCTAAAAAAATTGGGTTAGTAATTAATACTGGTGGCGGAAATACCGAGCACAGATTAAATGATGCTATTACACTTAGAAGAGGAACTCTTAAAAATAAAGTGCCTTATTGTACTAACATGTCTACGGCCATAGCATGCTTAAAAGCAATTAAATCTCTTAAAACAAAAAAGTTAGAAGTTAACACTCTACAGGATTTAAAATAAAATTTTCAATTAAAAGTTGATAATATTCATACACTTAAAAGTTGAAAAATTTTTTTAGAATTAAAATATTTCATTATGTTAAACTCAAAATGATCTGTAGGCTTGTTTAAATATTTTAAACTTAAATTAATAATATTAAATAATAATGAGTCTAGAAATTCACAAACAAATTGAGCAATCTTCAGAAAAAAATATTAATTTATTTAATGCAGAAGTAATAAATTTTCCTAAAGAAAAAAAAATAGATATTCCTAAATATTTAGAGTCAAACAATAGTAATGTTTGGAAACTTTACGATAAATCAAACATAAATGAGGACAGAGATCAATTAAAAGCTGTTATTGGTATTTGTTTAACATTTGGGTCTTTATTTTTGATGGGCTTGTACTCAAATTTAATATAAAAATTTACTACTCGACTTTCCAATCAGTTGGAAAAGTAACGTAATTAACTTGAATACAACGTCTCTCTTTAATAATTTTTTTCTTTTCCATTCCGTGCCAAGTATTAGGGCCACTGGTAAATAAATATCCATAATTATGTTTGTAAGGAACTGTTTTCACTTTTTCTAATTTTTCATTATAAAAATCTGTTCCAAGATCTTCAGACTCATTTGTGTTATTCACAAAAATTAAACCTGACATTAGTTTTTCTTTTATATCGCAGTGAGGCTTTAACCAAAAACCCTCTCTATCACATATAACTTCAACCCTCACATATGAATTATTTAAATTTTTATTTATCATTTTTGAAATTGTTTCATAAGTTTTTTTCGATTGAAGTTCATTAATAAATTTCACTAAATTTGGAAATTGAGATGCGTTTTCTTTTGTTATAAAACATCTAAATTTAATAGCTTTACCACCTGATGCTATTCCTTCTCTAAACTCAGCACCACCACCATCGATTGCTCTTGTGCCATCATAATTTAGATTGTGTTTACTAACATCTGGAATATCTACTTTGACAATTTCTTCAATAGCATCATTACTAAGAGCATTATTGTATTCCCAATGATCAAATGGAAATTTATGTTTTTTTGATTGTTCTAAAATAGAATTAAGAAAAGTCATAATTTGTTAGTTGTTCTTTAATATAGCTAGATACCCTATCTGTTTCATTAAGTTTTTCATAATTCCAAGTTTCAGTTGAATTTTCTAAATCTTTTATAATATTTAGTGACTTAAATAATTCAAAAAATTTTTTAAATCTATAATTTTTCTTAATTGGAGTCATTTGAGCCACATATATTGGTTTTCCTGTCATTGCTGCTTCTGAAATCATTGATGTTGAGTCACAAGTTACCACGATATGATCAGCTAATTTTAAAGATGATAAGTAAGCTTTTTTATCAACATTTGGAATGATAATTTGGTTTTCATCAAAATAATTTTTCGCCTTGTCTATTATTTCTTGAGATGTCCTAATTGAAGGAACAAAGATTAATTGATAATCTTTATTTATAAAATTTTCTTTAATTTTTAAAAAGATTTCTTCTAGTTCTTTACTATTATAATCATAATATTTATTGGGTCCCCCAACGATAAAACTTACCACTTTCTCTTTAGTTATTTTTGGTTTTAAGTAGTTTTGATTTTCATTTAATTCATTATTTATTAAGTAATGTATTGCTCCCTTTGTAGTTAAAACATTTTTACCTTTTAATTGGTCATGTTCAGGGGCTACAATATAATCAAAATTGTTTAAGGAAACTTTTGGATCCTGAATATGAATGTTCATTATTTTATTTTTATGTTTTTGTTTTAAATAAATTGATGGAATTACACTTTTTCTGCCACAAGAAATGACAATATTAAAATCTTTATCTATATTATTTTTAAAAACAAATTTTTTAACTGGAGTTAAACTTGGTGGAATCAATTTCCAAAATTTATTAAGTTCAATTTTCTCGTGTATAAATTCTAAATCCAAGGCTTTAGCCAGGCCTTCTGCTTGGCTTATCATGCCATGCATCCCCTCAGTCAATAATATCCCTTTTAATTTAGTCATTAATCATTATATAGCTTTGATATGAGTCAAAATCCAACTAAACACACAAAAGTGTTAATAATTGGATCCGGTCCCGCCGGATACACAGCTGCAGTTTATGCGGCACGTGCAATGTTAAATCCAATTTTGGTTCACGGATCTGAGCCTGGAGGACAACTAACAACAACTACTGATGTTGAAAATTATCCAGGATTTGCAGATGTTATTCAAGGACCTTGGTTAATGGATCAAATGAAAGATCAGGCTAAAGCAGTCGGAACAGAAATGATAGAGGATCATATTCAGTCAGTCAATTTAAAATCTACACCATTTGAGGCAGTCGGTGATAGTGGTCAAAAATTTACAGCTGATAGTATTATAATTTCAACTGGCGCTCAAGCGAGGTGGTTAAATATAAAATCAGAACAAGAATTTAGAGGTTTTGGGGTATCAGCTTGTGCTACATGTGATGGATTTTTCTTTAAAGAAAAAGAAGTAGCAGTAGTTGGTGGTGGAAATGCTGCTGTAGAGGAAGCAATGTTTCTTACAAAGTTTGCTTCAAAAGTAAAATTAATCCACAGACGTGACAGCTTAAGAGCTGAAAAAATGCTCCAAAAAAAATTAATGGAAAATAAAAAAATTGAAATTATTTGGGACACTATAGTCGAAGATGTGATAGGTGATAAAGAGCCTAAAAATGTCAAAGGTATTAAAGTAAAAAATGTAAAAACAAATAAAATTGAAGAGATCAAAGTTGATGGTTTATTTGTTGCAATTGGTCATGATCCAGCAACATCTTTATTTAAAGAACAATTAAAAATGGATAATGAAGGATATTTAATTACCAAACCAGACTCTACTGAAACTAATGTTCCTGGAGTTTATGCTGCAGGAGATGTAAAGGACAAAACATTTAGGCAAGCTGTAACCGCTGCAGGTATGGGGTGTATGGCTGCACTTGAGGCTGAAAAGCATCTTTCGCACAAGTAAAGTGAAAAATAATCTACATGTTTTTTTAGGGGCGACTGTGGCTGATGCTGCAGCTAGACCCTTACATTGGGTCTATAACCAGAGAAAACTGCTAACTTATATTAAGGGAAAACAAGACTTTACTTTCTTAAAAAAAAATAAAAGTCCTTTTTACAATATTAAAACTGGTAAAGTTTCTGGCTATAATGAGGTAGGTCAAGTCATGTTCAAAACTTTAGTTGAAGGTCATCGAGATATAGAAAAAAGATTTAAAAAAAATATTACAAAAAATTTTGGTCCAGGAAGTATTTACTGGAAAAATTTAAATTTAAGAGCAAAATACAGAAAAGTTAAAGACTGGCGAGGAATAATAAAAGGACCTTGGATCCATCAGAATATCATTGAAACTGTGAAAAATATTAAGTCTAAAAAAAAATTAACTGGAGGTAAAAAGGTAAATGAGTCTGATGGTTATTGTGCTGCTCTTCCATATTTTTTGTATGGCTATAGTTTCAAAAATGTAAAAAAAATTATCTCTACTATAACTGTTTCAAAAATAAGTCTCAAATATGCTTTAGCAAAATTTTATATAATAGATTTAGCACTAAAAGGTTGCAAAGATCCTATAAACGAATTCATGAAGATATTTAAAAAAAATTCATATTTTAAAATTGTTGTTGAAGATATTAAAAAAGTTAAAAGATTAAAATCAAAACCTCATCCTCTAGTGGTAAGAAAATTGGGTATGGCTTGTAGCTACCCAGGAACATTTAATAGCTCAATTCATTCAATTATTAATTCTACAAATTATAAAGGGGCTATTTTAAAAACTATTAAAGCTGGAGGTTGTAACTGTTCTAGAGTTAATTTTATTGGAGCTTATTTTGCTGCTTTACAAGGAGTAGGCACTATCCCAAAATCTTGGATAAGAAAAACTGATTTAGCTAAAAAAATATTAGACCAAAAATAAAAATGTTTATTCTAAACTTTCACAAAAAGATTTAATTCTATCCATAGCTTTTTTTAAGTTTTTCATTGAAGTTGCATAAGAAATTCTAAAATATCCATCTAAGCCAAATGCTGATCCCTGAACAACTGCAACATTTGATTTTTCAAGCAACTTTTGAACAAAATCAGTATCAGTTTTTAATTTCGTTTTTTTATTTAATAGACCTTTGCAGCTTGGAAAAACATAAAATGCTCCATTTGGTTTTAGGCAACTAATTCCTTTGATATTATTTAAACTTTTAACTACAAAGTCTCTTCTTTGCTTGAAGGCATTGGATCTCTTTTTTATAAAACTCTGATTTCCATTCAATGCTTCAACTGCTGCCGCTTGACTTATTGATGATGGATTTGATGTCGATTGAGATTGAATCTTACCTATAGCTTTAATTATATCTTTTGGACCTGCTGCATACCCTATTCTCCACCCTGTCATTGCATAAGATTTGCTAACACCATTCATTGTTAGTGTTCTATCTTTAAGTTTTGAAACTTGAGCTATTGTAAAAAAATTAAAATTATCATATCTAATATGTTCATAAATATCATCACTTAGGATATAGACTTTTTTATTTCTAATTAGAACCTTTGCTAAATCTTGAATTTCTTTTTTAGTATATCCTGCTCCTGTTGGATTAGATGGTGAATTTAGGATTAACCATTTTGTTTTTTTCGAAATTGCTTTTTTAAGTTTTTTTGCTGTAAGTTTAAAACCTTCCTGTTCTTTACATTTAACTATTTTTGGTTTTCCTCCGGCTAATAAAACCATATCTGGATAAGAAACCCAAAAAGGTGCTGGAATGATAACTTCATCACCTTTATTTAAAGTAGCCATAAAAGCATTATAAAGAACCTGCTTTCCACCAGTTCCCACTGTTACTTGATCTGTAGAATAATTCAATTTATTTTCTCTTTTGAATTTTTTTATAACAGCTTTTTTTAATGAAGGGGTTCCATCTACTGCTGTATATTTCGTATCACCTTTTCTAATCGCTTTAATTGCAGCATTTTTAATATTATCTGGAGTATCAAAATCAGGCTCTCCCGCCCCTAATCCGATGACGTCTTTGCCTACAGCTCTTAATTCCCTAGCTTTTTGAGTTACCGCAATAGTTGGGGAAGGTTTAATTTTTTTTAAACTATTTGATATTATGCTCATTGAAATAAAAATTATATCAATTAGTTTTATAAATAATGCAGAATACATATCAAGATTTAATTACAGAAATTCAGAATAAAAATCCTGAGATCAGCCCTAAACTAGAAGGGGGCAAAAAGTTTCAAATGAAAACTGACTTTAAGCCAGCAGGCGATCAACCTGAGGCTATAAAACAATTGGTAAATGGTGCCAACAAAGATCAACTAAGTCAAGTTCTTCTCGGAGTAACTGGATCTGGTAAAACTTTCACAATGGCAAAAGTCATAGAAAAGACCAACAGACCTGCCTTAATACTGGCTCCAAACAAAACTCTTGCAGCTCAACTCTTTGGTGAAATGAAATCTTTTTTTCCTGATAATGCTGTTGAGTATTTTGTCTCTTACTATGATTATTATACACCTGAAGCGTACGTTCCACGTTCAGACACTTATATTGAAAAAGAAGCATCAATCAATGAGCAGATAGATCGAATGCGCCACTCAGCGACAAGATCTTTGCTAGAAAGAGACGATGTTGTCATCGTTTCAAGTGTTTCGTGTATTTATGGATTGGGTTCGGTTGAAGCCTACAGTAAAATGACCTTAAGTTTAAAAACAGGTTATGAATATAATAGAGAACAACTAATTAAATCATTAGTTGCTCTTCAATATAAACGAAATGATCAAAATTTTTACAGAGGCACATTTAGAGCACGAGGGGAGTATTTAGAAATTTTTCCATCTCACCTAGAAGATCGTGCCTGGAGATTAAGTTTATTTGGAGATAAATTGGAAAAAATTGAGGAATTTGATCCACTTACAGGTGATTTGGTAAATGAATTAGGTGTGATTAAAGTTTATGCAAATAGCCATTACATAACTCCTAAGCCAACTATTGAGCAAGCAATTATTAAAATCAAAAGAGAATTAGAGGTAACCTTAAAGAAGTTTAAAGATCAAAATAAATTACTTGAAGCCCAAAGATTAGAAGAAAGAACTAAATTTGATTTAGAAATGATTGAGGCAACAGGTTCTTGTGCTGGAATCGAAAATTATTCTAGATTTTTATCTGGAAGAAAACCTGGGGAACCACCCCCTACTCTTTTTGAATATTTTCCTGATAATACTTTAATTTTTGTTGATGAATGTCATGTAACAGTTCCACAGCTAAATGGGATGTATAAAGGTGACAGATCGAGAAAAAGCAATCTTGCAGAATATGGTTTTAGATTGCCTTCTTGTATGGATAACCGACCGCTAAAATTTGAAGAATGGGATGCTATGAGAACTCAAACAGTTTTTGTATCTGCTACTCCTGGGCCATGGGAATTAAAACAAGTTAAAAATAAATTTGTAGAACAAGTTATTAGGCCCACTGGTTTAATTGATCCTCCTGTTGAAATAAGGCCTGCAAAAAATCAAGTGGATGATTTAATGCATGAGTGTAAAAAAGTTGTTGATAATAATTACAGAGTACTTGTGACCACATTAACAAAAAAGATGGCTGAAGATTTGACTGAGTACCTTCATGAAAATGGTGTCAAAGTTAGGTATATGCATTCTGATATCGATACTCTTGAAAGAATAGAAATTATGAGAGACTTAAGATTAGGAGTGTTTGACGTCTTGGTAGGTATTAATCTTTTAAGAGAAGGTTTGGATATACCGGAATGTGCTTTAGTTGGAATTTTAGACGCTGATAAAGAAGGATTTTTAAGATCTGAAACTTCTTTAATTCAAACTATTGGAAGGGCAGCAAGAAATTTAGATGGAAAAGTAATTCTTTATGCTGACAAAGAAACCAAAAGTATCAAAAATGCAATTAAAGAAACTGACAGAAGAAGATCAATTCAAGTAGCATATAATAAAAAACATAAAATTAGTGCAGCAAGTGTAAAAAAAGAAATTGGAGATGTTTTAGAGAGTGTTTATGAAAAAGATTACGTCAAAGTTGGAACTGATGAAAATATTGGTGGGAATCTTAAAAAACATTTAAAAGCTCTTAATAAAAAAATGAAAGATGCTGCAACCAATCTTGAATTTGAAGAAGCGGCCAAAATAAGAGACGAGATCAGAAAACTTGAAGCATCAGAGTTAGAAATTGTTTTAAACCCTAAAGTTAAACAATATAGTGCAAATAATAGAATTTATCCTAAAGGTAGATCAACTATGGGTTTGCCAGGAACAAGAGCTCAAAAAGGTAAGAAAAAATGGAAGCAAATAAGATAATCATCACTGGGGCTGCTACAAGAATAGGAGCAGCAATAGCCAAATCACTTTCTGGCCCAGATGTTGAAATTGTAATTCATTATAATAGCTCTAAAACTAAAGCTGAAAAACTTAAGAGAGAATTAATCAAAAATCATACAAAAGTTTTTCTTATTAAAGGTGACCTCTCAAAAGAAAAAGATTTAAACAAAATTATAAAGTTTTCAAAATCGAAACTAAGGTATTTTGATTGTCTGATAAACAATGCATCATTATTTGAAAATGATAATTTAAGAAATTTTACTTCTAAAAGTTGGGCTAGGCACCTCGAAGTTAATTTAAAAGCTCCAGCTTATTTAACTAAAGAATTTGCAAAAAATATAAAAGGGAAAAACAACAATATTATCAATATAATTGATCAAAGAGTTTTTAAATTAACTCCTTTTTTCTTTTCATATACTTTAAGTAAAACTGGTCTTTATACTTTAACCAAAACTAGTGCCATGAGTTTGGCCCCTAACATTAGGGTTAATGGAATAGCTCCAGGACCAACCATAAAAAATAAAAGACAAACTGATAATCATTTCAAAAAACAATATTTATCAACTCCTTTAGGACGACAAGTGAATGTTATGGAGATTTGCAATGCTGTTGACTTCTTTATTAAAAACAGTTCTATTACTGGGCAAGTTTTAGCAATAGATAGTGGGCAAAATTTGAATTGGCAAACACCTGATATAATGAGGGGAAAAGAATGAGGAAAAATAACTTTAAAATTGTCAAAATAGATAAAAATAAAAACTTATTTAACTACGAAAAAAAAATTCTTATTAATGAATTAATTTTGGAATTAAAGCTTGGTTATTATGATTTCGAAAAAGAAAAACCTCAAAAAGTAAAATTTAGTCTTGAGATTGATTATGAGGATAAAAAACCAACAAATGATAAAGATATCAAATCTATTGTTAATTACGGTACAGTCGTAAAGCTCATTACAAAACTTGTAAAAAAGAAACACTATAATTTTTTAGAGTCTCTTGCTGAAGCTGTATTTAATGAGCTATTCAAGGATAAAAGAATAGGTAAGATAATGCTTAAAATTGAAAAATTAGAAATTTTAAAAGAATGTTCATCTGTTGGTATTCAAATTACCAAAAAGAGAAGTCATGAAAAGTTCTGAACTTGGAAAAGAAGTAATTAAAAAAGAACTACCATTAATTCCTAAAAGTCCAGGTGTATACAGAATGTTAAATCATAAAGATGATATTCTTTATGTAGGAAAAGCAAAAAATCTTCCAAATAGATTAAAAAGTTATGTTTCTGAAAAAAATCATATTATTAGGACTGAAAGAATGTTGTCTCAGACATTTAAGTTAGAGATTACAACTACCGCTAATGAAAGTGAGGCTCTACTTTTAGAGGCGAACTTAATAAAAAAACATAAACCAAAATTTAATATTTTACTTAAAGATGACAAGTCTTTTCCTTTCATATTTATTGGTGAAAAAGATCAATGGCCAAGAGTTTCAAAGCACAGAGGAAAAAAAGATAAGGAAGGATTTTATTTTGGCCCATTTGCCTCAGCAGGTACCGCAAACTGGACTATTAAAATGCTTCAAAAGATATTTCAATTAAGAGTTTGTGATGATGGAACTTTCAAGAACAGAGAAAGACCTTGTATACTTTATCAAATTAAAAGATGTTCGGGTCCTTGTGTTGGCTACATAAAAAAAAATGATTACAAAAAGTCAGTAGACCAAGCAATTCAATTTGTATCAGGTAAAACTAGAGATATTCAAAAAAATTTATCTAAAGAAATGGAAACTGCAAGTGAGCAGCTAGATTTTGAAAAAGCTTCAATTTTCAGAGATAGAATTAAGTCTTTGAATATAATCCAATCTTCACAAAGAATTAATGAAGCAAACTTAGTCGATGCTGATGTGGTTGCTGCATATAAAGAGTCTGGTAAAACCTGTATTCAGGTTTTTTTTTATAGATCCAAACAAAACTGGGGAAATCAAGCTTATTTTCCAAAACATGATCCTGACCAAGATATATCAGAAATTATGTCCTCTTTTTTAATGCAATTCTACGAAAACAAAAGTGTTCCAAAATTGATAATAATAAACACTGAAATAAAAGATAAAAAATTAATTGAAGAAACCTTAAGCAAAAAAGAAAATAATTCTATTTCCATTAACTTAGCAAAAAAAGGAACTAAAGCAAAAGTAATTGCTATGGCAGAAAAAAATGCTAAGGAGTCCTTGAATAGAAAGATTTATGAAACAAATAATAACAAGGACTTATTTGAAAAAGTTGCAAAAAAATTCGATTTAAAAAATAGTATTAACTTGGTTGAAGTATATGATAACAGTCATATTCAAGGAACAAATAGTGTTGGGGCAATGATAACTTTTGGAAATGAAGGTTTTGTAAAAAAAAGATATAGAAAATTCGATATTAAAACTAAAGGTTCAGAACAAGACGATTTTGCAATGTTAAAGGAAGTTTTGTCCAGAAGGTTTAAAAGAGCTATGCTTGAAAAAGGTAACTATTTAACTCTTCCTGACTTAATACTAATTGATGGTGGTAAAGGTCAATACTCATCGGCTAAAGAAGTTTTGGATGAATATGGATTATACGATTTACCAATGATAGCTATAGCTAAAGGCAAAATGAGAAATAGTGGAGTTGAAACATTCTTTTATAATGGAAAATCGTTCAAATTTGAGAGAAATGACCCTACTCTTTTTTTCATGCAAAGACTAAGAGATGAAGCTCATAGATTTGCTATAACGTCTCATAGAGCTAAAAGAGCAAAAGGTATTAAAAAGTCACTACTTGACCAAATTAATGGTATTGGAGCAATCAGAAAAAGGGCTCTATTAAACCATTTTGGGTCTGCACGAGCCGTCGAGTCTGCAAGTCTTGATGAAATAAAATCAGTTGAGGGCGTTGAGGCAAAAGTTGCAAAAAAGATATATAATTTCTTCCATGAATAAGAATAACTATGCTTAGAAAAATACCAAACATATTAACTATTGGTCGAATTTTAATAGTTCCTTTTTTTGTTTTAGCATTTTATTTGCCCGGCTTTTATGGGGACTTAACAGCTTTAATTTTATTTATTATTGCATCCTTTACAGATTTCTTAGATGGGATGTTAGCTAGATTTCTAGGTGAAGAGTCTAAGCTTGGAGAGCTGCTAGATCCAATAGCTGATAAAATTATTGTTGCGACTGCTCTTATTTTATTAGTTATGGACGGAACTATTCGTAATTATGAAGTTGTGGCTGCAATAATAATATTAACAAGAGAAATTTTAATTTCTGGACTAAGAGAATTTTTAGCAAAAGGAAGAATTAAGCTTCCAGTTTCAAATTTAGCAAAGTTAAAAACAGTACTACAAATGGTGTCCATCGCTCTTTTATTATCTGGAGAAACTGGAAATAAGATTATAAATTTTCAAGATTATAATGCTCAGACTATAGGGATTATTTTGTTATGGCTTTCAGCTGCTTTAACACTTTTCACAGGTTATGATTACATGCGTAGGGGAATTGACCATGCTATTTCTGAAGATAATAAAGATTAAGCAGCTTTCTTTTTTTTTACTAAAACTTGATAACTTTCATTCAAATCAATTATCATTTGACAAACTTTAAATTGATTTTCAGCAATACATGATACAGGTGTTACTTCTGCAGCGGTACCAGTTAGAAAGCAACCAACAAAATTTTTTAACTCTTCAGGTTTAATTTTTCTTTCGTTAACTTTTATATTTTTAGATTTGGCAATTTCGATTACTGTTCTTCTAGTTATTCCATCCAAAAAAGAGTCTGGTATTGGAGTGTGCAATTCTTCGTTTTTATCTTTAAAAAAAATATTTGCCCCTGTTGCCTCTGCTACATTTCCTTCATGATCTAACATGAGAGAGTCTGTGAAACCTTGTTTCTCAGCTTCGTGTTTTGAGAGAGTGCAGATCATATACAGTCCAGATGCTTTTGTATCCCAAGGAATTGTATTTGGTGCAGGTCTTCTCCAACTAGAAATATTTAGTTTGATACCTTCAACTTTCAGTTTAGGATCGAAATATGAACCCCATTCCCATGTCGCAATCGCAACATGAATTTTTGTTTGTTGAGCTGAGATAGCCATCATTTCACTTCCTCTCCAAACAACTGGTCTGACATATCCATTCTCAACTTTTTGAGTTGAAATTATTGTGTTAGATGCTTTGTTGATTTCTTCCTCGCTGTAAGGAATTTCAAAACCCATTCTTTTTGCTGAATGAAATAATCTTGAAGTGTGCTCTTCTAGTTTAAAAATAGATCCATCATAAACACGCTCACCTTCAAAAACACAGCTAGCGTAATGAAGTCCATGACTTAATACATGAACTTTGACATCTGACCAGTCAACTAGCTCGCCATTGTACCATATTTTTCCTGATCTCTTGTCGTAGGGTATCATTTTTGAATAAATTATTAATGAAAAATATCTTTGTATCTTTAATATGTCAATATAACTTACTTGCAATGAAAGAACTTTTATATCTAAAAGATGATCAGCTTAAAGATTTAATTGAAAAATTGTTTATTGGTTATAGAGAAACATTTTCTGACTCAAAAAAAATTCTCGATAAATATTCTATTGGAATTGCCCATCAAAAAGCAATTCATTTAATATCAATGTATAAAGGTATATCTATCTCAGAACTTTTAAAAAAATTAAAAGTTACTAAACAGAGTTTAAACAGAGTCTTAAAAGACTTAATGAAAATTGATATAATTTTTTTTAAAAAAGATGATCAAGATACACGAATAAAACATATTTTTCTCAATGAAAAAGGTTTGAAAATATTTAACGAAATTTTTGAAATTCAGAAAAAAAGAATTTATAATGCTTTATTGAATTCCAGCTCTGAGGAAGTGGTTAATTTTGATAATGTTCTAAAAAAAATAATCGATGGATGATTTTATAGCTCATATTTTGGTTGTCGATGATGATGAAGGAATAAGGTCATTAGTAAAAAAATATTTAAATGAAAATGATTACTTAGTTACTACAGCAGAAAATGGTGAAGAGGCTACAAAAAAAATTAAATTAATAAAATTTGATTTAATAATTTTAGACATAATGATGCCAGGTATGAGTGGTTTAGAGTTTATTCAACATAATAAAAAGAAACTAGAAACACCAATTATTTTATTAACTGCTAAAGGTGAGGCAAATAATAGGGTTGAAGGTTTACAGGTAGGTGCTGATGATTATCTTCCAAAACCATTCGAACCCAAAGAACTAATATTAAGAATTCAAAATATAGTAAATAAAACAAAAGTTATATCACAAAAAAATGTGATTGAATTTAAAAATATTAAAATCGATTTGAATAAACAATTAATAAATAGAAATAACATGGAGTTTAAAATAAATAATACCGAAAAAATTATTCTTAAAAAAATGATCAATAACCCCGGTAAAACTTTTTCACGAGAAGATATTGGTTCTTTAATAGATTTAGATAAGGAAAGATCAATCGATGTAATTGTAACTCGATTGAGAAAAAAAATTGAAGTAAATCCAAAAAATCCAAAATTTCTTCAAACAATAAGGGGAGCAGGATATGTTTTATGGATTGAGTAAATTTTTTAAAGATCTTCTTCCAAAAAGATTATTTTATCGAGCATTATTAATTGTTGCTGTACCAGTAATAATTTTGCAATTAATAATAACTATTGTTTTTTTTGACAGCTTATGGATTAAAACTAATAAAGGGATGACTAAAGCATTAATAAATGAAATCAATACATTTATAGAAGTTTATAATGATGAAATTTATGATAAGGAAGAAATCACAAATCTTTTTTCTGTCTATCAAGATTTAAACATTGAATTTGTTGAAGATGAAAGTTTTGAGTTTCGATATGACGAAAGATGGTTTAGCCCCATTGATAGAACTTTAAGAAGAGAATTAAAATCAAAATTTAATGCAAATGAGTATTGGTTTAACACTACAAATTATAAAGAATTAATTGATCTAAGAATAAAATATCACAAAGGCTATTTTAAATTCCTAGTATCAAAAGATAGAGTCACCAGCTCCTCAGCACGAATATTTGCACTTTGGATTACTGTACCAGCAATAATAGTTGTTTTTGTTTCATTAATATTTTTAAAAAATCAGACAAGACCTATTACAAATTTAGCAAAAGCAGCTGAAAGATTTGGTAAAGGAGAGGAAATTGAGGAATTTAAACCATCTGGTGCCTCTGAAATAAGACAAGCTGGATATGAATTTGAAAAAATGAGAAAAAGAATAATTAGACATCTAAATCAAAGATCAGAAATGTTGTCAGGTATAAGTCACGACTTAAGAACTCCACTTACTAGAATGAAGTTACAAGTTGCATTTATTAAAGATAAAGAATTAGCTAATAAGTTTGCAGAAGATATAATTGAAATGGAAAAAATGTTAAATGAATACTTGCAGTTTACAAGTTCATCCTATTTAGAAAAAGATATAAAATTTAATCTAAGTGAATTAATTGAAAAGATTATCAAGAAATATAATAATATAAATATTTCAACAAATATTTCTCCAAAAATTTATCTAAATGGTAGAAAAAATTTAATTGAAAGATCTATCAATAATTTAATCGATAACGCGTTGAAGTATGGTGATAAAATGATAGTTGAACTTAATAAAAACAATAATAATTTATTTATTAAAATAGAAGATAACGGACCTGGTATACCAAAAGAGGAGCATTATAATGTATTTAAACCATTTTACAAAATTAACAAAGGAAGAGCAGACTCTAAATCTAGTGTAGGCTTGGGAATGTCAATAGCTTCAGACATAATTAGATCTCATGGAGGCAATATCAAACTTGAAAAGTCCTCTTTAAATGGTCTATGCGTTAAGATTTTTTTGCCAACTTAATTTTTTTTTTTTTGATTTTTTGAAATTTATCAATTTTACTCTCTAAATTCTCAACTCTTTTCGACAAAATCTCAAACTCGTCTTTGCTTGTTAATTTCATTTTGAAAACTATTTCATCTCTTTTTGATTTTAAAATAGAAATTAATTCATTTCCTAGGTCTTTAGATGAAACAATCCCTTGTTCAATTAGCTTTGCAAGTTTATCGATAACAAACTTTGAATTTTTCATATATTTATATAATAACTTATTATAGATATATTTTAAATTTATAATTTGATATGTTCATTAATAATTTTGACCCAGTAGCAATTCAATTTTTTTCAATTGAAATAAGATGGTATTCTCTATCTTATATCGGTGGAATATTGCTTGGGTGGATTTTAAGCAAAAGAATTTTTATATCAGACCCAAAATTAAAAGAGAAATTCGATGATTTTGTAACATATTTAATTATAGGTATTATCCTTGGTGGTAGATTAGGATATGTACTTTTTTATAATCTCAATTACTATTCTAATAATTGGCTAGATATCTTTAAAATTTGGGAAGGTGGTATGTCATTTCATGGAGGCCTAATTGGAATTATAATTGCAAGTATTTGGTTTGCAAAAAAAAATAATCAAAATCCTTTTAGCTACTTAGATGTTGTTTCTCTAGTGGCACCAATCGGAATTTTTTTTGGAAGAATTGCAAATTTTATTAATTCTGAATTATATGGAATAGAAACTAATTTACCTTGGGGTGTAAAATTCGTTCAAATAGATAACTTATACAGACATCCATCTCAATTATATGAAGCTTTTTTTGAAGGTATAATTTTATTTATTATTTTAATAAATTTTAGAAATAAAGGTTTTATGAGAAACCCTGGGTTTATATCTGGTTTATTTTTAATATTTTACTCATTTTTTAGATTCATCATTGAGTTTTTAAGAGTTCCAGATGAACAATTGGGTTATTTATTTTTTAATTTAACAATGGGGCAAATTGTTAGCTTAATATTTTTGTTAATAGGAATTTTTATTATTATTAAATATGAAAATAAAAAAGAATCTTAAGATACCTTTAGATAAATTTATAGATTTATCCCTCTATGATAAAAAATTTGGCTACTATATGAAAAAAAATCCCTTTGGCAAAAAAGGGGATTTTATAACTGCTCCAAATATTTCAAGACTTTTTTCTGAAATGATAGCTGTTTGGACTATAAGTTTTTGGCGAAGCTTAGGGTCTCCAAAAAAATTTAATTTAATTGAACTAGGAGCAGGAAATGGAGAAATGATGAAAGTTCTCATTGAAAGTTTCGAAAATTTTCCTTCATTTTTAAATTCATGTAATCTAATTATATATGAAAAAAGTCCATTATTAATCAAAATACAAAAAAGGAAATTGTTAAAAAAAAAAGTAATTTGGGTTTCAAAAATTAGTAAATTAAAAAAAATTCCCAGTATATTTATCGCAAATGAATTTTTTGATGCAATTGCTATAAAACAATTCAACAAAAAAAGTGGGTTATGGTTTGAAAGATTTGTTAATTTTAAAGATAAAAAAAATGCTTTTTTCATAGAAAAAAAAGTAGATATAAAAAAAATAGAAAAAAAAATTAATTTTAAGATATTTCAAAATCAAAATTTTGTTGAATACTCAAGCCTTGGATTAAATTATTTAGAAGATATTTCTAAAATGATTAAAAAAAATACAGGTGGTCTATTGATAATAGATTACGGATATACTAACAAAAAAATGAAAGATACTTTACAGGCTGTATATAGTCATAAATTTGCCAATATTTTAAACAATATTGGTAATGTCGATATTACTCATAGAATAAATTTTAACCTTTTTAAAAGCTTTACCAAAAAAATGGGTGACTTAAAAAATAATTTAACAACTCAAAAACATTTTTTAATAAAAATGGGAATCGAACAAAGAGCGGAGATGATATCTAAAAATCAGAATTTTTTAAAAAAAATAGATATTTACCATCGACTAAAAAGACTTATAGATGAAAAACAAATGGGCACTTTATTTAAAGTAATGTTAATAAAAAATAAAAAAAATAGATTTAAGCTAGGATTCTAAAGTTGATTACTTCTAAAAAATTATTAAAACACAAAAAGATTAGTCATGGTTTTTTTAATAGAAACGGAGGTAAATCAAAAGGTATTTATACAAGTTTAAACTGTGGACCTGGATCAAATGACAACCAGACTAGAATTAGACAAAATTTAGAAATAGTAAAGGAAAAGATTAGCAAAAAATCTAAGGATATTTTTTTGCTAAATCAAATACATAGTAGCAAGTATGTTTTTATAAATAAAAATTATAAATTTAGTAAAAAAAAAATAAAGGCCGATGCAATAATAACAGATCAAAAAAAAATTCCTATTGCAGTATTGACTGCAGATTGTGTGCCACTTCTACTATATGATAGTACAAGAAATATGATTGCTGCAATTCATGCTGGATGGAGAGGTGCTTTCAAAGGTATCATAACTAAAGTGATTAACTTTATGTTAAAAAATGGCTGTAAAACAAATAACATAAATGTCTCAATAGGTCCTTGTATTGGAAAAATGAACTATAATGTAAAAAACAATTTTAAAAAAAAATTTATTCAGAAAGATAAAAAGAATGAAGTTTTTTTTAGTCATAGAAAAAATACAATTTATTTTGATTTACCAAATTTTGTGAGATCACAACTCAAATTAAACAAAATTACAAAAATAGATATGAAAAATACTGATACTTTTAACAAAAAAAATAATTTTTTTAGTGCAAGGCGTTCTTTAAGATTAAAACATGATGATTATGGTAGAAATATTTCAATAATTATGATTAATTAAACTTTTCAATGAAATTATTAACTGGAAATAGTAATAAAATCCTAAGTAAAAATATTGCAAAATATTTAAAATCAAAACTTGTAAATTCTAGTATAAGAAAATTTTCAGACGGTGAGATATATGTTGAAATAAATGAGAACATTAGAGGAAATAGTATTTTCATCATTCAATCCGTGTCATCACCTGCTAATGATAATTTGATGGAGTTATTGTTGTGTATCGATGCTCTTAAAAGATCTTCTGCTAAGAATATAACAGCTGTTATTCCTTACTTCGGATATGCTAGACAAGATAGAAAGGTTGTTCCAAGAACCTCTATTTCTGCAAAACTTGTTTCAAACTTAATAACCCAAGCTGGAGCCAATAGAGTTGTAACAGTAGACTTGCATGCTGGTCAAATTCAAGGTTTTTTTGATATTCCTGTAGACAATCTTTTTGCAACACCGATATTTGCTAGACATGTGAGAAAAAAAATTAAAAGTAAAAGAATTATTTGTGTTGCACCTGATGTTGGTGGAACAGAAAGGGCTAGAGCACTTGGAAAACTTCTTAATGTTGGATTAGCTATAGTTGATAAAAGAAGACCGAAACCTGGCCAATCTCAAGTTATGAATGTAATTGGGGATGTAAAAGACCAAACGTGCATCATTGTTGATGACATAATTGATTCGGGTGGAACTATTGTTAACGCTGCGAAAGCTTTAAAAGCAAGAGGTGCAAAGGAAGTTTATGTTTATATAACTCATGGAGTTTTAAGTGGAGATGCGGTCAAAAAAATAAAAAATTCAGTGATTAAAAATTTGGTAATAACAGATACAATTGATAATGCAGAAAAAACCAAAAATGTTAAAAACATAGAAGTTTTACCAATTTCAGGCCTAATGGGTGAAGCAATTAAAAGAATATCTAATTCAACATCCGTATCAGATTTATTTAAATAAATACCTTGATTATTTGTAAACATGGGGTAAAAAACTCTGTTTTATGAATTCACTAGAAGCTAACATTAGAGAAAACTCCACTAAAGGACAGTTAAATGCTATTAGAAATAATGGTAACGTTCCAGCAATTATTTATGGTGGAAAAGAAGAAAATCAAAAAATCTCAATCTCAAAAAAATTACTTAAAACTTTGATAGAAAAAGAAAATTTTTTATCAAGTATTATTGCTTTAAATATTAATGGTAAACCTTTGAATGTCTTACCAAGAGAAGTTAAATATCATATATTAAATGATGAACCTACGCATGTAGATTTTTTAAGAGTGTTACCGGGTGTCAAAATCAAAATTGAAGTTCCGGTTAATTTTATAAATCATGAAAAATCTCCAGGTCTTAAGAGAGGTGGGGTTTTAAATATAGTTAGAAGAAAAGTTGAACTAAAATGCCCAAGTGAAAAAATACCCGAAAATTTAACAATAAATCTTGACGGAGTCGATATAGGGGAAAGTTTTAAAATTTCTTCAATAAAATTGGACAATGAAGTGACACCAACTATTCAAGGTAGAGACTTCGTAATAGCAACATTAGCAGCACCTACAGTTATGAAAGAGCCTGAAAAACCAGCAGAGGCTGAGGCAGCAGAAGGTGAAGCAGTAGCAGAAGGGGCTGAGGGAGCAGTTGCAGGAGGAGATGGGGATAAGCCAACAGCTGAGGGAGCTAAGGGTGACAAAAAAGAGGGTGATGATAAAAAACCTACTGAAAAAAAATCTGCTGAAGAAAAAAAATAACCAATTAAAATTGAAAATTTAATTCCATTAATTTATGCTTTTATTTGTAGGATTGGGTAATCCGACACCAGATAGTGAAAATAATCGACACAACGTTGGATTTAAAATCATAGACTCAATAAATAAAAAATTCAGTCTATCAAAACAAAAACCTAAATTTAAAGGTCTGTTAACTACTGGAAATATCAGTGATAAAAAAATTTATGCAATCAAACCATTGACTTTTATGAATAATTCAGGAATTTGTATAAGAGAATTAATTGAATACTTTAAGATTGATGCGGAGGATGTAATAGTTTTTCATGATGACCTAGACATAGAATTCGGGAAAATTAAAGCAAAATTTGGTGGCTCAGATGCTGGTCACAACGGTATAGCCTCTATAGATAAATTTATAGGTAAAGATTATTCGAGAGTAAGAATTGGAATAGGTAAACCAAAAGGTAATATTGAAGTTGCAGATTATGTTTTACAGAATTTTGACGAAGAAGAAACTTTGGGTGTTGAAAAGATATCAAAAGATATAACAGACTCAATTTCAATTCTTGTTGAAAGAAAATTAGAATTGTTTTCTAGTACAGTAAATAATAAATAATGAGTTTCAAGTGCGGAATAGTAGGATTGCCTAATGTTGGTAAATCAACTTTGTTTAACGCTTTAACCAACTCGAGTAAGGCGCAAGCAGCAAATTTTCCATTTTGCACCATTGATCCTAATGTTGGTGTTGTACCAGTACCAGATAAAAGACTAAAAAATTTAGCTCAAATATCAAAATCAAAAAAAATAATTAATACTACTATTTCATTTGTTGATATTGCTGGCCTTGTAAAAGGTGCATCTAAAGGTGAGGGTTTAGGAAATAAGTTTCTTTCTCATATAAGAGAAGTAGATGCGATTATACATATGATTAGATGTTTTGACTCAGAAGACATCCAAAATGTAAATTCTACTATTGATCCTATTAGGGATCTTGAGATTATTGAAACAGAAATGATGCTAGCTGATTTAGAGTCTATTCAAAAAAGATTAGAAAAAAATAACAAAAGAAATGTTGATGAGGATCAGTTAAAGATACTTAAAATTGCCTTAGATTGTATCAATAATAATAAAGATATTTCTACGTTAAAAAATGATTTTAGTAAAAAATTACTTAATCAAAGTGGACTATTATCATTAAAACCTAAAATATTTGTTTGTAATGTTGATGAACAAAGTGTTGCAAGTGGCAATAATTATACAAAAAAATTTATTGACAAATTTGGATATGAAAAGACTCTTATAGTTTCTGCTGATATAGAAAATCAAATAAACGAATTAGATTTAATAGAAAAAAAAAATTACATGGAGATGATTGGTCTTAAAGAAACAGGATTGAATCTACTAATTCAAAAAGGCTATAATATTCTTGAATTAGATACCTTCTTTACCTCAGGGCCAGAAGAAACTAGGGCATGGACTATTCAAAAAAAATGTACAGCTCCAAAAGCCGCTGGTGAAATTCATACAGACTTTGAAAAAGGATTTATTAGAGCAGAAACTATTTCTTATGTAGATTTTATTTCAAACGATGGTTGGATTAGTTCAAAAACAAATGGTAAAATGAGGTTAGAGGGAAAAGACTATATTGTGAAAGATGGTGATGTTTTAAACTTCCGTTTCAATACGTGACCAAATTCTTTTCATACTAAAATAAACAAGTATTGTTAAAATTATCAGATAAAGTATGGCCTTAAAGCCCATCTGATGTCTAGCTTCTAAGCTTGGTTCTGCAGCCCACATTAGAAAAGTTGTTACATCTTTTGACATTTGTTCAATACTTGCATTTGTTCCGTCTGAATATTCAACAATTCCGTCTGAGAGCGGTGCCGACATTTTAATCTTGTTCCCATACATATATTTATTATAGTGAACTCCTTCATCTAAAATCATTCCACTTGGAGCTTCTTCATAACCCTGTAATAAAGAATATATATAATCAACTCCACCCCCTCTAGCTTTTACTAATACTGACATATCAGGAGGATATGCACCTCCGTTAGCCGCCTCAGCTGCCTTAACATTTTCATATGGCATCACAAATTTATCGGACAGTTTTCCTGGTCGATCAAACATTTCACCGTCAGCATTTGGTCCATCTGTTACCTCAAATGAAGCAGCAATTGCTTTAGCTTGAGCTACTGAAAACTCTGGCCCACCCTTTTCAGATAAATTTCTATAACTTAAGTATTTCATTGAGTGGCAAGCTGCACAAACTTCTGTATAAACCTGATATCCTCTTTGGAGTGAAGCTCTATCAAACTTTCCAAATAGACCTTTAAAAGTCCAATCGGTTTTTAAATACTCAACTTTTTCTGCAGAAATTGCGTTAGCACTAGTTACACAAAGCAATATTATTATTGAAAATAACTTAAGAATGTTTTTCACTATTCTATTTTACTTTCCTTTTTCTTAGCCATTGCAATATTAGGTGATCCTCCCAGTACTGGTTCAGTAATACTTAATGGTAATGGTAAAGTTCTTTCCTTTAACCCCAGTACTGGTAAAATTACTAAAAAATGAAGGAAATAATAAGCTGTTGCAACTCTTGCAATTAATAAATATAGCCCTTCAGCTGGCATAGCTCCAACGTAGCCTAAAATTAAAACGTCAGCTACTAGTATCCAATAAAATTGTTTATAGAGTGGTCTAAAGACCGCAGATCTTATTTTTGAGGTATCGAGCCATGGTAAGGCTGCTAAGATTAAAATCGCAGATAGCATAGCTATAACTCCAAGTAACTTATCAGGAACTGATCTTAAAATTGCATAGAAAGGTAATAGATACCATTCTGGCACAATGTGCGCTGGCGTAACTAGGGGGTTGGCTTCTATATAATTATCCGCATGACCTAAAATGTTTGGTGCATAGAAGACAAAGAAAGCAAAAACAATCATAAACATTAATAATGCAAACCCATCTTTAATAACTATATAAGGGTGAAATGGAACTGTATCTTTTGAAGGTTTTTTAACATCAATTCCAACTGGATTATTATTACCGGGAATATGAAGAGCCCAAATATGCAAAACTACCAATCCTAAAATTAAAAAAGGTATTAAGTAATGAAGAGTAAAAAATCTTGTTAAAGTTGGATTGTCAACTGAGTAACCACCCCACAACCAAGTTACAATTCCCTCACCTACTAAAGGAATTGCACTAAACAAATTTGTAATAACAGTAGCTCCCCAAAAACTCATTTGTCCCCATGGTAAAACATAACCCATGAAAGCAGCTGCCATCATCAATAAGTAAATAATTATTCCAATAATCCAAATGATTTCTCTTGGAGATTTATATGATCCATAAAATAATGATCTAAAAATATGAATATATACTGCTAAAAAAAACATTGACGCACCATTTGCATGAATATATCTAATTAACCAACCATAATTGACATCTCTCATAATATGCTCAACACTCTCAAATGCCATATCTGCGTGAGCAATGTAGTGCATTGCGAGTGTAAGTCCTGTTACAATTTGAGTTATTAGACAAAAAGTAAGTATCCCACCAAAGGTCCACCAATAATTCAAGTTTTTTGGTGTTGGATAATCAGTAAGATGACTTGCTAAAGAAAGCAATGGAAGTCTGTCATTAAACCATTTTCCAAATTTAGACTTAGGTGTATATTCGTGATCACTCATTAGTGCTTATCCAATTTTAATTGTATTAGTGTTAACAAATTCATATTTCGGAACTTCCATATTAGTTGGTGCTGGTCCTTTTCTAATCCTGCCAGAAGTATCATAATGAGATCCATGACATGGACAGAACCATCCATTATAATCTCCTTTATCATTTAAGGGAACACATCCTAAATGGGTACAGACCCCGAGCATAACAAGCCACTCTGGATTTTTAGCTCTATCTTCATCTTTTTCAGGATCTTTTAAATCTTCCATCTTTACTTCTTTTGCATCAGTAATTTCATCTTGTGTTCTTCTCCTTATAAAAACTGGCTTACCTCTCCAGAGAACAGTAATGGTTTTTCCTGGTGTTACTGCACTCACATCCACTTCTGTACTTGCTAAAGCTTTGACCGACGCATCTGGATTCATTTGATCAATCATAGGCCAAACTGTTGCACCTAGTCCCACTGCTCCAACAGCATATGTTGCTGTAAATAAGAAATCTCTTCTATTAGTTTTTTTTTCTGACATTTGATACTTTAATTAAATATACTTACATATTGATTTTTTCTACTTAATATATGGTTTCATATAATATAAAATACTAATTTTACTACTGATAGAATGACACAGAATTTAACTAATCTTAGCCCTAAAATCGCATTATTTGAACCAGATATTCCTCAAAATACTGCTGCTATAATTAGAACCTGTGCTTGTTTAGGTGCAAAATTAGAGATTATAGAACCCTGTGGATTTTTACTAAGTGATAAGAGATTTAAGAGGGTCGTAATGGATTATATGAATGAAAGAGATATTAAGTTTTATAAAAGTTCAAATGATTTTTTCAAATTTAAAGAGAATCAAAGAATTATATTGATGACTACTAGGGCATCTATATCTTATACAAAATTTAAATTTGATAAAAATGATACAATTTTATTTGGAAGAGAAAGTGCAGGAGTTCCTAATAAGTTACATGAATTGATCAAGGATCGATTAAAAATACCTATGAAAAACAATAAACGTTCACTTAATATTGCATCATCAGTAGCAATTATTTTAGCTGAGAGTTTAAAACAAACTAATTTACTATGAATGTAGAAATCAAAAAAGATATTGTAAGTAATTGGTTTAAAATTTTGCAAGATGCATTTTGTGATGATATTTGTAAACTTGAAAAAAATAAGTTTAATTTTAAATCTAAAATATGGAAAAGGAACATAAAAAAAGATGAGGGTGGTGGTGAATACAGAATATTACAAAATGGTAAAATTTTTGAAAAAGTTGGTGTAAACTTTTCAGAAGTATATGGAAAATTTCCAAAGCAATTTCAAAAAAATATATTAGGCGCTGAAAAGGATCCAAGATTTTGGGCATCTGGAATTTCTGTAGTCATGCATATGAAAAATCCCCTGATTCCTGCTATGCATTTTAATACAAGATATATTTGTACTCAGCAAAATTGGTTTGGTGGAGGAATGGATGTAACGCCTTCAAAATTTGATTTAACTGAAAAAAAAGAATTTCATAAAATATTAAAAGATATGTGTAATCGTCATAATAAAAATTACTATAAAAGATATAAGAAATGGTGTGATGAATATTTTTATTTGCCTCATAGAAAAGAATCAAGAGGCATTGGGGGTATTTTTTTTGATTATAAAAAAAATAATTTTGAAAAAGATTTTAAATTTGTTAGGGATGTAGGTATTACTTTTCAATTAATTTTTAATAAAATTATTCGAAAAAAAATTAATAAGAAATGGACTACAAAAGATAAAGAAAATCAATACATTAAACGAGGTAGATATACAGAATTTAACTTATTATATGATAGAGGAACAAAATTTGGATTACAAACAGGTGGAAATGTAGAGGGAATATTAATGTCATTGCCACCTTTGGCAAAATGGAAATAAAATGGATAAAGAACCGATTACATTAAATGGATTAAATAAAATAAAAGAGGAACTTGTTTTTTTAAAAGAAAAGAAGAGGCCTGAAATAGTAGCAGCGATAGCTGAAGCAAGATCCCACGGTGATCTTAAAGAAAATGCAGAGTATCATGCCGCTAAAGAAGATCAGTCTCATAACGAAGGTCGAATAACTGAAATAAATGATATTATTGCGAGAGCTAATGTTATTGATGTTACAAAATTAAATAACGAGGGCAAGATAATTTTTGGTTCAACTGTATTTCTTGAAAACTTAGATACAAGTGAAAAAATTAGTTATAAAATTGTTGGTAAAGATGAGGCTGACCTTAAGCAAAAATTGATTTATTTTTTATCACCTATTGGTAAAGGTTTAATTGGAAAAAATAAAAATGATTTTGTAGAGATAAATACTCCTGCAGGAACAAAAAACTTTGAAATAAAAGATGTTAAATATATTTAAAAGTTAACAATAGTATCAACTTGTTGGTCTGAAATTTTAAAATTATTTTTAACCCACTCTTCTTCTATTGTTTTGAGTTTTTCCCCTAACTTTTTTCCATGAGGAACATTGTATTTTGTCATCAAAGTATGAGCACTTATTGGCATTATAGGTATTGATTTTTTTTTGTATAACTCAATTAATTTCTTTAAATTTATGTCAAATTTTTTTGATTTTATTAAGGTGAAATTAAGAATATCGATTACAGCTTGCTTACCATTATAGTAAAAAATCTTATTCATATTATTTTCTGTAAACCTGTTTGATCTTATTTTTTCTCTATAAAAATTGTCAATAATTTTAATTCTTTTATGGTCTTTTTTTGAAATATTAAATTTATATAAAAAATAGTCAGTATTATCGGATGTATCAATAATCATTAAAGATAGTAAAAAAATAAAATCAACTTCATTAAAAATTTCTTTTTTAATTGAATTGAGTTTTGAAAAAATATTTATATTTTTTAACTCTGGAAAAATCATCTGTATTAATTCTAGACTAATTTTATCTTTTGTTAGCTTTTCTAAAGTATTTAAATTAGACATCTTTTTTAATTCGTTTAGCAATCTTTCTTTGGATAATTTTGAAATTCCACCTATATTCATTTTTAATTTTTTTATTATCTCTATATTGTGAGGTTGTTTGGAGTAATTAATATAAAATCGTATGTATCTTAATATTCTTAAATAATCTTCTTTAACTCTTTGATCGGCATTACCAATAAACTTTAATACGCCATTTTCTAAGTCTTTTTTACCATCATGTGGGTCAAAAATATTTCCATATGGATCTGAGTATATTGAATTAATAGTAAAATCTCTTCTTATGGAGTCTTCTTTCCAATTTTTAGTAAATTTAACTTTTGCATGTCTTCCATCTGTAAATATATCTTCTCTCAAAGTGGTTATTTCAAATTTTTGTTCATTTAATATTGCAGTAACAGTCCCATGATCAATGCCTGTTTCAAAATAATTTATATTATTTCTTTTAAGGGACTCACAAACTTGTTCAGGTTCTAAATTGGTTGCTAAATCAATATCATCAACTTTTTCTTTATTTATTATTTTTCGTATACATCCTCCAACATATCTAACTTCACTTTCTGATGAAAAAGAGTTAATTGCTTCAAAAATTTTGTGTGCAAATGTTTTTGTTGTTAAATCTTTAATATTTTTACTTATATAATCTAAGTTATTCGATCTAAAAAAAATTGTATTTAATAAGCTTTTCATAGTTGGCTGGGGCGCTAGGATTCGAACCTAGGATGCAGGTACCAAAAACCCGTGCCTTACCGCTTGGCTACGCCCCAATATTAAGTTCGTATAACACAAAAAAATAAAATTTATATAGTTTTTGAAGCTATACACCAGTAATTTTTATATCTTTTATTGAACTTTTTTTTCGCAAGTTCACATATTTTTTTTGATTGAAAATATGCAACTAAAGCAGATCCAGATCCTGTCATTCTTACGAATACTGGTTTTAATGAATTTTCTAAAAATAATTTAATTTTTTTCAATTTAGGATACCTAGAAAGTGCGATTGACTCGAGATTATTATTCATTTTTTTCAAATAATCAAAATCAAACATATCTTTATTGGGCCTATTTAGCTCTGGTCTTTTAAATTTTTTTACTTTTGAGTATATTTCTTTTGTTGAGCAACCAAAATTAGGTTTTACGATTAAAGTGTAAATTTTTTTATATTTTGAAAATCGTTTAATCTTATTTTTTGAGTCCAAAATTGTGTTAGAGGAATTTAGACCTAAAATCACATCTGAACCAATTGAGTTAGAAATTTCAATAATTTGTCTATCTTTAATTTTAATTATCTTTTTTTTTATAAAATATCTTAAAATATTTGCTGCATTCATTGATCCTCCCCCGAGACCTGCCTCAGAAGGAATTCGTTTATTTATTTTAATTTGAAATTTTTTTTTTTTAAGAAAATTTCTTTTTTCTAATATTTCCATCAATTTTGAAATAGTATTTATTTTATTAATATTTTGAGAAAATTTACCATAAAATGAAATAATATTATTATCAGATTTAATTCTCTTAATTGAAATAACATCATGTAAATCAACAAAAGCAACAATGCTCTCAATTTTATGCATATTATTTGCTTTACCAATAACATTTAAAGCTAAGTTTATCTTTGCATATGATTTTATTTGGTTAAAAGACATCTTAAGAATTTTTAAGACCTTCAATCATTTTAATATTAATTTTTTTTATTATTTCATCTTCTGCATCTTCCATTTTTAAGACGATTGCCCAAAAATATCTTGCCTGAATTTTTCGGTTAAGTTTCCATAAAATATCTCCATAATGATCATTTACAATCGGATCATCAGGCATTATTTCTACCGCTCTCTTTAAAAATTTTTCGGCTTTAAGGTAATCTTCAATTAAATAATACCCCCATCCAATTGAGTCTATAATATAAGGATCATCACTTTTAATCTTATAAGCTGTTTCAAGCATGTTTATTGCTTTATTGATTTTAAAATTCCTTTCAAGCCATGAATAAGCAAGGTAATTTAAAACATACGCATCATCCGGATTGATTTTTAGAGAATAAAGTAAATCTTTGTCTGCTTTTTCATATTTACCAATTCGTTCATAGCACCCTCCTCTTCTATAAAAAAGATCTGATTTCATTTTTGAGTCATCCGCTAAGGTATCAATAATCTTTGTGTAAAGTTCAATTGCTTTTTCATATTCTTTTAAATTTTTATAAAAATTTGCAATATCAAATAATATTTTATTATTTGGTTGATCAATCTTTTTAAATTCCGCCGTTATATAATTAAGGGACTCTTTTTTATTTCTTAACTTTGCAATTATTTTTGCTTCTTTTTTTACTCGGTACCAATGATAAAATTTATCCTCTTTTCTAAATTTTTTTAAGGTTGCTCTGAGTTTGTTATATTCTTGATTAAAGTATTGATTTTCAGCAACTAGAGATAAATTAAATATAAAATTTGGATTTAAAAAATTTGAAAGATTTAAATAGAAATTTGACTTTATAAAATCATCTTGAGATGAATAGAGATTAGAAATTAAAAATAAAAATTCACTAATTAAATCATTGTGGTTTTTACACGAAAAAACTTCAGTAAGTTTTTTTGAATTATTGCTTTCTATCCAATCCTTTCCTTGGGACAAAAGTAATGTGCTATTTAAGTAATCAATATCGTTAGTTACTTTTTTTATTTCGTCAGATTCTTTATTTTCAACAAGATAACTTAAATAAAAAAAAATATATCGAGTGTAGTCTGCACCAGCTCCATTATATAAATTGGTGAAATATATATCAGTTTTTTTATCTCCTAAATAACATCTTTGAAATGTTTCTGAGATTGTAGATAAATTACCAAGAGTTCTTTTATTGTTTAAAAATTTTTTTTCTTTAAAAACATAAATATATTGTTTTAAACTTTCTAGAATAGCTAAATTTAATTTATTTTGCTGATCTAGATTATTCATTTCAGCTAAAAGAACATAAGATTTATTGAAGTCGTTTTTTTTTAGACTGTCTAAAATTAACAATAACTTTGCTTCAAAAAAGGTAACAACTTCTTTATTTTTTTTGCTTTTTATAATGTTTATAGCTTGTTGAACTTTATTTTCTAAAACAAGAGAATGAATATATCGCTTTAAATAAGGATCATGTTTATTTAGTAATATTTTAGATGAATTAAAAAAATCTAAAGCTTTTAAATTATCTTTGTTTTCAAAAGCTACAATTCCAGAAAAATATTTTGATAAATTTTTAGAGTCAAAATTATTAAAACTATTACTTTTAGAATACAAAGGTGTCTGGTACAATGTGAATATACTTAAGACGAAAATAATTTTTTTTAATAACATTTTAATACTTTATGACTAAAAAGACTTTAAATCAAAATGCCAAATATGTTCAAAAATTAATAGATATCATAGAACCTGATTTTATTTTTAATGATGAGCCAATTAATAGATTTAAGATTATAGAGAATACAAATCCAAATAAGGCTGAACAATTAGTAAAGTTAAAAAACGAAATAAATTCAATTAGAAATTGTAGTTTAAAAAATAACTCAAAAAACATTATCTTCGGAGATGGAAACATCAATAGTCCGATAATGTTAATTGGCGAAGCTCCTGGAAAAATAGAGGATGAGTCAGGTTCCTCATTTGAGGGTGATATTGGCTCATTACTCAAGAAAATGTTATTCGCAATAAATATCAATATAGAAAAAGTATATTTATCTTACTCAATAAATTTTAGAACTCCCGAAGATAGGAAGCCTACCACTCAAGAAATTAAACGTTACTCAATATTTTTAAAGGAACATATTTCAATTATAGATCCAAAGATTATTGTTTTGATGGGTAGTGTTGCTATGGAGGCGGTCACAGGTTTGAATGGTCGAATTTCAAACGAAAGAGGTGAATGGAAAGAAATCATCTTAAAAGATAAAACTTACCCAATAATGGTTACTTTTAATCCTTCATATTTAATTAGATTCCCTGATAATAAAAAATATTCTTGGGAAGATTTAAAAAAAATTAAAAAAAGAATTCAAGATTCAAATATTAAGATCTAATGAAAATTATTGCTGGAGTTGATGAAGTTGGTCGGGGAAGTTTAATTGGACCAGTTTATGCTGCAGCAGTTATCTTAAACAAGTCAATAAATAAAAAATTACTGAGAGATTCTAAAAGTTTGCCAAAAACTAAAAGAGAAATTTTTTCAAAATTAATTAAAAAAAATTCTATTTGGGCTGTCGGCAAAGCATCTGTAAAAGAGATTGAAAAGCTAAATATTCTTCAAGCAAGTTTACTGGCTATGGAACGAGCAATTAAAAAACTCAAAAAAAAACCTTCTTTAGTTTTAATTGATGGAAATAAATTGCCCAAAATAAAAAATTATAAACTTAAAAAAATAATTAAAGGAGATCAAAAAATACCATCAATTTCTGCAGCCTCTATTGTTGCTAAAGTTACACGTGACAAGGTGATTACTAATTTAGGAAAAAAATTTAAGGGTTATTATTGGGATCAAAATTATGGATACGGAACTAAACAACATCTAAAAGCAATAAAAAAACTAGGTGTTACTACCCACCATAGAAAAACTTTTTCACCAATAAAGAAAATTAAATAGGTTTCACGTAGAAACACTAGATCTTGTTATGCCTTAAAATTCTTACACAATTCGATTCTAAATAATTCAATCCTAGGTTGACCCAAGAATCTTTTTGGAGTCTAATTTATTTTTACAAATGAACTTAAATTTTAAAAATAAATTAGTTAATGGTGATAGTTTAAAAGAATTAAAAAAAATTCCTGATGAAACATTTAATTTAATTTTTGCAGACCCCCCTTATAACTTACAATTAAAAAATGAATTGATCAGACCTGACAGATCTAGGGTAAATGCAGTAAATGACAAATGGGATCAATTTGAAAGCTTTAAAGAATATGATGATTTTACTTACAATTGGTTAAATGAATGTAAAAGAATTTTAAAAAAAGATGGAGCAATTTGGGTAATTGGAAGTTATCACAATATTTTTAGAGTTGGGTCAGCAATACAAAATCTAGGCTATTGGATTTTAAATGATGTTATTTGGAATAAAAAAAATCCTATGCCAAACTTCAGGGGAACAAGGTTTACCAATGCTCATGAAACCCTAATATGGGCATCAAAATCAGAAAAGTCAAAATACACTTTTAATTACCAATCTTTAAAATGCTTAAATGATGATCTTCAAATGAGATCTAATTGGGATATACCAATTTGTAACGGAACAGAACGATTAAAAAAGAATGGAAAAAAAGTTCATTCAACTCAAAAACCTGAAGCTTTGCTTCATAGAATTTTATTAGCAACGTCAAATAAAAATGATTTAGTTTTAGATCCTTTTTTAGGTTCTGGAACAACAGCAACAGTGGCAAAAAAACTAGGTAGAAACTATTACGGTATAGAAAAAGAAAAAGCTTACTTTAAAGCTTGTGAACAAAGATTAAACAAAACCAAAGTTATAGAGGATGATTGTTTAGATGCTCTTAGAAATAATAGGTCTAAACCAAGAATACCTTTTGGTTCGTTGGTTGAACTAGGAATAATCAAACCAGGGACTATCATTTTTGATAATAAGAAAAAAATTAATGCAAAAATTATGGTTGATGGAAGTATTAAACATGACCAAACAGAAGGTTCAATTCATAAAGTAGCAGCTTCAATTTTGGGTACTGAAAGCTGTAATGGATGGACTTATTGGCATTACAATTTAAATGGTTCAGTAGTTCCAATTGATTATTTAAGACAAAGATTAGTTAATAAAAGCTAATTTTTATAAATTTTTCCTAAATAGCTCTCCAAAAATTTTTTATTTTTCACTAGTCTTTTCAAAAAGATGTCTCTAAAAAAAGTTATTAATGGATTGGATAAATGGAAAACAAACTGGTTAAATTTTGATCTTATATTTACCATTTTTATTTTTTTTACTCTATTTTTAAAAAAGTTTTTTTCTGTGTTATTCTCTATACTTTTAAACAACTCATAGGCACCTTCTATTGACTGAGATGCACCTTGGGCAAATGATGGGGGTAGAGCAAAAAATGCATCCCCAATTAATTGAATATTTTTAGTTTGTATTTTATAGAAATTATTGCTGATAAATATTGGAAATATCTTTAATTCATTGAGATTATTTAAAAACTTTTTATTTTTTAACGGAATTTTTTCTAAAACATCTTGAATAAAAGTATTTTCATTAAATAAAGAGTAATTTTTTTGTTCTTCAGTAGAAAGTTTATATTTGATTATAGCTATAAAATTTAAATCTCCAGAAGGATTTACTGGGTAAATTACGTAATGGAAATCTGAACCTAAAAATAGAGAAATATTTTTATTATCAATATTTTCTGAAAATCTGGTTATGGTGCCTCTGATTGCTAAAGTATTGTTATATATTGGTTGGATTTGATTATTTGAAATTATGCTTTTACTTTTTGAAAAAACTCCATCAGAAATAATTAAGTAATCACATTCATTTATTTCATTGTTTTCAAAAGAGAGTTTAATTTTATTGTCTTCTTGATCTATTTCTAAAATCTTGTAGTCAGTTTTTATAAGGTCTCCTAAATCTCTTTTTAAAAAATTGATAAGAGTAGATCTTTTTAAAGTTGTATATTTACATTCTTTGGAATTGAAATCTGAAATATTAAATTCACCTATTTTATTGAAGCTTTTAATTGAATAAAAATTAATTTTTTCAGGAGTAAATTTTTCCTCATTTTGTAATGTTTTAAATCCAATTTCATTCAAAAGTTTAATGCTGTTTACTGATAGTTGGACACCATAACCCTTCTCTAGAGTAATTGAGGAATTTTTTTCATAGATTGTAACTTGATAATTAGGATTTCTTTTAAATAGATTGGCAATAAATAATCCAGAAATTCCAGCTCCAATGATGGCAACTTTCTTCATTAATTTCTCTCCAAATATTTAACTATTTTTTTTGTAAATGAAGGTAAAATGTATTTATATAATTTTTTTTCATCTACCCAAAAAGGAGACTTGAATTTCTCACTATTTTTTAAATATTGAATTTTTATATTCATATTCATATTTGACATTTTAAAGTTTAAATTTTTATTAAAATCTTTTGGTTTAGATAACTCCTCCATGGGAAATATTTTTAAATTTTTTAAGAAGTTAAATTTCGTATTCTTAATTAATAAATATTTTTTTTTTTTTTTATAAACTTTTAAGAGAAAGTACTTATCTCTATTTTTTTTGATATTTTTTGTTAAATTAAAATCTTTTTTTTTAAATGATTTGCATTTATTTGATATAGGACATTGATAACATAAAGGGTTGGTTGGTTTACAAATTAATGCTCCTAATTCCATTAAGGCTTGAGCATAATCACCAGACCTTGAGGACATTCCAAATATAAATTTTTCTTTTATTAAATTATCTTTTTGAATCTCTTTATCTTTTTTTAAATAAAGATATCTTTTCAAAACTCTCTCTATATTTCCATCTAACGGAATATATGGTTTGTTAAAGGCAATCGCTAAAATAGCACTCGCTGTATAACTTCCTATACCAGGAAATGATATCAAGTTTTCGAAATCATTAGGTAGTTTCCCTTTAAAATTTTTAACAACAATTTGCGCAGTTTTTTTTAAATTTTTTGCTCTAGAATAATATCCAAGACCTTCCCATAGTTTTATTAATTTTTTGTTGTGAACTTTTGAAAGAGATCCAATGTCTGGAATATCTTTTATAAACCTTTTAAAATAAGGAATTACTGTTGCAACCTGAGTTTGTTGCAACATAAATTCACTTACTAGCGTATAATATTGTCTTTTTTGGGAAGAAATATTTTTTCGCCATGGCAGTGATCTTTTATTTAAATCATACCATTTAAGAATTTTTTTTGTTACTAATTGTTCTTTCATATGCAATTTAAAAAATATACTAAGCAGAGAAATAAAAGCATTCAAGGCTTAAGATCTTTTAAAGACACTTTGCCAAAAAATATTAAAAAGGTCATTAATAAAAAAGGTCATATTTATTCTGAAACTCTAAGTAATTGGAAATATATTGTAGGTGAAGATTTATTCAAAATTTGTTATCCAAAATCATTTAAAAACTCCAATAGGTTTGGTGTTAGTACTCTTTTGATAATGGTAAAAAGAGGTCATGAGGTTGACATGGAATATTCAAAAAAAGAAATAATGAACAAAATGAATAATTTTTTTGGATATTCTGTAATTGAGAAACTTAAATTTACTAGCTTTGATGATGAAAAGAAAATTATTTCTAAAGAAGATGAGCTAGAGGATAATGTGACAAATATAAAATATCAAAAAAAGATTAATAATGTTAAAAATGAAAAAATTAGAAAATCACTAATTGAGTTAACTAAGGTATTTAAAGAAAAGTGAAAAAATTATTTTTAAATATATTTTTTGTTTTTATGCTTAGTGCTACTACCTCAAATGCAGAGATAGTTGCTATATCAGAAGGAAAGTTGGATGCAAAAATTAAGATGGTAGTGTATGAGTCTTTAACCTGTAGTCATTGTGCAGACTTTCATAAAGAAATATATCCACTCCTAAAAAAAAATTTCATTGATAATGGTTTAGTGAATATTGAATTTAGAAATTTTCCTTTGGATATTGCTGCACTTAACGCATCTAAAATTGCTCATTGTAATAATGATGGCAGTTCTAAAATTTTACATTATCTTTATGAAAATCAAAGTAAGTGGGTAATAGGGAAAACTGTAGAAGAGCTAAATAAAAATTTAAAAAGACTAATTGAAAATTCTAGTTATAGTTTAAATTTTGATAGCTGTATAAATGATAAGGCTCTAGAAGATCACATTCTAGAGGAGCGAATCGATGCTATAAAATCTTTTAAAGTTCAGGCTACTCCAACACTAATTATATTGGGGGAAAAATTCGA
>JACWEI010000060.1 GCA_014653625.1 Pelagibacterales bacterium SAG-MED39
TATAATCATAGTGGCAGCTAAAAAATAAGCTTTTGTATCAGTGCCTAAGCCTACAGTATACATGTGGTGCGCCCATACAACAAACCCCACTATTCCGATTGCAACCATTGCATAAGCCATACCTAGATAACCAAAAACTGGTTTCCTAGAAAATGTTGAAACAATATGACTAATCATTCCAAAACCTGGTAGAATTAAAATATAAACTTCCGGATGACCAAAGAACCAAAACAAATGTTGGAATAAAACTGGATCACCTCCAGTTTGGGCTTCAAAGAAAGCAGTTCCAAAATTTCTATCTGTTAACAACATTGTAATTGCACCAGCAAGTACTGGTAAAGATAACAATAATAAAAATGCTGTTACAAGAATTGACCAAGCAAAGAGGGGCATTTTATGTAATGTCATACCTGGTGTTCTCATATTTAAAATTGTAGTGATGAAATTCACAGCACCTAAAATTGAAGAAGCTCCTGCTAAGTGTAAACTTAAAATCGCTAAATCCATTGCTGGGCCAGGTTGGCCTGCTTTAGATGATAACGGAGGATAAATAGTCCATCCACCACCAACACCTGTTTGACCTGGAGGGCCATCTACAAAAATTGATAAAATTAACAGTGTTAATGATACAGGTAACAACCAAAAAGAAATATTATTCATTCTTGGAAACGCCATATCAGGTGCACCAATCATAATTGGTACAAACCAATTACCAAAGCCACCTATCATTGCTGGCATTACCATAAAGAAAATCATGATCAAACCATGACCAGTTACTAACACATTGTACAAATGATAATTTCCACCTAAGATACCATCACCAGGATGCATAAGCTCCATTCTCATTAAAACAGAAAATGCTGTTCCAATTACACCTGCAACTATTGCAAAGATTAAATACATTGTACCTATATCTTTGTGGTTAGTTGAATAAGCCCAACGTTTCCAACCTGTTGGTGTATGATGGTCGTCGTGTGATGCTGTTTGTGTATACATATTTATTTACTCGCTATTTTTAATTTATCATTTTCAACT
>JACWEI010000061.1 GCA_014653625.1 Pelagibacterales bacterium SAG-MED39
ATTCCTAATATTTGCAAATTTCATCATAAAGAGAGATAAATTCCTATAATGCCTAATCCCAAAATTAATGTAGAAAGAATATAAACATTCTTTTTAAACTCTTTGCTTTCAGTCTCTTGAAGTTTTGATTTTAAAACATTTATATCTACTCGATTTTTAGTGATTTTATCATTTTTTAAAGGCTTTTCAGAAACTCCAATATCATTTGGGGTCTCGATATTAGAATTATTATCCGCAAAGCCTTTAGTAGTCATATAGTAAATTAATCACAATCATTCTAATCTATCAATTTGCTGCAAGTTCAAAGTGGGTCACTATTTGGTTGACATATGTCCATTCTGGGTTTCAAATCTTATTTTTACAATTATGAGTTTACAACAAATAGATTTTTCAAAAGTTCTAAACGATGAACAGGTTTATGATCATATGATGGCCAACTATGATCAATTAGGAAAAGACTGGATCAATCACCAATGGAGATGGATGAATGCTGTTTATCAAGCTTTCAAAGATCACTATAAATATATGATTATCATTTCACTGGTTGAAAAAACTTTACAATTTTATGATCAGATGAATATTAAATTATCGTATGAGCAATATTATTCAAAAAATTTAATCCAAATAGATAAATTTAGTATCACAGAGTTATGTGAAAAACTTCAATTACCAAAAGAAACCGTTAGGAGAAAAGTTTTAGAACTTGAAAAATTAGGAGTTCTTAAGAGACAGAAAAAACAAATTATAATTGATCGTAGATCCTTTAGTTTTATTAAACCTGAAAACCAAATGAGATATACAGCTAGCTATATTTTAAAAATTTCAGAAATACTTACTAAAGAAAAACTTTACTCCAAAAAACTTGAAGTAAAAATGATTGAAAATGTGTTAAAGAAAAATTTCTCTATTTGTTGGAGATGGTTTTATAGGATGCAAATTCCAATGGTTATTGGATATCATGATATGTTTGAGGACTTAACAACATTTCATGTTTGGGGAACAGTTTGTATGAATCAAGCTTTTAATTAT
>JACWEI010000062.1 GCA_014653625.1 Pelagibacterales bacterium SAG-MED39
TTAGGATTATTAATAATTGATTTTGCAAGACTTACTCTATTTTTTTGACCTGAAGAAAGTTCTCCAGTAATTTTATAGATGATTTCATTAAGTCTTAGTCTTTCAGTGAGCTCTTCAATCTTTGACTTAAGATTTGCAACGTCATAAAGCCTTCCGTAAACTTCTAAATTCTGTTTCACAGATAATTTTTTTGGTAACTCTATATAAGGAGAAATAAAGTTTATATCATTTAACAACTCTACTCTTTTATCCTCAATTGAAATTCCATTTATAAGCACTTTGCCTTTTGAAGGTTTTAACAATCCTAATATCATCCCTATAGTGGTTGTTTTCCCACAACCATTTGGACCAAGGATTCCTATGATCTCATTTTTATTTATTTTAAAAGAGATATTTTTTACAACCTCTTTCTTATTATAAATCTTTGTCAATTCAATTACCTCTAGTGTAGAAATCATTAGAATTTAGAAGCTCTCTTTAATCTGTCGTTAATTGTTTTACCCAATCCTCTGTTGGGGATTCTCTTAACAGCTATAGACTTATATCTATTTTTCTTTATCTTTCTAAGCATACTATATAAATTTCTTGCTGCTTCTTTTAAATTACCACTTTTAGATAAAAAATAATAATTTGATCTAGTTTTTTTTTCTTTTTTTATTAATAAACCAGCTTCATCTTTTTTAATTTTTTTAACATTTAATCTAATTGGGATGCCAGGAGAATAATGAAGCTTAAATTGACCAGGGGAAGATATCTTTAGTGGGTTATTATCTATTGAAACTTTTTTATTTAATACTTTTTGTATCAGTGAAGTTTCTAAACCACCCAATCTTAGTATTTTAGGTTTATTTCTTAAATCAACAATTGTTGATTCAAGACCAATCGATGATTTTCCACCATTTAATATATATTTTATTTTTTTTCCAAAATCATCTTTAACATCATTTGAATTCACAGCACTAACTTTGGATGATAAATTAGCACTAGGTGCAGCTAATGGATAATTTAACTTTTTTAACAAGCTTCTTG
>JACWEI010000063.1 GCA_014653625.1 Pelagibacterales bacterium SAG-MED39
TTTTCAGTATTTGTAATTTTTTTTATTTTAATTTTTGTTGCTCTAGGCTCGTGGCAAATTATTCGATTAAATTGGAAAAATAATTTAATTTTTGAAATCCAAAATTCTTTAAAAAATCCACCAGTAGAGTTAACAAATTCTAATGTAGAAAACTATTTAAAGATTAAAACATCAGGTTCAATAGATTTAGAGAAACAAATATATTTATACAGTCTTAATGATGCTGGAACACCAGGTTTTGAAGTTATTAATCCAATTTCAATTAATGAAATTAATTATCTAATTAATAGAGGCTGGATACCATTTAAAAAAAAAAATTCTAAAGAAATCGATGTATTTGATGAAAACAATATAATTGGAACTTTAAAATTTCAAGGCAGGAAAAATATTTTTAAACCAGATAATGATTTAGAGGAAAATTATTGGTTTAGTTTAAAAAGAGAGGACATATTAGAATTTACAGGAAAAGAATTCTCGAAATATATAATTTATTTAAATGGAAATTATCAAGTTCCTAAACCAAAAAAAATTACTGCTAATATTTATAATAATCATCAAAAATATGCTCTTACTTGGTTTTCATTAGCGATTTCAATTCTTTTGTTATATTTATATTTTAGAAAAAAGAATTATTAAATGAATTATATTAGTACAAGAAATAATCAGAAAAACTTTACTTTTAAAGATGTTTTCCTCAAAGGTTTGGCAGATGATGGAGGTCTTTTTGTTCCTAAAACAATCAAACAATTTAAAAAAGAGGAATTAGATAATCTAAAAAACCTTAGTTACAATGATTTAGCTGCTGAAATAATTTATCCATTTATAGAAGATTTTATGTCTAAAGATAACCTAATCTCTATAATTTCAAAATCGTACTCACGCTTCAGATCTAATGATGTTGTAAAAATTTCTGATCTAGGAGAACTAAAAGTTTTAGAACTATTTCATGGCCCAACACTTGCTTTTAAAGATATCGCTATGCAATTAATAGGTAATTTTTATCAATATCATTTA
>JACWEI010000007.1 GCA_014653625.1 Pelagibacterales bacterium SAG-MED39
AAATGCAGTATTTATATTAATTATAACTTATGAGTACAGAAATTAATTTAGAGGAATTATATAACAATTCAGTAAAAATTTTAACTGATCTTATAGGTTTTAGAACTATTTCAGGGGAAGATAATAGTGCTTTAATAAACTATTGTGAGGAATATCTTTATAAGCACGGGGCTACATCTTTTAAAACCTTTGATAATGAAAAAAAGAGAGTAAATCTCTTTGCAACTTTAAAGGCAAAAAAAACAAACGGTATAAAACCAATTATTTTGTCCGGACATACAGATACTGTGCCAGTTTCGAAAAGCTGGAGCACAGATCCCTTTATGGCAACTATCAAAGGGGATAAACTTTATGGAAGAGGTGCGTGTGATATGAAGGGCTTTATAGCATGTGCTTTAGCTTATGCTCCAATCTACTCCAAATCAAATTTAAATAGAGATATTCACTTTTCATTTACTTTCGATGAAGAAACTGCATGTTTAGGAGCTCCTATATTAATTAAAGAATTAAAAAAAAGAAATATTCAAGATGGTATTTGCATTATTGGTGAACCAACTAAAATGAAAATTATAGATGCCCATAAAGGATGTTATGAGTACACTACTTATTTTGAAGGTTTAGCAGGTCATAGTTCAGCACCACATAAAGGTGTAAGTGCAGTTGAGTTTGCAGCAAGATATGCAAATAAACTAATTGAACTTAGAGAAGAATTAAAGAAGAGAGCTCTAAAAGACTCTATATTTGATCCTCCTTTTTCTACTTTACAAGTTGGAGGAATATTTGGGGGAATAGCTCATAACGTTATAGCTGATAAATGTCATATTAATTGGGAAACAAGACCTGTTGTAAAAGAAGATGGAATTTTTTTAAATAACGAAATTGATAAGTATGCAAATGAAACTCTTTTACCTGAAATGAAAAAAGTATTTTCTAAATCAAGTATTAGAAAAGTAATTATAGGAGAAGTTACAGGTTTTGACCGAGTTGAAAAATCCGAAGCTTGTGAGCTAGTCTCCAGTTTAACAGGCGATAATTCAAGAGAAGTAGTTTCGTTTGGAACTGAAGCAGGACTTTTTCAAGAAGTTGGTATGAGTACAGTTGTTTGTGGCCCAGGTTCTATTGAACAAGCACATAAGGTAGATGAATTTATTGAACTTAACGAATTAAAAAAATGTCTTAAATTTCTTGATGGTTTAAAAAAAAAATCAGTTTTAAATTAACTCCAACCACCGACCGATTTGACTTCTAAAAATTCATCAAGACCGTGTTGCCCTGCCTCTCGACCAATTCCAGAGTGTTTAAAACCACCAAAAGGAGCATCTACAGCAATACCAGCTCCATTTACATCTACCATTCCCGATCTTAATTTTCTCGCTACTCGTTTTACTTTTTCTGGATCTTTAGTTTGAATATAATTAGTTAGACCGTAAGGTGTGTCATTTGCTATTTCAATTGCTTGTTCCTCTGTATCAAAAGGTATTACAGACAATACAGGTCCAAAAATTTCTGTTCTAGCAACTTCCATATTATTATCAACATCTGCAAAAACTGTAGGTTTTACAAAATACCCTTTATCTAAACCTTCTGGTTTGCCAGGACCGCCTACAACTAATTTAGCACCTTCATCTATTCCTTTTTTAATTAAAGTTTGAATTTTGTTATATTGAGTTTCAGAAATTACTGGACCTATATGTTCTCCTTCTTTTTTTGGATCTCCTACTTCAAAATTTTCAGTATATTTTTTTAATCTCTCTATTGCTTCTTTATACATTGATTTTTCTACAAGCATTCTTGTTGGAGCATTGCATGATTGACCTGAATTTCTAAAACATCTTAAAGCCCCTCTTTCAATAGCTTCTGGATCAGCATCTTTAAATATAATGTTTGCACCCTTTCCACCTAATTCTAAACTCACTCTTTTAAAATCCTTTGCAGCATTTTGTGAAATTAAAGCTCCAGCTCTTGTTGAGCCAGTAAACGAGATCATGTTAACATCAGGATGACTAGTTAATGCATCTCCTGTTGTAGCCCCATCACCATTTACTAAATTAAATACCCCTGCAGGAAATTTTGTTTCATCTATAAGTTCAGCTAAAATCATCGATGATAATGGTGCTAGTTCAGATGGCTTTAAAACCATTGTACAACCAGAAGCTAATGCAGGCATAACCTTTAAACAAACTTGGTTCATTGGCCAATTCCATGGTGTAATAAGCGCACAAACTCCTTTTGGCTCATAAATTAATCTTTGATTAGGAGCATGTTCTCCAAGAGGTTTTTCAAATTCAAAGTTTTTTAGGTATCTAATAAAAGATTTTAAATGCGCAGCCCCAGTGCCTGCTTGTAATTTTGTTGCAAAATCTTTTGGTGCACCCATTTCAGTAGTAATTGCCACTGCAATATCTGCCCATCTTTTTTTATAATTTTCGTAAAGTTTTTCTAATAACTTTATTCTTTCTTCTTTTGTTGAAAATGACCACGTTCTATATGCTTTTTTAGCTGAACTAACTGCTAGATCAACATCCTCTTTGTTTCCTAAAGATATAACTGCACAACTTTCCTCTGTAGCGGGATTTATTACTTTAATTTCTTCTGTACTTTTTGGTGCAATCCATTTTCCATCAATATAAAAGTTTTTTTTATTTTCCATTTCAGACTACTAACCTTTCTTTATTTTTTTGCAAACAAATTAGTTAATTCATATACAATTGTAGCAGCTGCTAGTGAAGTAACTTCTGCATGATCATATGCAGGTGAAACTTCTACTACGTCAGCGGAAATAAGGTTTAGACCTGACAGTCCACGAATAACATTAACCATTTCTCTTGTAGTCATTCCAGCAATTTCTGGAGTGCCTGTTCCAGGTGCAAAAGCAGGATCTAAAACATCAATATCAATTGATAGATAAAGAGGGTTGTTCCCTACTCTTTTTTTAATTCTTTCTGCAATTTTATCTGTTCCTTGTGTTTGAAATTCATCACAATGAATGATCTTAAATCCAAAACTTTCATCATTTTTAATATCATCTCTACTATATAATGGACCTCTAATACCAACATGCATTGAAGCATCATCTAAAAATAAGTTTTCTTCTCTTGCTCTTCTAAAAGGAGTTCCATGCGTATATGGTGCGCCAAAGTAGGTGTCCCATGTATCTAAGTGCGCATCAAAATGAACTAGAGCTACTGGACCGTTGTTGATTTTATTTATTGCTTTAAGCAAAGGAAAAGCAATTGTATGATCACCACCAAGGCTTATAATTCCACCAACTTTATTTAATAATTCCTCAGCACCAATCTCAATTTGTTTAATTGCTTCATTAATATTAAATGGATTACAAGTGATATCACCTGCATCTGCAACTTGTTGGACTTTAAAAGGCTCTACATCATAGCTTGGGTGATAATTTGTTCGTAAATGCCTTGAAGCTTGTCTTATACTTTGAGGGCCAAATCTTGCACCTGGTCTATAACTTGTACCAGCATCAAACGGAATTCCAACAATTGCTACATCACAACTTTCGACATCTCTTAGTTCGGGTAATCTTGCAAATGTTGAGGGACCAGCAAACCGCGGTACTTTAGTTCCACTTACAGGTTGGATTGGATCTTTATTTCTTTTTTTTTTCACAGTAAAACTGTATCACATTCTTTTAATTTGGAATATCTTCTAAATATAGATTTATGAACTTAATAAGATTAATTTTAATATCTTTATTTATCTTTACTCAGTTACAAGCTGATACAATTTATAATCTAATTAAAATTCCAAATCTCGAAATTTATGAAATAAACAAGTCTAATAAACTAAGATATCTTTATGCTAAACAGCCTTTCACAATTGGAATAGACAATAATATTAATTGTTTTAATTCAGAAAAAAAAGTTTTAGATGAAAAATATAAAATAATCCAAAAAAAATTTGGATAGATATAATCAAAAATTTTTAAAAAAAATTAATCTTAAATATATAGTTCTTTGTGAGGATTTATCTATTTCAAATATTAATACTGCCGGGATACCTGATAATGTAATGAAAACTTTGATACTAGATGTAAAATTTAATGAAAAATATTTTGAAAGAGTAATTCATCATGAGGTATTTCATATTATAAATGACAGTTTCAAAGAAGTATTTGATGAAAAAGTATGGTCTGATTTTAATGTAAAAGATTTCAAATATGCAGAATGTTCAACTTGCACTGATAAAATAGGATTGGATACTTACAAAAAAACAGAGGGTTTTTTTACAGAATATTCTAGATCAACAGCTTCAGAAGATATGGCTGAAGTATTTTCACATTTAATGATTGACTCAAACTCTGATAATATTGATCCAATTTTAGAAAAAAAGATACAATTCATAAAAAATAATTTATTAAAAATTGATGAGAATTTTATTTTATGATTCAAAAGATTAAAGCTTCCAAATCAGAAAAAATAATTTTTATTTTCATAATTTGTTTAGCTATTTTTTCTTTAGGCTCTTTCCTTTTGATTAAAGATAAGTGTTTGTTTGTTAAAAATTATGATCCTGAAAAAATTAAATTTGATAAACCCAATAATATTGCGGTACTAAATGTACCTTGTGGAAATGTTATTATTGAGCTTTATCCTGAAATTTCTCCTAATGGTGTAAAACGATTTATAACTTTAGTTAAGTCTAAAGCATATGATGATGTAGCTTTTCACAGAGTAATAAAAGATGCGCTCGTGCAAGCTGGAGATTTAGAGTTTGGTAAAAAAGAAGATATAGATTATGGAAAAATTGGAACAGGTAAATCTGGATTAGGAACTATTAATTCTGAAGTTGATGCTCCATTCAATTTTGAAAAAGGGAGTGTCGCCTTAGCTAGAACTCAAAAATACAACACTGAAGATAGTCAATTTTTTATAGTATTGAGAGATGAACCTTTATACGAAACCGAATACACTCCAATTGGTAAGGTAGTTTATGGACTAAAAGCTTTAGAAAAAATTAAATATCTTGATAAATCACAATATGTCTTAAGACCTGACTATATAAATACTTTAAGAATGTTAGTTGACTAAAGGTTTTCCAGTTTTTAATGTGTGTTTTATTCTATCCTTAGTTTTTTGAGTTTCCATTAATTTCATAAAGGCATCAAGTTCTAATTTAAATAAATCATCTTCAGATAGAGTTTTATCTATTGTGGTATCGCCACCACTTAATACATGAGCTAATTCTTTAGCAACTAGAACCCCATGATCTAAAATAACTTTATCGTTGTAAAGTTTATCTAAAATTTTATCCATTTCTCCTCTAACTGCTTTTCCTGGAAGTTTAAATTGTAATTCATTTGGCGCTTTAAAATCTTTGTTGTCTAAGAGAATTTTTTTTGAAACTTCTAACAAACTATTTCTATTCATTATTTTTTTATCACTAGGCCTTAAATATTTCATTGGTTCTGCCTCGACTGGTGAAGAAGCTGTTCTTCCATATCCTATAATATCAAAAACTTTTAAAGGTGCATAATTAGGGTCTGCTTTTGCTTCATTAGTATCCAACCACCTAGCAAGCATTTCTTTACATCCTCCCCCTGCAGGAATTAAACCAACAAGAGTTTCAACTAATCCAACTACTATATTTGTGTGTGAGGCTACAAAATTACTTTGAACCATCACTTCAAATCCACCTCCCAAAGTTAATCCTGACGGAGCTGAAATAACTGGATATTTTGAATACTTCAAATGTTTACAGGTTTCTTGAAAATATTTAATAAATTTTTCAATTGATTTGAAATCATTTTTATCTGCAAACTCCATTGTATAGGTTAAGTTAACCCCAGCAGAAAATTGCATACTTTCATTTATAATTATTAATGGTTTATCTGTTGCATTTTTTAGCGCATCCATTGAATCGTAATTCAAAGCGTTTGCTTTTGTTGTAAACTCGACAATGTTATAATCATTAAATCTATAGATTTTTGCTGAGTCATTTCCATCTATACTTGAGGCAGTTTTTTTTACTTTCCCTAAAGTTTCTATGTTTGTGTATTTTTGTCTCTCACCATAAAAATCCTCATTTTTGGTTTTTGATAAATTTTCTAAAAAACTGTTTTCAGTAAAATCATCAACTTTATCGAAAAAATTTTTAACACCTATTTCCTCAAGCATCTCAAAAGGACCTTTAGCCCAGTTAAAACCTAGTCTCATTGCTTCATCAATATCATTAAATTCTTTTGTAATACCTGGAACTAATGAAGAAGCATATTTAATTATTTTTGACAAAACTGACCAAGCATATTCACCATATTTATCTTTTCGATTGATTAATGCTCGTAAATCAACTTTATCGGATTTAACATCAATTTTTTTACTAGGAAAGTAATCTCCAGACTCAAGATTAATAGCTTCCATGACTTTTGAGGCTCCAGTTTTATTCATTCGATAAAATCCACCTTTGCCTTTACGTCCTGTGTAGCCTGTCTCAATCAATTTTTTTACTAATGGAATTTCTTTCGCAACTTCATGAAACTCATCTGTATCTGGTAATTCTTTAATAAAACTTTTCAGTACATCGGCCATTAAATCGATCCCAATTAAATCATATAATCCGAATACACCTGTCTTAGGAATACCCATGGGTCTTCCAAATATTGCATCTGCTTCCTCGACTGAAAGTTTCATTTTAAAAGCCTCTGTCATTGCAACTTGCATTGCATAAACCCCAACTCTGTTTCCTAAAAACCCTGGTGTATCATTGCAAATAATTGCACCTTTGCCCAGCTCAATTTCACAAAATTCTTTTAATTGATTAATTTTGTTAAGATCATTATTTTCATTTTTAACAATTTCTAAAAGCCCCATATATCTTACAGGGTTAAAAAAATGTGTAATGCAGAAATCTTTTTTTTCTACATCCGTTAAATGTTCAGACAAAACTTTAATTGGAATAGACGATGTATTTGATGAAACTATTGCACCATCTTTTCTTGCTTTAAATATTTTTTCATAAATTTTATGCTTTATATCAATTCTTTCAACTACTGCTTCAACAATCCAGTCAGCATTTTTAACTACATCAAAGTCATCAGAAATATTTCCAACTTTAATATTATTTATTTTAGATTTATCAATTAATAATGGAGGTCTTGATTTATGAATTCGATCTCTTGCATTTTCACTAATTTCTGTTTTTAAATCTAATAAAGTTACTGGTATGTTCGCATTACATAAATGAGCAGCAATACCACTTCCCATTGTTCCAGAACCAATCACCACTACATTCTTAATTTTCATTAAATGATTTTATTATCGGTTAATTCCTCTGAGTCTTTCAGATCTTCTTCTTAAAAGCTCAGCGGTAACTAATATTAATGTAGATAAAATAATTAAACAAGTTGCAACTGCAAGAATAGTTGGACTTAATTGTTCTCTTAAACCTGTCCACATCTGTATTGGTATTGTTGTATTTTCAAGTCCAGCTAAGAATAAAACAACTACAACTTCATCAAATGATGTTACGAATGCAAATAAACCACCAGAAATTACACCAGGCAGAATTAATGGCAAAGTAATTTTCATAAACGTATTTACTGGATTGCTTCCAAGACTTGCGGCTGCCCTTGTTACACTGTGATCAAACCCTGATAAAGTCGCCGTTACCGTAATAACTACAAACGGGGTACCTAAAATAATATGTGCAAGAACTATTCCTGTATGTGTGGCTGCTAGTCCTGCTTTGGCCATAAAGAAAAAAATTGCTACACCTGAAATGATAAGAGGAACAATCATAGGAGAGATTAACACTGCCATGATGATACCTTTGTATGGCATATGCCTACTACTCAAACCTAAAGCTGCAACAGTACCAAGTAGAACCGAGCCAATTGTAGCAAATATTGCGATTATAAAACTATTTTTTGCAGCCAAGCCCCAGGGGTTTTTTGTGCCATAAACCATATCTTTATACCATCTTAATGAAAAGGCATCAGGGTCTAAACTTTTCATACCATCAGAAAAACTTAAAAATTCTTCAGCATTAAAAGATAATGGAAATATTACAAACAAAGGTGCAATTAAAAAAAAGAATACTGAACCACAAATAAATAAATAAAAATAGTGCCAAATTCTATAATGTAGTTCTGTATGTTTAGGTAAAGCCATTTTTTTTATCCCAATTTAATATTGTCTATTCCAACTAATTTATTATATACCCAATAGATCGCTAAAACTCCAGCGAGTAACATTAGACCCATTGCAGATGCAAAACTCCAATCTAGTGTGCTCTTCATATGAAAAGCAATTTGGTTACTGATTAAAGTACCAGAAGCTCCTCCGACTAAGGCGGGTGTAATATAATAACCAATTGCCAATATAAAACACAACAAGCAACCAGCTCCAATACCAGGAATTGTTAAAGGAAAATAAACTTTCCAAAAAGCAACTATTGGAGTTCCACCTAGTGATTTTCCAGCTCTCATTAAGCTTGGTGAAATAGTTTTCATAACACTATAAAGAGGTAAAACCATAAAAGGCAGCAAAATTTGTGTCATCGCAACATACGTTCCAGTTTTATTATACATCATTTCTGGCCTTGCATCGTCAGCAACCAAACCTATTCCAACAAAGAAATCATTTACCACCCCTTGTTGTTGCAACAAGATCATCCAACTGGCGGTTCTTACAAGTAATGATGTCCAAAAAGGAAGTAAGACACAGATCATTAATAAGTTACTGTACTTCATGGGTAAAGTAGCTAACAAATGAGCTATTGGATAAGCCATCAAAAAACAAAACAATGTTACAAAAAATGCAATTTCTAAAGTTCTAAGCCATAAAATTCTATGAATTCTCCTATCTTCTTCAACACTAACTATTTCTCCATTTTCATTTTTATACATATCCATACCTTTTAGATATTTTTGGCTTGTAAATGCTGGGGCTCTTCGTTTAATTGCCTTCCAATATTCAACATTTGCCCATCTTTTGTGAACAGACATAATTTGTTCTTTATAGTTTCCTTCTTCAAAAGATTTTGACTTTCTTCTCAATTTTTTAATAATACTTTTAAAACCATTCTTTGTGTAATTAAGTTGTGTAGATAATTTTCCTTCACGTTTTTCATCAACTAACTTTCTGAAATCTAAATAAAATGCTTCAAAAACTTCTTCCTCTGGTAATTCTTTTCCATCCCACTTTTCCATAGCTTTAAAAGTTTTGGGAAGCATTTCAGTAACCATCTTATCATCCACACTTCTCATGAGCATGTCTCCAATAGGAAACACATATGTGATGATTAAAAATAACAATAAAGGAGCAACAAGTAAAAAAGCTTTTATTTTATTTCTTCTTTCAGCTTTCTTTAAACTTACCTCTAAAGGAATTCCGTCAGTGGTTAAAATTTTTTTTGTTTCTGAGCTCATAATAAAAAAGGGCGGTTTAAAAACCGCCCTTAAATTATAATATATAATTAAGTTTAATAAAACTTAAATTATAGACCAGCTTTCATAGCTTCCCATTTTTCACCAAGCTCTGTACCGTTATCAGCCCAGAAAATTGGATCTACTAGGAAATAGTTTTTAGTGTTTGCTGGTGCAGTTGGCATTTGTGGTACCATGTTAGTCTTACCATCTTTATACCAAGGCTCACCTGCTTCCATCACCGCGATAGATGATTTTCTCCAAGGAGCGTATGCAATGTATTTTGCACTTCCAGCTAACATCTCTGTGCTAGTCATCATAGCTAAAGCTTTCTTGGCCATACCATTAGCATCGTTTGGTCCACCCTTAACTTGTACGAAGTACTCATAGTCAAGACCTTGTCCATCCCATACTTGTTTGATTGGTGCACCTTCTCCAACTTCTGCGTTAAAGAATCTACCATTCCAACCAGTAGCCATTACAACTTCACCTGAAACTAATAGTTCTGGTGGTTGAGCACCTGCAGACCAAAATACACATCCACCTTTTGGATCTGTACATAATGCTTTGATCTTATCCATAGCTCTATTAACACCTTTTTCTGTGTTTAAAGCTTTATAGATTTTTGCTCCACCTTTTCCTGGTTTAATACCATCTGCAGCTAAAGCGATCTCTAAATTAGTTAAAGCGCCCTTGTAGATAGCTCTTTTTCCAGGGAATTTTTTCGTATTAAAGAAATCTTTGATAGTCTTTGGAGTTCCTTTAACGTTGTTCACGTTATAAGCATAGTTCCAAGAGTATAAAATATTTCCTACAGCACATTTACTTGGCATTGCAGTAAAGAAATCTTTACTTGCAGGAGTTCCATCTGGTGCAGCTGGGAAGTCTTTGTCAAAATCAAATTCAACAAATAATCCTTCGTCACATCCATTGATAGTATCCATTGCAAATACGTCAATTATATCCCACGTAATTTTGCCAGCCTCTTTTTGTGCTTTGATCTCAGATAATCCACCTGAATAGTCAACCCAGTTGATTGTAATACCAAGTTTCTTACCAGTAGGATCACCATAACCTAACTTTTGAGACTCTGTGTAAGCTCCACCCCAAGACACTGCAGTAACTGCAAATGCTGAAGTAGTTACAGAGATAGCAAAAGAAATGGCTAGTAATAATTTACTAATTGTCTTCATTTTTCCTCCGTTTAAACGTTTTTTTTAAAAAACAGATTACAACAAGATCGATAATGAGAGTCAACAGCCCATTTTACCTAATTTAACGATATATTACTTGGGATCTAGAGCTCTTGCGTCTTCACTGTTCCACCCAATTTTGATATCTTTACCTAGTTTGATATCCATGTTGGCTGAGCTATTTGGAACTTTTAAAATAAATTCATTATTACCTAAAAGGTTAATACGAACTCTTGTATGATCTCCATGATATATCACTTCCTCAATTTTTCCTGAGTAAATATTATCCATTTTATCACTTGGATTAATCAATGCCCTTTCAGGTCTAAGAGAAATTTTTGTTTTTTCACCTTTTCCTTTTACTGATATAGGGTTTGCTAATATTTCTGTATTAGCTACTTTTACTTTACATTTTCCACCTGAAATATCTGTAACCTCACCAGCAAAAGTATTGTTCTCACCAATAAATTCTGCAACAAAAGAGTTAACTGGTTTTTCATATAACTCATCAGGACTTGAAAGTTGTTGAACTTTACCGTCATTGAATACTGCTATACGGTTTGACATGGTAAGAGCCTCACTTTGATCATGAGTAACATAAACAACTGTCACACCTATACTTTCGTGAATATGTTTTATTTCATATTGCATACTCTCTCTTAAATTTTTATCCAAAGCTCCTAAAGGTTCATCCATTAAAACTAATTGTGGATCAAATACTAAAGATCTTGCAACTGCTACCCTTTGTTGCTGTCCACCAGATAACTGACCAGGCATCCTATCAGCAAAACCTTGTAGGGATACCATTGATAATGCTTTATCAATTTTTTTATCTGCTTCATCTTTTGGAATTTTTCTAACTCTTAATGGAAATGCTAAATTTTCATAAACTGTCATGTGTGGAAACAAAGCATAGTTTTGAAAAACCATTCCAATACCTCTCTTATGAGGTGGAATACTCGATATTGCTCTTCCATCTAAATAAATTTCACCATGAGTTGGTGTTTCAAATCCTGCCAACATCATTAAGCATGTTGTCTTACCAGAACCAGAGGGCCCTAACATTGTAACAAATTCACCTTCTTCAATATCTAATTGAAGATCTTTCACTACTAGGATTTTTCCATCATAGCTTTTGTCAACTTTATCAAATTTAACGAAATCTTTTTTTAAGGCCATAATTTTAGGTAACTTTAAAACATTTGTATGAATAAATATCAACCATTAATAATTAGCTTTTAATATGAAGTTCCTTAGAAAAATTACAAAATAGTTCAAAACCTTTATCTGTTACTCTGATTGCTTCTGAAGCTTCTACTCCCCAATTTCCAAATTGCATTACTGCAATCATATGAAAAGTAACGTTAGGTTGTAATACTGTCATATCACCTTTTGATATATTTAAAGTATGTTCGCCCCAATCAGGTGGGTAGCCTATACCAATCGAATATCCAGTTCTTGAAGTTTTTTCAATTCCATATTTATCTAATACTTTCCAAAAAGCTTGGGCAACATCATCTGCCGTATTGCCTGCTTTGACCAAATCAATGCCAGCTTGAAGTGCTTCATTGGTTTTTTTCATAGTATCAATTTTTTTTTGATCCGGTTTGCCAAGTAAAACAGTTCGGGCCATTGGGCAGTGGTATTTTTTATTAACTCCTGATAACTCAATAATTGTAGCTTCCCCCTCTACAAATTTATCTTCTGACCACGTTAAATGAGAAGCTGATGTACCTTTCCCTGTTGGTATCATTGGCACTATGGATGAATAATCTCCACCAAATTTAGGTGTCCCTTTTATTAATGTAGTATAAATTTCTGAAACTGCATCGCACTGTCTTACTCCAGGACTAATTGCATCAAAAGCTTTTTTCATTCCTAATTCAGTAATTTGAGCTGCTGCTTTCATAAACTTTATTTCATTATCTGATTTAACAACTCTCACCCAATTGACTAATCTTTCACAATCTAAAATTTTTGCATTTGGTAAACCTTTTTTTATTTTCTCATAACAATAAGCAGTGAAATAATGACTATCCATTTCTAGTCCTACTGAGAGTTTGTCCCACTTTCTTTCTTTAATAAGATCTACTAAAGCATCGTAAGGGTGTAACGGCCATGTATGGATATATTTCTCATGATACTTAACTATATTTTCATCTTTTAAATAAGTTTTAATATAAGCCCCTCCAGCATCTTGATTTCTAACAAAACAAATTGGTTCATCAGCATTAACATGTACTATTACACATTGAGCATAATAAAATGACCAAGCATCATAGCCAGTTAAATAATTCATATTAGATGGATCTTGTGAGATTAAAAGTTCAATACCTTTTTCTTGCATTGAGACTTGAACTTTTTTTAATCTTGATTTGTATTCTTCACTAGTAAAATTCATAATCTAATTACTGAATAATTCACCGTAGCCTTCAACTTTACTTTTAAAATCTACCTGTTTGAGTGTGTCCCAAATTAAAGTTTGATTACTTGATAAGACAATTTTTCCTATTTTTTTTTCTAAATCTTTAATTATTGTTAATACTGGTAACGCAGTGCAAGAAACAAACAATGCATCACTATTTAACAAGTCTATTTTGCTTAGAACATCAAATAAATGGTCTGGATTAACTTTTCCTATATCTAAATCTGAGGCTATATCAAAATAAGAGAGTTCAGTGATATCTATATTTTCTTTTTTAAAATAATTAATTACTGATTGATTTATTTCATTTGTATATGGTGTGAATATTGACAATTTATTTATCTTAATTGCTTTTAATGCGTTAATTGCAGATGTAATTGGTGTTGTAACTTTTGTATTTGGTTTTGTTAAATTAACTTTTTCGTAAATAGATGAATATCCTGCAGCAATTGTTCCTGAAGTACATCCATAGGCAATACAATCAATTTTTTGATCAGGTAAAATATTCTTTACAACCTCAGGAATATCATTTGCCATTTTTTTTAATGTTTCATTTGTTAAGGGATTATAACTTTGAATCCTATTACAATATAGATCTATATCTTTACCGTTAATTATACTGTTAAAATCTTTTTCAATCGTAAAGTCACTTGCTAAGGTAATTAACCCTATCCTTGGGTTGTGTTTTTCAATAAATTTTGGTTCTATTTTAGTTAGTTTCATTTAATTGTTGATTAAATATATATTGATTAAATAGTCTAGTTAAATTACAGTCTTAATTGAGCGATACATAACTCGTCGATATTTACAAAATACGAAAGTGGGATCAATCGTCTTAGATTTAATTATTTAAGGAGGTTCGAATGAAATTTGGATATTTTTGCAACACCACGAATTGGAGTCATAAGCCATATAATCAATTGCTTGATGAAACTAAAGAGATCACAACTTTTTGTGATGAAAATAATTGGGATTCAATTTGGTATACTGAGCATCATTTTAATCATGAAGGGATGGAGTCTTGTACAAATCCTTTGATGATGGGTGTTGATGCAGCAGCTAGAACTAAACAAATAAGAATTGGACAAGCCTGTAATGTCATAACATTTCATAATCCAATAAGATTAGCAGAAGACATAGCTTTACTAGACCAATTATCAGGTGGCAGAGTTGATGTGGGTATTGGTCGAGGGATTTATGGAAGAGAAGCAATAAATATGAATAAAGAAGCTGATCTTAAAGACCAAGCTAAAAATTTCAGACTATTTGAAGAGTCTTTAACAATCATGAAAAAAGCGTGGACAGAGGAGTTTTTTAGTCACAAAGGTGAATTTTATACTTATCCATCACCAAACTTTGTTTGGCAACATGATATGAGTCCGCCAAGTGAAAAGTTTTTAGATACAAAAACAAATGAAATAAAAAAAATAAGTATTGTTCCAAAACCAAAACAATCACCACATCCTCCTATTTGGCAAGTTGTAGACGGTGCTAGGTCAATTGAGTGGGCTGCACAAAATGGTTTAAGTACAATTATGTGGATACCAACTGTTAAAGCTTTGAGGAAAAGATTTGAGATCTATAGAGATGCAAAATCAGAGGCTGAAAATAGAGATGTTCCATTAGGAGAAGGTATATCTTTAGTAAGAGATATGTTTGTTGCTGAAACTATGGAAGAAGCAGAAAAAATGGCCGGTGAACACATCATTAATTATATGAAATGGGTTTGTCATTGGAGAGGCTTAGGAAATCATATGGATCCTGGTGAAGAACTTCCTGAGACAAAACATAAATTGGACTTACTAAACTATGATTTTCTCCATAAAAGAAATTTATTGTTTGGTACTCCTGAATATGTTGTCAATAAGATTAATGAATTAAAATCTGAATTAAATTTACAAAATCTACAAGTTTGGTCTAACTTCCCTGGTATAGATCATAAAGCTTGTATGAGAAGCATCAAGTTATTTAATGACGAGGTAATTCCAAAAATTAATTTAGATTCTTCTAATATAGAAAAAGCAAGTTAATGGATTTAGAACTTAGAAAGTTTACAAAGTTTGTTGATAAAACTTTCATTGAGGGTGGAAAAAAAGCTAAAGAACCAGTCTTATTAGTTTCAGTGGCTGCTGTATTTAAAAATCCTTGGGCAGATAAAGGATTTGTAGAGGATTTAAAACCAATCATTTTAGATTTAGCTCCAAAACTTGGTGATATTTTAGTTCCAGAATTAATAAAAGAAATAGGATCACCAGAAAAAATTTTAGCTTATGGTAAAGCAGGAACTGTGGGTTTGAATGGTGAAATAGAACATGCCTCAGCTTTCATCCATACTTTAAGATTTGGAAATAAATTTAGAGATGCAGTTGGAGGTACCTCTTATTTGAGTTTTACAAATACAAGAAGTCCTGCTGGGTCTAAGATATCGATTCCAATGATGCACAAAACAGACTCTGGTTTAAGACCATATTATTTGACTCATGAGTTTACTATTCATGATGCTCCCTTTGATAATGAGATTGTAATTGCAATAGGTGGAGCATCAAGTGGTAGGGCTCATGCTAGAACTGGAGATCGATATCAAGACATGAAAGAAATGGGATTAGATCCTAAATAATTTCATGTCTCAAAATTTTGATCCAAATCAAAATTATTATTTTTTTAATAAAAAAGACTCAATACCTATTGCGTTTATCCATGGAGTAGGTCTGGATCATCAAATGTGGGACAAGCAAGTAGATTACTTAAATAAATTTTCAATTTTGACTTATGATCTATTAGGCCACGGAAAAACTCCATACAGTGAAGAAAAACTAAGTCTTAAAGATTTTTCTGATCAACTTCTTGGACTTTTAGATCATTTAAAAATAGAAAAAATAAATCTTGTAGGTTTTTCTTTGGGCTCCTTAATTGCTTTAAATTTTTCCTCTCATTTTCAAAATAAAGTTGATAAACTTATATTAATTGGAACAACTTATAAAAGATCACATAAAGAAAGATCTCTTGTATTAGATAGGTATGATCAAGCTAAATTAAATAAACCAATATCCAAACAAGCTTTAAAAAGGTGGTTTAGTGATAAATATCTTAATGATAATCCAAAAACTTATGATTTGTTCATGAATATTTTAAATAAAAAACCAAAAGATCATAAAAACTTTCTTAAAGCTTATGAATTATTTGCCAATCATTATGATGATTTTGAAGCTATCAAAAAAATAGATAGAAAAACTTTAGTAATGACTGGTTCTGACGATATTGGTTCGACACCAGCAATGTCTAAAGAATTGGCTAAAGATCTTGTTAATTCTACTTATATTGAAATTAAAAATGGAAAACATCTCTGTAGTATAGAATGTGTAGATGATGTTAATATGAATATTAAAAAATTTATTAATAATTAAATGTCAAAAATTGAAAATTTTAAGATGTATATTGATGGTGAATGGGTAGATTCGTCTTCAGGGAAAAAAATTGAAACTTTAAATCCAGAAAATAATGAAGTTTGGGCAACCGTTCCTGAGGCTAATGAAGATGATGTGGATAAAGCTGTTCAATCAGCTCAAAAAGCTTTTGAAAATAATTGGTCTAAACTTCATCCAAGAGATAGGGCAAAATATTTAAGATTAATTGCTGATCAACTAAGAAAAAACGCTGAACATCTTGGAAAAATAGAAACTATTGATACTGGAAAAATTTATAGAGAAACAAAAACACAAGCAAATTATATTGCTGAATATTATGATTACTTCGCGGGTCTAGCTGATAAAGTTGAAGGTACTGTTGTCCCAATAGATAAACCTGATATGCAAGTTATAACAACAAGAATTCCTATAGGTGTTGTAGCAGCAATTATTCCTTGGAATTCTCAAATGCTTTTAACCGCTGTTAAACTTGCACCTGCTCTTGCTATGGGTAATACCGTTGTGATAAAAGCATCAGAACTTGCACCTGTCACATTATTAGAGTTTGCAAAATTAATTGAAAAAGCTGGAATACCAAAAGGGGTAATTAATATAATTACTGGACTTGGTGAACCGTGTGGTAAGGCGCTAACTACCCATGATCTTATAGAAAGAATTGCTTTTACAGGGGGTCCAGAAACTGCAAAACATATTGTAAAAAATTCTGCTGAAAATTTATCTCAAGTAAGTTTGGAGCTTGGAGGAAAAAGTCCTGTCGTAGTATTTGATGATGCTGATCAAGAAAATGCTTTAAATGGAATTACTGCAGGAATATTTGGTGCTAGTGGTCAGAGTTGTATTGCAGGTTCAAGACTTTATCTTCAGTCTAAAATTTATGATGAATTTCTTGAAAAATTAATTACTAAAGCTAAAAAAATTAAATTAGGTGCCCCTATGGATAATGAAACACAGATGGGACCTTTAAATAGTTTTAAACAGTTAGAAAATATAGAAAAAAATATTAAGGATACGATTGAACAAGGTGGAAAAATTAGATGTGGTGGAAAAAGATCCTCTGTTTCAAATAAAGGTTATTATTTCCCGGCAACAATAATTGAATGTGAAAATCACAACCTCCCTGTTGCGGAAAATGAGTTATTTGGTCCAATATTATCAGTTATGAAATTTGAAAAGGAGGAAGAGGCAATAGATAAGATGAATGATAACAGATATGGACTTTCCTCTGGAGTTTATACCTCAAATTTTGCTCGAGGTTTAAGGGTATCTAAGGCTATAAGGGCTGGAATAGTTTTTATAAATACTTATAGATTAATTTCACCCATGGCCCCTTTCGGTGGAATAAAAGATAGTGGTTACGGTAAAGAAGCTGGTATTGAGTCTATCAAGGAATATACAAGAATAAAAACCACATGGTACAATTCATCTGATAAGCCGATGACCGACCCATTTACAATGGGATAAATTTTGCCAATAAAACATTTATTAATTTTAATTTTTATTATGGTAGCTCATGGCAGTGCATTTCCGGTAGCAAAACTAGCTTTAAATAATTCTGTTCCTCCTATTCTAATGGCATCTTTAAGAATGGGTTTAGTATTGCTGATATTGATACCATTTTGGAGATTTAGAATTCCTCCCAAAAAATATTTAAATTCACTTATATTTTTTTCCGTATCGATGGGTGTAATGGTCTATGTATTTATGAACTTGTCTTTATATTACTCAACTATAATATCACCCATAATACTCGGTTCACAGTTAGCAATACCTTTTGGAATACTGGCTAGTTCCTTCATACTGAAGGAAAATATTTCAAAAAATAAATGGATATTAATCTTCACATCTTTCTTGGGTATTTTAATAATCTTTTTTGACCCTAAGCTAGCAAACAATTTTATTGGTTTATTTTTTGCTAGTTTAATGGCACTTTTTTTTGGTCTTGCTCAAGTTTATTCAAGATTGTTGAAAGAATTAGATACTAGTATGATAAATGCATGCACAGGTCTTTTTGGATTTATAATTTTGATTATGATTTCTTATTTAATAGAAGGTAATACTTTGATAAATATAAAATCGATTGAGACAGAATCGTGGATGTTAATATTTTACCAAGCTATTATTGTCTCTCTATGTGCTCATCTATTAATGTTTTATCTTTATAAATTTTATACTGTAGGTAAAATTTTTCCTTTTTATTCTCTATTTCCAATATTTGGTATTTTTCTAAGTTATATTATCTTTGGAGAAATACCTTCTTTTTTGTTTGTTTTGGGAGGTATGATCGTAATAAGCTCTGTAATTTTACTTAATAAAATAAAATAATTTGTTTATTGAAAATATCTTTGATTAGATTTAATTTAAATTCTTAAAAATTCCTTATAAGTCAATGAACAAAAATTTAAAAAAAATATTAATTTCGATAATTATATTTACATCTATATGTGTATCAAATGTTTTTGCAGAAATAAAAGTAGGTATAATTTTAGGTTTTACTGGTCCTATAAGTTCTTTTACTCCTGCTATGGCGAAATCAGCTGAACTTGCCTTTATAGAAGCGTCAGAGTCGGACTTGTTATTAAGCGGTAAGACTATTTCCTCAATTAGAATAGACTCTACTTGCATAGATACTTCTTCAGCAATTAAAGCAGCTAATAATATTGTTTCACAAAATGTAGTTGCAGTTATAGGTGCTAGTTGTCCCAATATTGCTCAGGCTATTGCAACTGAAGTTACAATTCCAAATAAAATAATTATGGTATCACCCTCGTCAACATCGCCTTCTTTAAAAGATTTGGTTGATAGTGGTTTTTTTTTTCGAACTTCACCCTCAGATATTAGAAGTGCACAAATCTTAGCAGATTTTACAAAAGACAAAAATATAAAAAGTTTAGCAATTACCTATGTTGACAATAGCTATGAAGAGAACTTATCAAAAGCATTCAAAGCTGCTTTAGAAGCTTATAATATTAAGGTAACTAAGAATAGTCCTCATGTGAGTGGCAAAAAAGATTATTCATCTGAGGTAGCAAAACTGGCAACATCTGGAGGAGATGCTTTAGCTATTATTAGTTACCCAGATAGGGGTGGAAAAGAAATAATTCAAGCATCACTTGACTCAGGAACTTTCAACAAATTCATTTTTTTTGACGGTATGATTGATAATAGTTTAACTGATGAATTTAGTGAAAAGTTAAATGAGTCTTTTGGGATATTGTCTGGATCAAAAAAAAAAGGTGCAAGAATTTTTGCTGATTTAATTAACAAAAATGGCATAAATTCTGGTCCATATATTGGTGAGTCTTATGATGCGGCGGCATTAATTGTGTTAGCAATGCAATCTGGAAATTCAACAAGTAGTGAATCAATTGTAAAAAACATTTTAGATGTTGCTAATTCTCCTGGAACTAAGATTTATCCAGGTGAATTAAAAAAAGGTTTAGATTTAATTATTAAAGGTAAAAAAATAAATTATGAGGGTGTAACTAATGTAGAGTTTTCTAAAGATGGAAAAATAAAAGGATCATTTTTAGAACAGGTAATTAAAAATGGGAAATTTAAGAGCCAACAGCAAAGATAGTGTTTAGATTTTTATTAATGTAAATTTATAAGATATATTTGTCTGCAATATACATAGCCCATGCTATTGCCATTCCTAGTAAGATATATTTCATAACCTTATTTTATTTATCATTTATTTAGTCTTTTGTGAATACTATTAAGAGTCTTTATAATATTCTTATAAACACCTTTTTTTGACATTTGATTAAGGCCTTGCTCATTAAGCCCTTTTGGAGTTTGGGAATCTTTAACTAAATATTTCAATTCTTTTTTAGAATTTGCAACTGCATCTTCTGATAGTGCTAAAAATAACGATGTTATATATTTCTGCGCATCATTCTTTTTAATACCTTTTTTTATTAACCAGTTACTCATCACTCTCAACATATCATAATAAGAAGCCATCATTCCTGATATCGCCCAAAAGTTTGTAGATAGCTTTTCGTTTTTTATCTCAATTGAAGACCCAATTTTATTAAAAAAAGATTTTACTTGCTTGTTGGGAGGGTAAATTGGTACAGGACCTTTTTTAAGGGAAATAGGTGGGAGAGGAATTGCTCTTACAATACTTGCTTTGACTTTAATCATTTTTTTTAGTCTGGACAATGTTATAGTTGAGATTAAACTTATTATTGTCTGATTAGGTTTAAATCTTAAATTTTTTATTATTTTTTCACCAACCAAAGGTGTAATACATAAAAAAATCCAGTTGCAATTATCAATGATTTTTTGATTTTGTTTTTCAATAGAAATTTTCTTAAACTTCTTTTTAAGTTTACTTGAAATTAATCTACTTCTAGATGAAATAATTATTTGTTCATATTTAATTGAAGACTTACATATGCCTGTAATTATTGAGGAAGCTATTCTTCCAGTTCCAATGAATCCTATTTTCATATTATCAAACAATATTAATAATTAAATTTTAGACAAAAAAAAGCCCTTAACATTGTTAAGGGCTTTTTACTAAATATTAAATACTAGTTTTAAACTAGAATGCTTTTCCAACTGACACTTTGACAAGGTAACCGTCAACATCGTCAGTTGTTACACTGTTAGCTGTATTGTTTGTAGATGTAACTGTAATTCCACCTAATTGCATGTAACTACCTTCTGCTCTAACAAAAGCTCCGTTAGGTAAATCTCTATCAATACCTACACCAACAGTAAATCCGTCCATGTCAGAATTAGGGTATGTAGATCCAGTTCCTAATGTTTCATTTGTTTCAACATCAACTTGCACGTAACCTGCTTTAAGGTAAAGACCATCAATATTTCCTGGTCTTGCCATTGCGTAAATTGTCATTAAATCAGTAAAGTCAACTTGAGCTTTCTGTGTTTGAGTTGCAGCTGCTCCTGAAGATTTACCTTTTTGGTCAGTCTGTAAATGTGTGTTCTCTTCTGTTTCAAACGCAGTAGGAGTATATTCAATACCAACTGATACGCTATCAGTAAGTTCTTTTTCTAAAAATATTGCTCCAAAAGCTCCTAATCCTTCAGCTTCTCTAGCTACAGATGTTTCTGAGTCTTCTTTTTCTTTCGCGCTTGTTTCAAAATATCCTAATGCTGCTGTGATACCAATTTTAGCACCTACTTCTGCAAAAGAATTTGTTATTGTTCCAGTAAGAAACAATAATGCAATAAATATTCTTTTCATTTTAAATCCCTTATATTAATATTTAGTTTTTTTACCCTTCTACACTTTAACACAGTTAAAACAACTTAAGTAGCATAAATCAATGATTTAATTGTCGAAATAAATAAGATTTGTTGTAAAAATACAACACATATTGAAACAAAATAAGCGAAATTCTAATTGAAATTGTATGCTTTAATTAAAGAAATAACCTCTGATTCTTAACAGTTCTCTACTTAGATTTTGATTTTCTTTAAATGGTTTTCTTCCATGAAGCCAAAAATAATTGTTAGCAACAATTATTGATCCTACAGGAAGTTTTGTTATCACTTTATTTTTACTTTCTTCAAGAGAGTCCGATAGTTTTTGTAAAAAATTCCCTTGTTCCATATTTTTTGGTTCTGGAAATTGATCAATATATGAAATTTGAGGCTTCCCCTCTTTATCTTTAGAAAATATTGGATGTTCAACTTTGTAATCAATATTCTTACTTTTTGGCGATCCCCAAACAAAATTTTGCTTTCCAATAGGATCATTGAATAACTCCTCACAGTATTCCCAATCATCTAAATGTAACATTGCAGTTTCTCCCCCTTCAGCATTTTTTTCTTCAATCTTTGTCATTAATAACCAATCTGTGGTATCTTTAACATAGGTTCCATCGGTGTGAAGATCCATATTTGTATAAGCTTTTCTCAAGTAGGAGTCACTTTTATCCTCGTGTTTTATATGAAACCTAGCATAATATTTTCCTGCCATAGAATCATGATTTGGTTTACCAATAATATGAGCGATGGCAGTAGATAATTTAACCAAAAAAATATCATCAAGTTTTAGGCTCATATTTTTTGGTGATATTATAAAACAACCTGTACTTCTATTTCTTAATATAGAATTGATCAATTCACCAAGTTTTAATTCTGTTATATCATCTAAATTTTTAGCAATTGTAAAACGAGAAAATGGTTTGAGTTCTAAAGCAGTCAAATCAAATTTATTAAATGAAAATAATAATTTTTCTATAATTTGATCTTCAATTTCAATATTATAAATTCTCTTTGAATTATTATGTTCTGAAATTGTTAAACCAGCAATTTTTTCCATTATAGATATTCACTCAGTAATGTCATCATAATAGCAGAAATTACTGTTGGATAAACAAAATTTCTTTTAGATATAAAAAATATAAATAAGCAAAATAATACTACTGTTAACCTAATTAAATAGCTTACTTCAGATAATGCACCAACTGGAAAGATAATTATTCTCGCAAGTAGTGCTGATAAGGTCGAGTAAGCAAGACAATTAAACCACCTGAATATTTTTGATGTCTCTTTTACTTTATTAGATGTTATTACCCCAAAAAACCTTGATATGTAAGTAGCTGAAGATGTTGCCAATATTGCTAAAACTATATTAATTGACATTTAATTCACCCATGTAAAACGCTAACGTCCCCGCAGTAAATCCACCAAATAGAATACACCAATCAGGTGATATAAAATAAAATAGAATACCAAATATAGATCCTAAAATGACAGCTAGAATCATTTGAATACTTTTCATTGCGTTGACCATTACACATAAAAAGTAAATTGGATTTACTATTGCTAATCCTACCATCATATCTTTGTTAAGATAGTCTGCTATGAAAAAACCAAATGCGGTAGCAGATATTGCAACTGAAAGATTGGCTGCACCTACACCAATCCAATAATCTAGACGATATTTTCTTTTTACAGATTTATAATTTTCTTTCATTATTAGCCATGCAGAAACTGCAATAAAATGACATGCTAAATAATATTTTAATTTTGGCTGACTCTTGTGCATTAGCAATGGAAAAAGCGATACAGTCATTGGATAAAGTCTTGCATTAACCAGCCAAACTGCCAAAAAAATATTTAATAAAGAGGCGCCAACCATTAATGACTCTGCCATTATTAATGAGCCAGGCAAAGCATAAGTTAAAAATGTTGAAAAAACACTCTCTTGAATGTTAAGACCAATGTTTTTAAATAAAGCACCAATTGCTATAAAACTTGCTGCTAATGCAACTGCAGGACTGTTAAGATCTTTGATACAAAAAAAGCCTTTTAAAAAATACTTAGTATTGATCATTAACCACCAAGAAATAATCTGCCAACATCAGGGTTATTTAATAAATCGTCCCCTTTACCAGCTATAGCAGTTTGTCCAGAGACCAAAACATAACCAATATCTGCAAACTCAAGACCTTTTTTAGCATTTTGTTCGACTAGAATAATTGTTTTTTTTTCATTTTGCTGAAGATCTCTTAAAATTTCAAACACCATATCTATATATCTGGGCTCTAGCCCAATAGATGGTTCATCAACTAATAAAACTGATGGCTTCATCACTAATGCTCTAGAAATTTCTAACAATCTTCTTTCTCCCCCAGATAATACTTTTGCTGGTTGATTTCTTCTATTTCCTAATCTTTCATATTTTTGAAGAATTTTTTCTGCTTCTTCATAAGACTCTTCAGTTTTATCTTTAATAAAACCACCCATTAATAAATTTTCTTCTACTGTCATATCTGGAAAAACTGAATTATCCTGAAGAATATAAGCTATTCCAACTGATTTAAGTTTCTCAGCAGGAGAAAGATTTGTAATTTCTTTTCCATCTATTTCTATTTTTCCAGAAAAAATATTTGTAAATCCATAAATTGAATGGAGTATTGTGGATTTTCCTGCTCCATTAGGACCTATTAAACAAAGTGATTGTGCTTTACTTACAAAAAGTTCAAAATTATGAAGTATTTCCATTTTACCATAACCAGCATTGAGATTCTTTATTGTTAAATGAACATCATTAGGAGATAGGTTCTTTAAATCTTCAGCTACAGGAGCTTTGCCCAAAACTTCATATTGATTTGACATTATTGTGCTCCCAAATAAGCATCGATAACACGCTTATCATTTTTGATTTCATCTGGTGATCCATTTGCAAGCATCTTGCCATGTGCTAAGCAAAAAATATCTTCAGCTAACTGCATAATTACTTTCATATTATGTTCGATAACTAAAAGTGTAATACCAAAATCTTGATTCACCTTAATTAATCTATCTATAATTCCATTTATTAAAGTAGGATTGATACCAGCAGTTGGTTCATCTAATAGCAACATCTCAGGTTCATTCATAAGTGCCATTGCTAATTCTAATAATTTTTGTTGTCCAAAAGATAAATCGCCAGCTCTTAAGTTTCTTTTTTGATATAATCCAACAAAATTTAATAAATTTTCTGCCTTTTCTGTTAAGTCTTTTGGGATTTTCGAAAAAATTGTGAATAAACTTGCGTCACTTCCTTTATGACTAATTAGCATATTCTCTACACAATTTAATTTGCCATAAATTCTAGTTTGTTGAAATGTTCTTAATAAACCAAGTTTTGCTATTACTGGAACAGGTAATTCTGATACTTCTTTCTCATTAAATTTAATTGACCCATTATCGATTGGATAAGTGCCGACAATAGAATTAAATAAAGTTGTTTTACCTGAACCATTTGGTCCTATTAGACCAACAATTTTTCCTTTCTCAACTTTCATTGAAATATCAACATTGGCTTTTACACCACCAAATGATTTACTGACATTACTAACTTCTAAAATACTCATTTTAACTCTACCTGGGCTTTTCGATCTGCTTCATCAACTACTTCCCCAAATCTCTCTGGGTATTTCTCTCTTAACCATCCCATTATTCCTTCTGGGAAATAAATCACAATTACAACTATAAGAACTCCTAGTGCAACGTATTGCCAACCTAAGAAGAATGTCCAAAAACCTTCTTTGAAGATATGAAATACAGTTGCTCCAATAACAGGTCCCCATAAAGTTCCTTTTCCACCTAAGATAGCCATCAAGACCATGAACACTCCCATCTCTCTTCCATCAAATGCAACATCAGTTGAGTCTATATAACCAACTAGACCACCCATAATTCCTCCAGCTAATCCACAAAAGAAAGCAGATATCATCCAACCAATAATTTTATATTTCATTGTTTGAATTCCCATCGCTTCAGCTTTGTCTTCATTATCTCTTATTGCATTTAGTATTAATTTAAATCTTGTTGAATAAATTGATTTGACTGTAATAAAAGTCAAAACAACTGCCATGAAACTCAAGAAGTAAAAGAATTCACCTCTTGCTTCTAAGCTTCCTACATCTGGGAAAGGTGGAGTTGTAAAACCTTGTCCAGCTCCTATAATTTCTATACCACCTGAAATCTCACCAGCTGCAACTCCTAAACCTAAAGTGCAAATTGCAAAGTAATGGCCTCTTAATCCTAAAATTGAGTAACCAATTAATCCAGCAACAATTGTTGGGATTACTGCAGCAACAACAAGACCCATAGCCATTCCTTGAAAAAATTGAGTTGGAGTATGTACAAATGTTTTCTCACCACCACTTTCAGTCCATTCAGCTAGTGGAAAAAACATTCCCACTTGAACTGATGCACAAAGGTACATTCCAAGTCCATAAAATAGTATATTTCCAAAGGTGTTGTAACCCATTTCCCCACCTTGAATATTCCAAGTAAGAGCTAAAACAATTAAAACACATAGTATTGATAGTTGAACTTTAAAAGCTGGAAATATAAATGGCGCAGCTAATCCAAAAATTAGCAATGCTGCATATAAAATAATATTCTTATTCATTATTTTAAATACTCTCTTTTTCTTGATAATTTAAATCTTCTATAAACTAAAATCAAAACTAGTAATAAAAATACTGAACCAATTCTAAATTCTGTACCTAAAATATAATCAGCAAATTCTTCAAAAACTCCTAGTCCCATTCCTGACATTGCTACACCAGGAAGATTTCCTAATCCCGCGACAATCACAATCATAAAAGATCTAATTGTATAAGGTAAACCCATGTAAGGATGTATTGTAAAAGTAATAGAAATTAATGCACCCGCTACACCGCACAAAGCAGCATTAATACCAAATGTAGCAGCATAAACTTTTTCTGTATCAACACCTAAAATCTTTGCTGCACGCGCATTTTGAGCTGTAGCTCTAATTGCTCTGCCAAGTTTAGATTTTTTCATATAAACAACTAAACCTATTGCAAAAACAATACTAATGAATGCTGAAAATATTTTAGAATTTGGCAATGTTACGGAGTTATCAAATAACATTGTTGTTCCATAGCCAGAGTTTGCAAGAACAACATCAGCACCAAATGCAAAGTTCATTAATTGCATAAATAAAATACTTATTCCAAAAGTTGCTAAAATTGAGATAAATAAATCTCTATCAACTACTTTATTAATAACTAATTTGTAAATTCCAACTCCGACAAAATACATAATAAAAGGAGAAACAATTACTCCCCATGCTGGGTGAATTCCCCACAGATACATAAAGTAAGCAATGTACCCCCCTAAAATAACTAAATCTCCTTGAGCAATATTGATAATATTCATTACTCCCCATTGAAGAGCCATACCGTAAGCAATTAATGCAAATAATATTCCTAATAGAATTCCATCAAGCGTTGCTTGTAGAGTTAACATTGGAACTTGGAATATTAAAAAATCCATAATTTAGATACTGTTATAAAAAAAATGCCCCCTAGAACTAGGGGGCATTTCAAATATTAGATATTATCTTTTTGACCAGCTTGGAATTGGGTGGATCAATTTAGCTGAAGCCCATTTAGTTGGAGCTACAACTTTATTTTCACACTTACTTCCATCAGCATTACACATAACTTGGAATAATACCATTGGCTTGTCAACATTTTGACCACCAGGTGCAAATTTTATGTTTCCATAAAAAGTTTGCATATTAGTAGCTGCTAGAGCATCTCTTACTTTTTTCTTATCAAAAGAATTTGCTCTTTCGAATGCATCTTTAAAAACTAATAAAGCTGCAGATGACTCAGCCGCTTGATATGGCGGGTCATATTTGAACTCTTTTTCAAAGTCAGCAGCATATTTCATTCCATTTCCAAAGAACTTATCTTTGTAAGATAGAGTTTTATGCCATTGAGATGCACATAATGCATACTCAGAGTTTTTACCATGTTGCTTTGATAATTTCGCAGCATCACAGTGAGTCATTGCTAACATTGGAACATCAACTTTCATCTCAGCTATTTGTCTGATTGCAGTTAATGCACCTTTTGTATGACCTGAAACTACAAGAACATCTGGTTTTACAGCTTTAACTTTAGCTAAAGTTGCAGCCATATCATTTAGTTCTTTTGGTAACTTGTCATCAATAATGATTTTTGATCCTGTTCTTTCAGCAGCTTCTAAAATACCTAATCTCACGTCTTGTGAGAAAGCATCTTGTTCAAAAGCTTGTGCTATTTTTACAGGTTTTCCACCGTTCTTTTCAACAGCTAAATCAATAGCTACATCGAGATATAAGTTTGCTGGTGCAAGCACTGCAAATAAATATTTATATCCTTTTGTAAATAATGATCTAGATGCACCATTAGCTTCTACCATTGGTACACCGTATTTTTCTGTTACTGGAGCGATTGCTTTTGTTAATCCAGAACTGTATGGGCCAAGCATAAACTCAACACCATCTTGTGAGATTAATCTTTCTGCAAGTTGCGCTGCTCTTTTTGGGTTTGATTCATCATCATAATAAATGATTTCAAACTTATAAGTTTTTCCACCAACTTTAACTCCGCCCATGCTGTTAATTCTGTCAACGGCCATGTTGTAACCGTTTTGAGTATGAACACCATTTGAAGAGTATTTACCTGTTAATGAAATAGCAGAACCTAAAATTATCTTATCACCAACAACTTTTGCAAAAGATGTTACTGAAGTAGATAATAATAATGCTATTGCAGAAATAAAACTTAAGATTATTTTATTTATTTTCATTTTACTTCCCTTGTTTATTAATTAATTAATAGCCAATTAAATAAAGAAAACAGTTATTTTGCAAGAGACAAAAGGTGCATCAAGTTTTTTAATACTGTTGTGAAATGATAATTATTACAGCAATTATAACTAAAACACTCGCTGAGATTGTATTAATTGTTTTTGGATTTGTTTTTATCCAAGTAATAAGTTTTTGTGCAAGTAAAGCGTAACCAATCAAAGATAAAAAATCTAAAACTACATAAGTTGTTATTAAAATAAAAAACTGAACAACATAATTTAAATTAAAGTCTATAAACTGTGGGAATATCAATGGAAAGAACAGCCAAGCCTTTGGACTTGTTCCAGCAACTAAAAAACCATCTTTAAAAAAAGAAAAAAAACTTTTTGAAAATATTACATCTGAATTAATATTCTTTGGTGCAGTTTTGTAAACATCATAAGCTAAATAAAGTAAATAAATTACACCTATCCATTTTAATATACTTAAAAAATTTGGGTTATCTGAAAAAAAACTACCTAAAAAAAATATAACTAAAGTAGCTTGAATTAAGTTTGCGGTAATATCTCCTAATGCAGTCCAAATACATTTTTGAACTCCGTAATTCATCGAATATGAGATGATGACAATTCTAGGAGTACCGGGTGTAATAAAAAGAAAAATTATAATCTGTAAAAAAAGAAAATAATCTAAGGGGAGCATAAAAAAAGATAGTCCTTAAAAACCGGGAGCTAAAGATGGCTAAGAAGGACTATCCAAATCAATATAGCAGATCTAAAAAAAAATGCATTATCGATTTTTTTCAAATATAAAGGATTAATGAAAAAAAAAGGTCACACTCCTATTACGAGGGTTAAAAATCCTGAGCCAAATATAGAAAGTCCAGATTGGGTCATCTGGGCTGCCTGGGCAGACCGTATCACATTTGAAGAAATTGAGAAAAAAACTGGTTACAAAGAATCTGACGTAATTAAGATTATGAGAAGATCCTTAAAACCTTCTTCTTTTAGATTGTGGAGAAAAAGAGTTAATCAAAAAAGTATAAAACATAGAAAAAAGTTTGAATACTCTCGAAAACAAATAACTAGTAAAATTAAGAAAGGTGATTATCTTTAACTTATGAAAAATATTACAATTTACACTGGTCCAATGTGCAATTATTGTGAAGCAGCAAAAAGATTATTATCGAGAAACAATGCATCCTATAATGAAATTAACATTGCAAATGTTGAGGGTGCAATGGATGAAATGATTAAAAAAGCTAAAGGAAAAAGAACGATCCCACAAATATTTTTTGATGATGAACACATTGGTGGTTACGACGAAGTAAGAGCACTAGAAAAAGAAAACAAATTACAAGATTTATTAAAATAAATTTTTAAAGATTACTCAAACGTATTTGTAATAACAGGAGCGCCTGGAAAAAAATCATTTCCATCACATGCACCATTACCACTACCACCATCATTAAATTCTAAAGCTTCTGATAAATCAAAGGTCATTGTCATTGTTGGAATTTGACCTGGTTTAACAGTTAAGGGTTTAGATAATACCCATCTAAATTTTACAAAATCATGTGCTGCTTCTACATTTGCTGGATCAGCATCTGTTCCATCAACTATAGCAGATGTGCTATTCATAGAAGTGGTCATATCTTCGCTGTTTGGCACCATTAAGACTTGTGCTGCTTCTGCAGCATTATTTGTTGCACCACCGGCAGCTTTAGTTCCAGCAGTTCCACCAGTCTTGCATGTAGCAGCACTGGTTACTACTGTTCCAGAAATAGTAAAAGTTCTACTTAATATTACTTGTCCGTGAGTATATGTTATACCTGGTGGTATTAAGCCAGCATTACCAAATGAATGTGCAGAACCTCTTACACTTAAATCCATAGTTTTACCTGCAGTGCTGTTTCCAATTGTTGTTGGGTTAACACAATTAGTTAGGCTACTACCCGACTCACATAATTGCATTGCATGAACAGTATTTTTAAAAGTTGTTGCTTCAGCTTTTACTAATTCTGCCATAGAACTGTTTATAGTTGAAATTAATAGTGCTAAGATTAATGCAAAATTTTTAATTATCTTCATATTATTTAGATGTAAAAATTACACTCCCTTGTATTTCAACTGTAAGATTGTTATTTCTTCGTACTTTATCTTTTAAAGCTGCTTGCATATTTTTCTTTTCAAAAGCAACATCTGATATTGCTTTCTTAGAAAGACTGTATTCTTTTTCTTGAGGTGGATAAATAAAGACAAATTCATAGTTGTATTCATCTTTAACACCACTGATGCTTGAATTATCTAATTCAATATTAAATTGTAATGACGGATTTAGCATATTTTCTAAAGAATATATGTAACCCTTTTGATCATTGGAAGCTTTTTCATTTTCGTATCTGTAACCTCGTAGATTAAAAGTAGACCACGGTATATATGGAACTTGTGAACTGATGTTGTAATCATTTCCGCTTAGAATTTGCTCTTTAGTACCAGATATAACTTTTTGATTGGTAGCTTTTAAATATTGGTTAAAACTAAAATCAACTATTGCAGCTTTTACCTCTAAGCCATAACCAATTCTTTTATGACCTTCTTGAATGTCTGTGTCATAAAATACATTTGATCCAAACATAAAAGATTCATCAGGATTTAAAAATCGATATCCTAAACCCAAATTTCCAACAAATCTTTTATCATCATTTATTTCTTGCGTATGAATACTAAATTGAGAAAATAAATTTGAGGTGTCTTTACTGATCACATCCCGCACACCTAAAATACTAAATTGATAATCTCCGCTTCCCTCATTATTATCTCTCAACTCAACTGATGCTTCTGTAATACCTTCTCCAGGTATCCAACCAGCAACATATTCTGAAATTTTATTTGACAGTTCATTTGCTGAAGAAACTGTCGAAATTATCAAGAATAATGCTACTGAAAAAATTTTTTTCATGAAATAGGTTTATAAAATTTAGACAAATAATCAACTTTTTTAACCTCGCAGTTTGATCATTTTATCAACGAAAAGTGGTAAATTTTGACTAAAAGAAAATATAATAGACAACCCAAGCTATCAAAGAGTACTCAAGAAAAACTTTGAATAATGAAAGTTTTTTTTCACTAAATTTTGAAACTAATAATTTCCTTAAAAAATAAAAACCTATGTGGACCAGTATTACACCAGAAGCTATCCCAATTATTGTAGATTGAATTGAAAAATTTTTATATCCAAAATAACAAGCTGCAATCAATGTTAACCAAGATACTTTCGATATAAATAATTTAAAAATTAACCCAGCTTTTTTATCAAATACAGATTGTGTTTTTATAATAGAGTATGACCAGATTATCCCAGTTAGGAAAGTAATATATTTGATTATCAATCGATAACCTCAATTTCTTCGATAATGCTCACAATTTTTCCACCTTTAAGAACAGCGTTGACTAGTGCACATTTATAGTATGCATAAGAACTTTCTTCGGCTATTTGTTTAAGCTCTAAACATTTAGATCTACTTTCAGTAAATAAATGTTCTTTTAAATCCGGTGGGTCACCTAGATACATCATCAGCCCAATTACCTCACCTTCTTTTTCAATTTCTGCTAGTTCTTCTATTTGTGCTACTCTTTTATCAACACCAATTTCAAAATTCTTAATTGCTACGAAGCCCTTGTATACAATAAAGACTACGACTAAATAAAAAACGATCTTTATTTTGCTCATACTTGTTACGCCTCTTCTTTAAAAACTAAACAAACTCCATTATTACAATATCTTTTACCGGTTGGCTCTGGTCCATCTTCAAAAATATGTCCATGATGAGCATTACAATTTTTGCAATGATATTCAGTTCTAGCATAACCTAACAAATGATCTGTTTTTGTTTCAAATACATCGGGTAGTGACTTATAAAAAGATGGCCAACCTGAACCACTTTCATATTTAGCTTTGGAGCTAAACAATTTTATTTCACAATTAGCACAATGATATGTACCTTCACGTTTTTCACTATTAAGATCACTAGTGCCTGGAGGTTCTGTTCCATCTTCAAACATTACTAATTTTTGTTCTGCTGTAAGATTTGGATTTTTTTTAGTCATTAAACTATTAATTTAGCACAAGATTGGTGTAAAGAAGCGTGTAATTCAACTAGTTTATTGAAATCTTTATTGTATCCTCCTCCCAAAACACCACATAGAGGAATTTCTTTTGAAAAAAAGTTTTCAGTAACAATATCGTCTCTTTGTCTAATTCCTTCATCTGTAACTTTTAATTTACCCAAACGATCATTAAAATGAATATCAACCCCTGCTATATAAAAAACATAATCAAAGTTTTCTTTATTTAATTGAGTTAAGTGCAATTTAAGAAGATTAATATATTGTGTATCCTCCATATTGTCTTCAAGTTCAACATCCAGATCACTTATTGATTTTTTTGCAGGATAATTAGATTTTGAATGCATGCTAAAAGTAAATACGTTTCTGTTATCTTTAAATATATCTGAATTACCATTCCCTTGATGGACATCTAAATCAATTATTAATATTTTTTCTACTAAACTTCGATCTAATAGATAGTGAGCAGCTACAGCAACATCATTAAATACACAATATCCAGCTCCTTCATAATAATTTGCATGATGACTTCCTCCAGCTGTATTACAAGCAAGACCATTATCGATTGCAAGTTTTGAGGCTAGTACTGTTCCACCTGTTGCAACTAAAGATCTTTTAACAACACTATCAACCAATGGAAAACCAATTTTTTTAATTCCATTTGCATCTAAAGTTTTATTTTTAATATTCTTTATATAATTTTCTGAATGAGCTTTTTTTAAAGTTTCATCTGAGCAAGGATAAGGAATGTGAAATTCTTTAACTATTTTTTTTTCTTTTAAATAATTTGCAAGTTCTCCAAATTTATTAATTGGGAATTTATGATCGTCTCCAATTTTTGCAAAATAATCTTTGTGATTTACAATGGGTAAATAGGTCATGACTTAGATTAAGAATTTTTTCTTTTGAAAATAAAAGAATACTTATTTTTCCAAATTAACTTATAATTTTTATTAATCAAAAATTTATAAACTTTATTTGTTTTAAAATATGTAAGATCATTTTTATAGATTAAGTTTTGGTTATGAATCTCAATTGAAATTATTTTTGGTTTATATACTTTAAAATTTAATGATTTAAGAACATTTAATTCCTCTCCTTCAACATCAATTTTTAAAAGATCAATGATTATTTTTAATTTATAAAATTTTTTCAAAAAATAATTGAGAGTATTTACTGCTACTATTCCTGTGTTAAATCCGTTCTTAAAATGAATTTTTGCAATATTCTTATCTAGGGTATTCAGCATATTAATTTTTTTTCTATAATATATCTTTTTCAATCCTTTTTTACTGGATATTCCACACCAAATATTTTTGTCTTTTTTTCTAAAGAAATCAAAAAGTTCAATAGTAAATTGACTAATATCAAAATTAATTCCATTCCATCCTTTTTTATATAAAAGATAAGTATTATTACCAGATAAAGGGTGATAGCAGCCAACATCTATATAAAAACCTTTTTTTTGTTTTTTAAAATATTCATTTAGAAAAATATCTTCACCAAGTAAAGAATAGCTTTTTTTAGGGAAAAAAATTTTTGGCCTATAAAATAAGTAATAAAGATATTTTAAATATCTTATCATTTTTTAATTAATCTTATTGGGTTTCCTTTAACACAAGACTCTAAAGCTTCAATCATTTGATTGTAGAAAATATTGTAATTTTCTGCTGTTACATATCCAATATGAGGTGTTAAAAGAGCATTAGGTAAAAATCTTAATTTATTATTTTCTGGTAAAGGTTCTTTCTGGTAAACATCAAGGCCTGCCCCAGCTATTTCATTCGTTGTTAAAGCTAAAATTAGATCGTCTTCATCTATTATTGGCCCTCTTGAGGTATTGATTAGATAAGAGCTCTTTTTCATTTTATCAAATTCTTTTAATGTAATGCAATTTTTATATCTTTCACCTCCTTGAACATGAATAGATAAAAAATCTGAATTCTTTAAAAGATCATCTTTACTACAAGGAAGAACATCAAGTTCTTTGCATTTATCTAAACTAAGGTTTTCGCTCCATGCCATAATTTGCATCCCAAAAGCTTTTCCAATTTTAGCAACTTGTGAACCAACTCTGCCCAGTCCTATCAAGCCAAGAACTTTTCCTTTTAGATCAATACCAATAGTGGTTTGCCAGTAACCTTGATACATATTATCTATTTCTTCTTTTAAATTTCTTGCTAATCCTAATATTAAGGCCCAAGTAAGTTCTGGTGTTGGGTGAATAAGAATGTCTGTTCCACATACAATAATTTTCTTTTTTTCAGCAGCCTCTAAATCTACAGAATTATTCCTTGAACCACTAGTTATGATAAATTTCAATTTACTAAGATTTTCTATTATGTTTTTAGTTATAGGAGTTCTCTCCCGCATTATTAAAAGTGCTTCAAAATCTGTTAATTGATCTATAGTCTCAGTTTCATCTACAAAAGGTTTGCTAAAAATTTTAAATTCGTATTTTCCAGATAATTTTTTTAAATCAACAAACTGTTCAGAAACATTTTGATAATCATCTAATATTGCAACTTTAATCATTTCTAATTTCTTTATTTGATAAAAATAAACCTAATATAATTAATACAGCTCCAATCAAGTGAAAAAATTTAAATTGTTCATCAAAAAATGATATTGCCATAATAGTGCTAAATAAAGGTATCAAAGATAAAAATATTCCTGACCTATTTGGGCCAATTATTGAAACTGCTCCAGCCCAACAATAATAAGAGCCAATACTCGGAAATAAAGCCAAAAAAATTAAAATGTATACTAACTCTATATTAAATTTGATCGTCTCCCCTTGAGAAAATTCATAAAGAAATTGAGGAATTATAAAAATCAAACCAAGTGTGCATAAAATATGTACAAGGGTTAAAAGAGGTAAGGTAAAATTTTTTTTCTTTAAGAAGGAAGAATATAGTCCCCAAGAAATCACTCCTCCAATCATTATAAGATCTCCCTTATTAAAATTTAAAGAAAATAAAATATTTAAATCAAGTTTAGTTATAATAGATAAAATCCCAAAAACAGAAATTATAAGGCCTAAAATTTGAAATTTATTTGTTCTCTCAATTTTAAATAAAAAACATAATAAAATTATTATTGCCGGTATTGCAGTATTAAATAAAGATGCGTTAATTACTTGAGTATGAACCAAGGATAAATAAGTAAATGAATTAAATAGACCAACACTTGTTAAAGCTAAAAAAAAAAGCAATGGTAAATTTTTTAAAATAACACTTTTAAATTTAAGTATTTCTCTAAAAGTAAAAGGTAATAATATTAACCAAACAAGTAACCATCTAAAAAAAACTAAAGACATTGGTGGTATATCATTGAAAAAGGCATATTTGCCTATCATAAAATTGCCAGCCCAAAATAAAGTCGCACATATCAACATTATATATGCCTTGGTATTTTGCATGAATTAACTAAATCTTATTGAGCTATAAGGTTCCAAGTTTAAATTAGTATTTTCTCTAGCTATCATTCCAGAGACAATCTTTCCAGAAATTGGTCCTAAAGTCCATCCTAAATGATGATGGCCAAAACAGTAGAATACATTTTTATAATTTTTTGAGGGTCCCATTACCGGTAAAAAATCTGGCAATGTTGGTCTAAAACCTAGCCATTCATCTTGATGTTCTGGTAAATCACCCAGCATATATTTTGCATTATTAATTAAATTTTTAATTCTTGATTTTGAAACAGGATTTTCTAGACCTCCAAATTCAACTGTACCAACGACTCTTAATCCTTGCTCCATTGGTGTAATTCCAAAGCCTCTATTTGAAAAAATTACTGGCCTTTTCAATAAGTGATCACAACCTTTAAAATGAACATGATAGCCTCGTTCTGTGTCTAATGGTATTTTTTCACCAAGATTATCTGTTAATTTTTTTGAAAAAGCTCCACACGCAATTACCACTTTATCATAAATATACTTATGATTATCAGTAATAAAAGTTGGTTTTTCCTCCTCAAATTTAATATCATTAATATTCATTTTATTAAATATTCCTCCTTTTTTTAAAAAAAGATCAAATAATTTTAACAAAATTTTTTTTGGGTTTCTCGCATGTCTTGCATATGGATAATAAACTCCAGCATGATAAAAAGGTTTTATATTTGGTTCTAAATCATGTATTTCACTTTTATTCACCAATTGTTGTTTTACACCTAATTCATCTCTGACCTTAATCTCTAATTCTCTACTTTTTAAATCTTGGTCATTCCAAATATAAAGAATTCCATTATTTTCAACCAACCCGTCTAAATTAATTTCATCAAATAATTCATCATATGCAGGTAAAGCTAAATCTAAAATTTGATGCATATTTTTTGCAGTATGCATCATCCTTTTTTTTGAAGTGTTAGAGATAAATTTTAAAAACCAAGGTATCATCTTTGGTACATAGTTCCATTTAAGCGCTAAGGGTCCAGTTGAACTTAACAACATAGAAGGTACATCTGCTAATACATCACTTCTATTCAAAGCCAATGATGCATAAGGAGAAAAATGACCAGCATTTCCATAAGAAGCTGCGGGACTACCAGGCTGATCTCTATCGAAAATTGTTACTTCAAACCCTTTTTTTTGAAGAAACAGGGCGTTTGAAATTCCTTGAATTCCAGCTCCAACTATTCCAACTTTAATATTATTCATGATTATATATACAATTAATCCCTAAAATAATTTAAGCGACAAATTATACTTAAGCAATGGATTGTTGATTGTGAACTCTGGCGCTCATTACAATACCAAAACCAATCATTGTTGCTAGCATTGAAGAACCACCATAAGACATTATTGGTAATGGTGATCCAACAATTGGTAACAAGCCCAAGACCATACTCATATTAATAGTTATATAAACAAAAATTGCGGCCCCAAAACTATAGCAAAATAATTTAGCAAAATAACTTCTGGAAGAGGCGCCAATTATAAGTATTCGATATATTATAATTGCATAAATCAAAAGAAGAATGGCGGATCCAATAAATCCAAATTCCTCTGAATAAAGAGTAAAAATAAAGTCGGTGTGTTTTTCGGGTAAAAACTCCAAATAGCTTTGGGTTCCTTTTAAGAACCCTTTTCCAAAAATTCCTCCTGAACCAACAGCTATTTTGGATTGAATAATTTGATAACCTGCACCTAGAGGATCTCTATCTGGATTTAAAAAAGTTAAAACTCTTAACTTTTGATAAGGCTTTAAAAAAGAAATGATAAAAGGTAATGAAATTAAAAAACCAAGCATTGTGTAAATAAAATATTTATGATTAATCCCAGCAAACCATAAAACAGCAATTCCACTGATCGCTATTAATAAAGAAGTGCCTAGATCTGGTTGTACAATTACTAATCCCATTGGTAATAAAATGATAATTAAAGAAGTTAAAATAGTATAAATAGAATTTACATTTTCTAATTTCATTCTGTGGAAATATTTAGCAAGACACATAATTATACAAATCTTCATTAATTCTGAAGGTTGTAAATTTATAAAATACAAGTCCATCCATCTTTGAGAACCAGATGATTGTATTCCAAATAAATAAGTCCAAATTAAAAGTCCAATTACTATTATATAAAAAATATATCCAATTAAAAACCAAAACTTTATATTTATAAATGAAAAAATTAGCATCATAATAGTAAATATAATTAATTTTACAAAATGACTTTTAGTATGAAATAAAATTTTACCTCCATCAGTTGAGTACATAGTAGCAAGACTGATAAAACCTAATAGTAAAATACAAATTAACAAAATATAATCAAAATTTTTAAATTTTTGGATAAAATTAAAACTATTATTATTAAATCTATTGTGTTGATACATTTAAATCTCCAAATATTTTTTGTTGTTAATTGATTGTCTTAATGAATGTCGATCTATAATTTTTTTAAACAATTCTTTTGCCATAGGTGCTGCTGTAGTACTTCCATTGCCACCATGTTCTACTAAAACGCTTAAAGCGTAACGTGGATTTTTATATGGTCCAAAAGCTACATACATAGCATGGTCCCGTTCTTCGTATGGTATTTCAAATGTCTTTAAATCTAATTCTCTGTCTCGCTCAGTAATTCTTTTAACTTGAGCAGTTCCAGTTTTTCCTGCAAATTGATATTTAGGATCATCTATTCTCGATCGATAAGAAGTTCCCATCACTTCATTTGTTGAACCAAACATTGCATCTTGGACAATTTTGATATTTTTTGAATTTTTATATAGTGGAGAAAATTTATCTAATGGCTCATCTTTGATTTCATTATCAGTAGTAATTTTTGGATAAATTTTATAACCTCCGTTAGCTATTTGAGCGGTCATTAAACATAATTGAATTGGTGTTGTTTGAATATACCCTTGTCCAATACCAGTAATCATAGTTTCACCTAACAACCAACCTTTTCCTAAAACATTTTTTTTCCATTGAGTATTGGGTATCAAGCCATTTTTTTCTATATCAAATAAATCTCCAAAAACTTTTTTTCCTAAACCAAATTTTTTAGCAGTCTCACTAAGCTTATCTACTCCAAGTTTTCTTGCTATTTCATAAAAATAGGTATCACATGATTGTTTCATAGCATTTCTAAGGCTTACAAAACCATGGCCTTTTTTTTTCCAACAATGATAGGTTTGACCATACATTTCAGTTTTACCTGTGCATTTAACTGTAAAATTTGTATTTATTATTCCATTTTCTAATGCGGATAAAGCTACTATGGGTTTTATTGTTGATCCTGGAGAATAATTACCTTGTAAAGTTTTGTTTACTAGTGGCTTCATCGGGTTATTTCTAATTAATTGCCACTCATCTTTACTAATTCCAAAAACAAATAAATTTGGATCAAATGAAGGTGAAGAATGCATAGCAATTATTGAGCCTGTATAAATATCCATTACACAAATTGATCCTGCTTTGTCTTTTAATAACTCATTAGCTAACTTCTGCACTTCAGTATCTATAGTTAATCTTTGTGTTTTTCCTTGTTCTCCTTTTTGAAATTCTAATTGGCTTATTCTTCTCCCATAGGCATTTACTTCATATCTTTCAATGTCATTAATGCCTATGATCTCATCCTCATAAGATTTTTCTAAACCTGCTTTTCCAATTTTAAGACCTGGAACAAATCTCTTCTTTATTATTTCATTATTCTCAATATCGTCTTCATTAGCTTGGCTGACATAACCTAAAACATGAGTGAACTTTTCTTTAAAAGGATAGCTTCTTGAAATAGATATAACAGGTTTAACTCCATTTAAATCATATAAATGATTATTAATTTTTGAAAATTTTTTCCAGCTTAAATTATCTGAAACTATTAAAGTCTCCCATGGTTTAATTTCATTCTTTTTTTTTAATACTTTCTTAAAATCCTTGTCAGATAATTCTAGTAAGTCTTTTAATCTATATATCACATAACGAAAATCCTCTACTTGTTCCGGAATAATGTGAAGTTGATATGCCTCAAAATTTCCTGCTATAACGTTACCAAAATAATCATGAAACTCTCCTCTTACTGGGGCAAGCTTCCATTCTCTAATTCTATTTTTGTCAGACAATGTCAAATATTTTTTATTTTCTTTAACTTGTAAAAAAAATAATCTACTTACTAAACCTATCATAACAAAAAATTTTAAAGAACCAGTTATAAACATTCTTCTATTAATCGAATTAAGTTTTTTTACGTTATCACTTGAGGAATTAATCATTCAAACCTTTTAGATAGAGGTTAAAAATATTTACGAAAAAAAGATAAAATAAAAAAGTAAAAAAATTATTTATTAAATAATTAATTAAATTGAGATTGTAAGAAAAAAATAAGTTTAATACTGAGTAGTTTAATGAATTAATTAGACTAATAATCAATAAAAAATAAAACCAATCTTTAATAAGATGTGGTCGTATAGTTATATTCCTTAAGTAGGATGTTGCAGCACATATCAAACAATAAGATAAACTGCTAATCCCTAGTGGTAAACCAACAACAGTATCATTAATCAATCCTGCAATAAAAACTAGTAAATAATCAAAATGTTTAAACTCTTTTAAACTAAAAAAAAATATTAAAATGAATGGGAAATTAAAAGAAAAATAATCAAGGCCTAAATAATTAAAATCAAACTCATTTAAAACGGAAATAAATAAAATAAAAATTGGTAACCAGGAATAAAATTTAGAAAAGGAATTTTTTGAACTTAAGCTAGCCATTGATTATTCTTCCTTTGGTTAACACACAATTTTTATATTCTGGGGAATCCACCAAAAAGCCTTTACTATTAAAAAAAGATTTTCTACATTTATGTCCATATTTTAAATTTAACTTTAGGAATTTAAGCTCATCCTTGTCAATATTAAATTGATCAATAGTTTTTTTTTGAGAAGATAATTCTTTTTTGGAATTTAAAATTTCACTATTCAAAATATTTATTTCTTTTTTTAAATTTTCATTTTCTTCCTTAAATTTTAATTTAGTATCTTCAACAATCTTTAATTCATCTTCCAAGATTTTTAATTTACTATTAAAAGGGGTTGGTGTTTCTATATTTGCATCTTTTTCTGAAGAACTTTCAATTGAAGTTTTGACAATTATTTCAGCAAAAACATATTTAAGTTGAGAAAAATCACTATAAAATTCAACTTCAAATCTTTTTGTTAGTTCATTTTCTTTAACTTTTAGCTTACCAATAGGTATTCCACTTTTGAAAATTGCCCCTGTGCCAGAAGTATAAATTATACTCTGATTTGTTAAATTATCAGAAAAACCGTCTTTCATATATTTAATTTGACCATGATTGCCGCCAGTACCTGTTATAATTGCTTGTATATTTTCAGGTGAGATTGTTACTGGAACATTTGAGTTCAAATCAGACAATAATAATACTCTAGCAGTTTTATAATTTACCTCTATCACTCTACCTACTAAGTAAGATTGATCGTATATATTAGTTCCTATCTTAATACTATCTTTGCTTCCCTTGTTAATAATTATACTTTTTAAAAATGGACTGTCGTGATCTACGATAATTTTAGCTAATATTTTATTTGAACTAGATATATAATCATTAATTAATTCTTTTAATTCTTTATTTTCAAATTCAATGATTTCGCTTGAGACATTATTTGACTTTAGTTTGTTTAACTCAACTTTATTTTTTTTATAATCGTTAAAAAATGTAGTGTAATCGCTTATACCAATAAAAGTATCCTTTAAAAAATTTTCTGGTAACGAAACAAGAAATGAGGATCGGTAAACAATCTCATTTATACCAATTTTTAAGTACTTAATTACTTTAAAATTTAAGCTTGATAATAGAATTATAAATATAGACAAAAATACCAAAGTTAATAATGAGAATTTTTGTTGGGTACTTTTTTTTAGAAAAGCAGAACGAATTGCTATAATAAAATCGTCTCTGCTAGAGGCCATTATCTTAGTATTCTGTCAACATAGTAGAGAATGTTTGTTCCTGGTCTAAAGCTTTACCAGTTCCTATAGCAACACAGGATAATGGATCGTCTGCGATATGAACAGGTAAACCGGTTTCTTTCGAAAAACGTTTATCTATGTTTTTAAGCAATGCTCCGCCTCCTGTTAAGACTAACCCCATATCTACTAAATCTGCAGATAGCTCTGGGGGTGTACTCTCTAATGCATCTTTAATTCCATTTACCATTTGTTTCAAAATATCATTCAAACCTTCTGCGGTATCTTCCTCTGTTATATTTACCTCTTTAGGTGTACCAGATCTTAAATCTCTTCCTTTAACAGCATATGTATTGTTATTTGTTGGTATAGCTGTGCCAATTTCTTTTTTAATTTTCTCAGCTGTGCTGTCACCTATCATTAAATTATATTCTTTTCGCATATAATTAACCAATGCAGCATCCATAGCATCTCCAGCTACTCTTAAAGATTTAGAATAAACTAATCCACCAAGTGACATCACTGCTATTTCACTTGTTCCTCCTCCTATATCTACTACCATTGATCCAGTTGCCTCTGAAATAGGTAATCCAGCTCCAATAGCTGCAGCTATTGGTTCTTCGATTAATTGAACTCTTCTTGCTCCTGCTGCTAATGCACTGTCTTGAATAGCTTTTCTTTCCACTGGTGTTGAGCCAGTAGGTACACAAATTAAAATTCTTGGATTAGCGAATGAACTTCCTTTATGAACTTTTTTAATGAAATGTTTGATCATTTCCTCAGTTACGATAAAATCTGCAATTACTCCGTCTCTTAGTGGTCTTATTGCGCTTATATTTCCAGGAGTTCTACCTAACATCGTTTTAGCCTCATCTCCCACAGCTAAGACTTGCTTTTTTCCCCCTTGATCAACAATAGCAACAACTGATGGTTCATTTAACACAACACCTTGGCCTTTTACTACGACAAGTGTATTGGCAGTCCCAAGATCAATTGCCATGTCTTGGCTCCAAACCTTTTTAATTTTTTCAAATATACCCATCTAAATTCCTCTTACTTTTTCTTTTTCTTGCTCTATTCCTGGAGCAGTTTTTTTTCTTTTAATTATCATCTTATTTAAAGCGCTTAAATACGCATTTGCTGATGCAACTAATGTATCTGTATCTGCTGCTTGTCCAACTGTTGTTTTGCCATTTTCCTCAATTCGAACACTTACTGTTGCTTGAGCGTCAGTACCTTCTGTGACAGCATGAACTTGATACAACAAAAGCTTAACATCATGAGGATATAAAAATTTAATACATTTAAATATTGCATCAACTGGTCCATCGCCAGTCTCGGATGTTTTTTTAACCTCTCCATAAACATCTAGTGTCATTTCAGCTCTTTGGGGCTCACCTGTTCCTGCAAAAACTTTTAAGGATTTTAAATTAATAACATTTTTTTCTGAAACCATACTGTCATCTACTAAAGCTGCTATATCATCATCATACACATGTTTTTTTTTGTCAGCTAATATTTTAAATTTCCCAAAGGCTGTCTGTATTACATCATCAGTAACATCTACATACCCAAGATCTGATAGTTTTTCTTTGAATGCGTGTCTGCCAGAGTGTTTTCCCATTACCAAAGATGTTTTTTTAACACCTACACTTTCTGGAGTCATTATTTCATAAGTTTCTCTATTTTTAAGCATCCCATCTTGATGAATACCTGCTTCGTGTGCAAAAGCGTTTTTTCCAACAATAGCTTTGTTAAACTGTACTGGAAAAGTTGCATTGGACACTATCTTGGAAGCCTTACTTAAAAGTTCTGTTTTAATACCAGTAGAATAAGGCATTAAATCATTTCTGGTTCGAATTGCCATTACGATTTCTTCTAAAGCTGCGTTACCAGCTCTTTCTCCAATTCCATTAATTGTACACTCTACTTGTCTTGCTCCAGCTGAAACTCCTGCTAGAGAATTCGCTACAGCTAAACCTAAATCGTTATGACAATGAACAGATAAAATAGCTTTATCAATATTTGGAACTTTATTCTTTAATGTTGATATAATTTTTGTAAATTCTGATGGCGTTGTATAGCCTACAGTATCAGGAATATTAATAGTCTTAGCTCCACAACTAATTGCAAGTTCTACAATTTTACACATAAAGTCCATTTCTGTTCTTGTTCCGTCTTCACACGACCACTCAACGTCATCGGTAAATTTTCTTGCATATGTAACACTTTCTTTAATAGCATCTAAGACTTGTTCGGGGGTTTTATTTAATTTGTGCTTCATATGAAGTGGACTTGTTGAAATAAAAGTATGAATTCTAAACCTTTCAGCAAATTTTAATGCCTCATGGCATGCATCAATATCTTTTTTATTTGCTCTTGATAATCCAGCGGGTATAGAGTTTTTTAAAATTTTACTTATAGCTTTAACTGACTCAAAATCTCCAGGAGAAGCTATGGGAAAACCTGCTTCAACAATATCTATTCCTAGCTCGTCAAATATTCTAGATATCTGAATTTTTTCTTCAATACTCATTGACGCTCCAGGTGATTGTTCACCATCACGCATCGTGGTATCAAATATAAATACTTTATCTTTGTCAGCCATAACTAAATTTTTTGGAAAAACTATAATACAATCTATATTAGAAATTGCAAAATATTTATAATAATTTATCTGCTTAAGCTAACTCTTATCGCTATCAACCAATTTTTTCTTGCTAATCCATGGCATCATTGCTCTCAAATTTGCACCAACCTTTTCGACTGGATGTTCAGCTAGCTTAGCGCGAGTTGCAAGAAAGTTTTTTTGACCATTTTTACACTCATCCATCCAATCTTTTGTAAACTTACCTGATTGTATGTCGGTTAAAACTTCTTTCATTCTTTTTTTAGTTTCTTCTTTATTTATTATTCTAGGTCCAGATTGATACTCTCCATATTCTGCAGTATTTGAAATGGAATAATTCATATTTGCTATTCCGCCCTCATAAATTAAATCAACAATTAATTTTACTTCGTGAACAGTTTCAAAATATGCCATTTCAGGTTCATAACCTGCTTCAGTTAAAGTTTCATATCCATTTTTAATTAATTCAACTAACCCGCCACAAAGTACAGTTTGTTCACCAAATAAATCTGTTTCTACTTCATCTTTAAAAGTTGTTTCAATTATTCCAGATCTTCCACCTCCTACAGCAGACGCATACGACATTGCTAAATCCCTAGCTTTTCCAGATCCATTTTGATGCACAGCAAATAAACATGGTACTCCACCACCTTTTTCATATTCACTTCTAACAAGATGACCAGGGCCTTTGGGTGCAACCATAAATACATCTAAATCTTTTCTAGCTTTAATCAAATCATAATGAATATTCAGACCGTGCGCAAAAGCTATTGATGTTCCTTCTTTTACTCTTTGTTCAATATGATTTTTATAAATTGCAGCTTGTAATTCATCTGGTGTTAAGATCATCACTACATCTGCCCATTCAGCTGCATCTGATAGATTCATTACTTTTAAGCCTTTTGAATTGGCTTTAGCTATACTTGATGAGCCTTCTCTTAATGCGACAACGACTTCTTTTACACCACTGTCTTTTAAATTGAGTGCATGTGCGTGACCTTGACTGCCATAGCCAAAAATTGCAATCTTTCTATCTTTGATTAAATTTACATCAGTATCTTTTTCATAAAACATTTTCATCTTTTTTCTCCCAATTTATTTATTTAAAAGTTTCTGCACCTCTTGTCATTGCTATAGCCCCTGTTCTTGAGGTACTTACAAGACCTAGAGATTTTAATTTTTTACTCATTTTGTCAATGTCTCTTCTTAAAGCAGTAATCTGAATTACAACAGATTGTTTTGTTTTATCTAGTATAACTGGATTGAAGATTTTACAGGCTTTAATACATTTTTCAACTTTCTTCTTATTGCCCACAACTTTAAGTAAAGCCATTTCTTTAAATATTACTTTTTTATCCTCTCTTTTAAAATCAGCAACTTTATGGACTGGGACTAATTTTTTTAATTGTAATTTAATTTGATCAATTACTTGTGGGGTTCCTGTTGTAACAATGGTAATTCTAGAGATATTCTTTGTTGCATCAACTTCAGCTACTGCCAAAGACTCTATGTTATATCCCCTTCCAGAAAACAAACCTACAACTCGAGCTAATACACCTGACTCATTGTCGACCCACACTACAATTATATGAGTATCTGATTTACCTTTTTTTGTAGGTATACTGTAGGCTGATTTTGGGTTTGCCATTAAACTAGAGCTTTTCCTTTTCCTGTAATCTTATTTTCTTCCTTATCATTAGGTCCCAAAATCATCTGATTGTGTGGTTTTCCTGATGGTATCATTGGGAAACAATTTTCATTAGGATCAACCTGACAATCAAATATAACTGGACCATTGTGATCTAACATTTCTGTGATTTTAGCATCTAATTCATCTGGATTTTGAGCTTTAATACCCTTGCATCCATAAGCTTCTGCTAGTTTAACAAAATCTGGTAGTGCTTCTGAGTAACTTTCTGAATAATTCTTTTCATGAAGTAATTCCTGCCATTGTCTAACCATACCCATATATTGATTATTCAAAACAAAAATTTTAATTGGCAAATTGTACTGAACCGCAGTAGACATTTCTTGCATTGTCATTAGGACAGAAGCTTCACCCGCTATATCAACAACAAGTTTATCTGGGTGTGCAATTTGAACACCAACTGCAGCTGGAAGACCATAACCCATAGTTCCCAATCCACCAGATGTCATCCATCTGTTGGGTCTACTAAATTTATAGTGTTGTGCTGCCCACATTTGATGTTGCCCCACTTCAGTTGTAATAAAAGTATCCTGGTTTTTTGTTAGCTCATATAATCTTTGGACTGCATATTGAGGTTTTATAGTTTTATCACTATTAATAAAACCTAGCGAGTCTTTTGTTCTCCATTTCTGAATTTGTTCCCACCATTTTGAAATTTTTTGCTTATTAGAATCTTTTAAACCATTTTGTTTTTTATTAATTCTTTTGATAGTTGCTCTTATAACTTCATTAACATCTCCAACTATTGATAAGTCTACCTTAATAATTTTATTTATTGATGATGGATCAATATCAATATGTACTTTTTTTGATTTTGGAGAAAATTCATCTATCTTACCGGTTATCCTATCATCAAATCTTGCTCCAATATTAATAAGTAAATCACAATCGTGCATTGCATTATTTGCTTCATAAGTTCCATGCATTCCAAGCATACCTATAAATTGATTATCATCACCTGGAAATGCTCCAAGACCTTGCAATGTTGATGTAATTGGAAAACCAATTAATCTTACAAACTCTTTCAATGCTTCACTAGCCTTTGGTCCAGAGTTGATAACTCCACCACCAGTATAAATTACAGGTTTTTTTGCTTTAGAAATTAAATTAATTAATTCGTCTATTTCATTTTGAGTAAATTGATTATGAAATTTTATTTTTGCTTTAATAGCCTGTTTTGGTTTTGAATATTTTGTTTTTGCAAATTGAATATCTTTTGGAATATCCACCAAAACAGGGCCTGGTCTTCCTGTTGTGGCAACTTCAAAAGCCTCATGCAAAATTTTTGATAAATCTTTAATATCTTTTACTAACCAATTATGTTTTGTACATGGTCTAGTTATTCCTGTGGTATCACATTCTTGAAAAGCATCTGTTCCAATTAAATGAGTTGGTACTTGTCCTGAAATACAAACTAAAGGAACCGAATCCATATAAGCATCTGTTAGTGCTGTCACAACATTTGTTGCTCCAGGTCCAGAGGTAACTAAAACAACACCTGGTTTACCAGAGGATCTTGCATATCCTTCTGCAGCATGACCTGCTCCTTGTTCATGTCTAACTAAAATATGTTTTATTGTAGAGTGATTTTTTAACTCATCATAAATTGGTAGTACCGCGCCACCTGGATATCCAAAGATAAAATTAACATCTTGATCTTCAAGACATTTAAAAACAATTTCAGCACCAGAATATAATTTAGACATTCATGCAATCTAGTCTAAGTTGTACTAATTGGTCAAGGCTAAGTAGTAGATATCTAAATTTTTTTTAAGAATTTATTTAATTGAATTGGACTCATTTTATTCCAATTATGCATGTTGCCCCTAGCCCATGTATTTTGTCTTTTCGCGTATTGTCTTGTCTTTATTGATATTTTGTCAATAACTTCTTTAATACCAATTTTTTTATTAAGGTACTCACTTACTTCAATCACTCCAATCGCTTTATTTGCAATTTTGTCCTTGTGGGTTTTAAGTTTAACAAATTTTTGAACCTCCAAAATAACTCCTTTCTTAATCATTTCTTGAGCTCTTAATTTAATCCTTTCTAATAACTCATTTCTTGGAAAATCAATATAAATTTTATAAAAATCTTTTTGGTCATAAATCGATTTAGTTTTTTTAAACCAATCATAAATTGATCTTTCTGTGAATAATTTGACCTCATAAGCTCTTATAGATCTTTGGGAGTCTGAAGATTTGATTCGATTTTTTACTAAAGGATCGAGTTTTAATAGCTTTGAAAAAAAATTTTTATTTCCAATTTTTTTATGTAAAGATCTTATTTTTTTTCTAAATGTTATTGGAATATTTGGAATATTTACCAAACCATGAGTTATAGATTTAAAGTATAATCCTGTTCCACCTACTAATATAGGAGTTTTTTTTCTTTTTTTTAAATCTATAATTTTTTTATTTACTAGTTTAAGCCAATCACCAGTAGAAAAATTTTTTTTTACACTTTGAAAGCCATAAAGATGGTGCTTAATTCCTTGAAGATCTTTTTTAAAAGGTCTGGCTGATAAAACTTTGAGTTCTCTATAAATCTGCATACTATCAGCATTGATTATTTCACCGTCAATCTTTTTAGCAAGTTTAATTGCAAATGCAGATTTGCCAGAAGCAGTAGGTCCATAAATTAAAATAATTTTGGATTTTAAATCCATATTTTAATCTAATTTGATACCAATGTATCTTCTTTGATTCTGGCTATTATAGATTACTAGTAATATAGTTTTTTGATTACTATTTAATACTTTTCTCACAGCTTGGTTTAAATCATTAACGGTTTTAATTTTTTTCTTTTGAGCTTCTAAAATAATGCTATTTACGTCTATTGAATTAATTAAAGGACTATCATTTTCAATTTTAGTTATAACCAATCCTGTAGTTTGGTTTGGTAGTCTCCTATTCTTTATGTCTTCTTTGGTAACTTCTCTTACTGAAATTTTTAAATTTTCAATTCCCAATTCTTTTAAAGGTTTACTTTTTTCTGCTACTTTAAAATCTTCCGATGTTTCTAATCTACCTAGCTTGATTGTTTTTATAATTTCTTTTTTATCTCTCCAAATTTTTACTTTTACATTTTTTCCAACTTCAGTTCTTGCAACTATTATTGGTAGTTGTTTCATCTCTTGAATCTTTTCTCCATTAAATTCTAAAATTATATCTCCTGCTTTAACACCTGCTTTTTCTGAAGGACTATTTTGAGCAACACTTGCAACTAACGCTCCTCTTGGTTGATCTAATTTTTCAACTTCTGCAATTTCTTTTGTAACATCTTGAATTCTAACCCCAAGCCACCCTCTTTTAGTTTCTCCAAATTTTATCAACTGATCAATTACAATTTTTGCGCTGTTTGAAGGTATTGAAAAACCAATTCCTATAGAACCACTTCTTCCTAGAATAGCGGTATTGATTCCAATAACATCTCCATTCATATCAAATAAAGGTCCACCAGAATTTCCTGAATTAATTGAAGCATCTGTTTGAATATAATCTTCGTATCTGCTTAATCCAATTGATCTATTTCTTGCTGAAATGATTCCCGAAGTCACTGTTCCTCCCAGACCAAATGGATTGCCGATTGCTATGACCCAATCACCAATTCTAGATTTGTCTGAGTCACCAAATTTTACTGGGATAAATTTTTCTTTTGTTTCTAACTGTAAAACTGCAATATCTGAAAGAGGATCTGATCCAATTACTTTTGCTTTAAATTCTTTGTCACCATTAACTCTTACTATAATATCTTCTGCATCCTGGATAACATGGTTGTTAGTTACAACTATTCCCTTTTGATCAATTATAAATCCAGATCCAAGTGCTGTAGATTGCCTTTCTTGAGGGGTTCCAAATTCTTTAAACATATCTTCAAATGGTGAGCCTGGAGGAAACTGAAATGGAAAAGGATTCGTATTTGTAACTACAGTCTGAGTAGTTGAAATATTAACTACAGATGGCATCAGTTTTTCAGCTAGATCAGCAAAAGTTGCAGGAATATTTTGAGAAAAAGAGTTTAAGTTAAAACCAAATATAAATATTATTATTATTAAAGATGTCTTAATTTTACTCATATAAATTTTTTACATAATAAATTATTATAAAACCAACAACTGCAAAAATAAGTCCACCTGACCTTAAATGACTATCTTTTACTAATTCTAATTTTTTAAGCATATTTTTCATTTTTGATGGAAATATGGCATACAAAACACCCTCTATGAAGAAGAAAAGACCAAAAGCTATGATCAATTCTTTCATTTAAACTTTAATTAGATTTGGGTTTTATATTTCCAAAGAATTTGAAGAACTCACTGTCTGGAGATAAAATCAAAGAAGTTTCCCCTCCTATTAAAGCTTTCTCGTAAGCTTGCATTGCTCTATAAAATGCAAAAAACTCTGGATCTTGTCCAAAAGCACCAGCAAAGATATTGTTTCTTTTACCATCTCCTTCACCTTTCATAATCTCTGATTTTTTTTGAGCATCAGCTAATATTACTGTTACTTCCTTATCTGCTGTTGAAGTTATTGTTACTGCCATTTCAGCCCCTCTTGCTCTAAATTCTTTTGCCTCTCTTTCCCTCTCAGTTTGCATTCTTCTGAAAATTGCATCACTGTTTGCTTGGGGAAGATCTGCTCTTTTTATCCTTACATCATTAATTTTTATTCCAAAATTTTCAGCTTCATTGTTTACGCCTTCTTGAATTAAAGCCATTTGTTTGGTTCTATCTTCTGACAAAAGTGTTTGAAGTTCTTGTTGACCTAAAACGTTTCTTATTCTTGAATTTATAATTGTTGCTAATCTTGATCTTGCAACTCTTTCATTACCAACAGAGATATAAAATTTTAAAGGATCTACGATTTGAAATCTTGCAAAAGCATCTACAATTAGTCTTTTCTGGTCTGATGCAATAACCTCCTCTGGTGGAGTATCTAAGTTTAAAATTCTTTTATCTAAGAAAACAACATTTTGAATAAATGGAATTTTAAAATTCAGACCTGGTTTTGAAATTATTCTTTTTGGATCACCAAACTGAAGAACAATTGCTTGATTAACCTCTTTTACTATAAAGATTGAAAAATATGCTGTTGCAACAAGCAAAGCAACTATTCCTGCTATAACTTTTCCCATGTTCATTTTAATTAGTCGCTTTCTTTTTACTTAATTCAGGCAGTGGAAGATATGGAACAACTCCAGACCCTGCGTTTTTTTCAATTATTACTTTATCAATATCTGCTAAAACTTTTTCCATCGTTTCTAAATACATTCTCTCTTGAGTTACTTCTTTTGCCATTTTATATTCATTATAAATCGATAAAAATCTACTTGCTTCACCTTCAGCTTTTGCAACAACCTCTTTTTTATAAGCTTCTGCAGCTTGTAATATTCTTGCAGCTTCACCCCTAGCTCTAGGAATAACATCATTGGAGTATGCCTCAGCTTCATTTTTAGATCTCTCCATGTCAGCTCTTGCCGCTTGAACATCTCTAAATGCATCAATTACTTGATCTGGTGGGTCAGCTTTTTGAGTTTGTACTTGAGTAATCTGAATACCACTCGTGTATTCATCTAATATTTCTTGAATAATATCTTGTGTGTCAGTTTCTATAAGAGATCTTCCCTCGGTTAAGATTGGTTGAATGTCTGATCTGGCAATTACTTCTCTCATTGCTGTTTCTGCAGCTGCTTTAACAGTTCCTTCAGGATCTTGAATTTTAAATAAAAAATTTCCCGCATCTTTAATTACCCAAAAAACAGAAAAATCTATATTCACAATATTTTCATCTCCTGTTAACATTAGGCTTTCTTGAGGAACATCAGCAACGCCTCCTGATGAAGAAAATCCACTATCTCTCTCTGATCTGAATCCAATATCAATTCTATTAACTTTTGTTACTTTTGGAGTAAGAACTGACTCAACTGGAAAAGGTATGTGATAATTTAATCCAGGTTGAGTTGTTTTAATAAATTTTCCAAATCTTAAAACTACACCTTGTTCATCAGGTAAAACTCTGTAGAGACCACTCGCTAGCCACACGAAACCTAAAATTATCAATACTAGGATAGCTTGTTTACCGCCTGAAGAACTCCCACCTGGTAAAAACTTTTTAATTTTTTCCTGAAATTCTCTAATAATTTTATCTATGTCTGGTGGTGTGGGCCCCCTGCCAGATCCATTGCCACTTCCTCCACCTGGGGGTGTTCCCCAAGGACTTCCACCTCTATCTTTAAAATCGTCTGACATATGTCAAACTATATAGTGTCTTTATTATAAAAAACAAGTAATGATGAAATGATGACAGATAAAAAGCCAGAACTTAGTGACGCAATGAAGAAAAAGCTAGAGCCAAAGAAATTTACTAGAAATCCTATTTTAGGTACAAAATTTACAATTGCTATTTCTAGCGCTAAAGGTGGTGTTGGAAAATCCACATTTGCTACAAATCTTGCTTTAGCATTAAAACAAGTTGGCTGTAAAATTGGATTATTGGATGCAGATATTTATGGTCCATCAATTCCTAAAATGTTTGATATAAACGAAAAACCAAAAAGTGATGGTCAAAAATTAGAACCAATAATAAAATATGAAATTCAATGTATGTCCATTGGATTTTTAGCTGATCAACAAACTCCTATGATTTGGCGAGGACCTATGGTGACTAGTGCAATTAAAACTTTCACCCAAAAAGTAAATTGGAAAGATTTAGATTTTATAATTGTAGATATGCCTCCTGGAACTGGTGATACACAATTAACTTTTTCACAAGAAATTAAAATGGATGGTGCAATAATAGTTTCAACTCCTCAAGAAGTTGCTCTTTTAGATGTAAAAAGAGGTATCAAAATGTTTGATAAACTAGGGGTAAAAATATTAGGCTTAGTAGACAATATGAGTTTTTTTATTGGAGATGATGGTAAAAAATACAAAATTTTTGGTGAAGGTGGTGTTAAAAAAACTGCAGAAGAATTTCAAAAGGAATTTTTGGGGGAGATACCGATTAATCCTGAAGTTGGTAAATGTGGAGATAATGGAAAACCAATTGTTGAAGCTAATCCTGATCATCA
>JACWEI010000008.1 GCA_014653625.1 Pelagibacterales bacterium SAG-MED39
TTATTGATATAAGTGTTGGTAATTAATTATTATTTAACATGATACTAAAAAATAACTTAATTAGGTTATCTGTCTTAATGATATTAACAATATCATTCTTTTATATTATTAATTTTGCAACATATGAAAAAAATGCTTTGGCTAATATTAACAATAAACAGATTGTCGAAGTTTTTAAAACTCCCTCTTGTGGATGTTGTAATGGATATGTTTTATTTTTAGAGAAAGAAAAATTCAAAGTAAAACAAACAAACATGGGAAGTCTTCATACAATTAAACAAAAATTTAATATTCCGTTAGAAATGCAGTCTTGTCACACTACAATCATGGACAAATACTTTATTGAAGGTCATGTTCCGCTAGAAGCGATAAATAAATTATTAAAAGAGCAACCTGATATTGATGGAATAGCATTGCCCGGAATGCCAATTGGCACACCAGGTATGCCAGGTGATAAGGATGAGCCTTATGTTATTTATCAACTTATTGACGGAAAATTCTCAGTATTCATGACAATATAAAGTTTATGGTACAAAAAATAAAAATAATAAAAATATTTATAATTATTTTTTCCTTAATCTTTCCTTTTTCCACCAACGCTCAAACTGTAGAAGAAATTATTAAAGGTAGAAAAGCATTATTTAGTAAAAACTACAGTACTGCTAAGAGAGTTCAAACTTTTGCCAGTAAAGGCGATTTTGTTAAGGCTTCAAGCTTAATGAAAGAAATGAGTGAAAATTACTTAACTTTACTTGAATATTTTCCAGATAATACAAAAGAGGGTTTTAAAACGGGGGCTTTACCAATTATATGGGAGAATAAAGATGAGTTTAACAGTTTGATGAAAAAATCCTCTACTGACATGATCGAGCTAGTTAAAGTTATAGATTCTAGTGACGATGTTAGAGCTACCTTACAAAATTTTATGTGGTCAAATTGTAAAGCCTGTCATAGTAAATTTAGAGCCCCTCATTAAATTTTAAATTGATTTTGATTAAAATATATATAGGTTAAATTTATGAATTATATTACTGGTTTAATTAATTTAATCGTAAGTTTAGTTGTTTCTACAATTATAATTTATGCAATAAATTTTGTAGCTGGTTTTGCTGGGGCAGATTATTCTTTCACAAATGGTGAAGTTTTCGTGATGTGGATTTTAATGGCAATCCTAGTTAATAACTGTTTTAAAAAATAACATCTTTAAAATGAGTAATTCAGTAAAGACAGATGATGTTATTTTCAATTTTTTTAAGCAAATTTGTGATGAAAAGAATGATCAAAAGTGTGTTGAGCTTGGAAATAGCTGGATAAAAGCTATGGAAACGAATTTATCAAATATGGAGTCTAATTTAGATGAAAAAGATAAAATCAAACATAAAGAGGACATTCAAAATAATAGAAATCATTTAAATAGTCTTAAAAATAAAGACTCATCAGAGTGGAGAGAGTACGCAACTAAATGTATGGTTGAAATTATGGATAACAAAGTATAATTATAATTTTAAAGGGGTGTCTTAACAGACTGAGATCAAACCCTAAGAACCTGTCCGGTAATTCAGAAAGGGAGAATAATGGATAAAACATACTTTTTAAGTCAATCTACATCATTAATATTAGTAATTGTTATAAGTTTAATATTTGTTTTTTTTAGGCTTATATAATTCAAAAAAATATCAAGGATTAAATAACTATTTAACCGCAAACAGAAATATTGGATTATTTTCTTTAACAACAAGTTTAACTGCTTCAGCTTTAGGTGCATGGATATTGTTTGGCCCAGCCTCAGCGGCAACATGGGGCGGAATAGGGGCTATCATAGGATATTCACTAGGTACAGCCTTTCCAATGTTTTTTTTGATTTATTTAGGAAAAAAAATAAGAAAGGAGTTTTCTAAAGGATCTTCTTTAATTGAATTCATGAGAAAAAAATTTGGAAAAAGTTTATTCAAACTTATCTTATTAATGACAATTTTTTATATGTTTATTTTCTTGTGCGCTGAAGTTACTGCAATAGCAGTATTAATAAACTTTATTTCTGGCACCGAACTATGGATTACTGCTATAATTGTTTTGTTATCTACATTAACTTATACGTTATATGGAGGATTAAGAGCTTCAATATTTACAGATAATATTCAGATGGCTGTTATTGGAGTACTTTTATTAATTTCCATATTCTATATTACTTCTTTTGCAGGATCTGAATTTTCTTTAGGATTTATAAAAGAAAAAAACCCTCATCTTTTAAGCTCTTCATATATACCTAATTATACCGCTGGTTTAACTTTTTTTATTGCAGTTGCGGCGACTAATTTATTCCACCAAGGAAATTGGCAACGAGTTTATGCTGCAAAAAATTTTCAAACATTAAAAAATAGTCTAATCATTTCATTCTTTATAATAATACCAATAGTTTTTTATATGGGATTTACTGGAATGGTTGCCTTTTCAATAGACCCGACAACAAGACCTGATCTTGGATTCTTTACATTATTGCTCAAAGAACAAACAGAATTTTTATCATTATTAGTAATTGTCTTGGGTTTAGCCCTTACCATTTCAACTGTTGATACATTAGTAAATGCAATATCAAGTTTAATCGTAGTTGATGGTAAAGCTACACTCAATTTAAATAAAAAAAACAAATTATTTAAATTTTTCTAAATATGTAATTTTATTTTTATCTTTAATTTCTTTTATTGTTGCATCTAAAGGATTTGATATTTTATATTTATTCTTATTAGCAGATTTATTTTGTTGCGCTTTTGTCTTGACTGTTTTTTATAGTTTTTATAATAAAAATATTAATGAAAAGACTGCTTATGTCTCAATAATTATTGGTTTAATTGGTGGTTTTTTATTATTTCCAGCACCTGATTTTTCAAAAAGCTTGTTAGTTGGAATATTGATACCACAAGATCTATTTGCACCCTTTGTGTCGCAATCTTTATTGTTTTTATCTTTTGTAGTAGCAACGTTTTTACCTGTAATTGTTTTTAAAGTTAAAAGATTTTAGTATTACTCGATTGTATTAAAAAAATTAATAGTTATATATTTGACTTAATGTCAGATAATCAAATTGTAATAAGTAACCTCTCCAAAAATTACGATAATGGTTTTACAGCCTTGAAGAATGTAAATCTAAATATCAAAAAAGGGGAAATTTTTGCAATGTTAGGTCCTAATGGTGCAGGCAAAACTACTTTGATAAATATTATTTGTGGAATAGTTACTCCAACGTCTGGTAAAGTTTCAGTAGATAATTTCAATATTATTGATGACTATAGGCAGACTCGTTCAAGAATTGGATTAGTTCCTCAAGAATTAACTTTAGAACAATTCGAGACAGTATTTAATAATGTATCTTTTTCAAGGGGACTTTATGGAAAAAAACCAAATCCAGATTTTATAAAAAAAATTTTGAAAGATCTTAGTTTGTTGGATAAAAAAGATTTTAGACTTCGTCAATTGTCTGGAGGAATGAAAAGAAGAGTCTTGATTGCAAAAGCTCTATCTCATGAACCCAGCATATTATTTTTAGATGAACCTACTGCTGGTGTTGATGTTGAATTAAGACAAGAAATGTGGAAAGTGGTAGAATCTCTAAGAGACACAGGTGTAACGATTATTTTGACAACACATTATATTGAGGAAGCGGAAGCTATAGCAGATCGAGTAGGTGTTATAAATCAAGGTGAAATCGTAGTAGTAGATCAAACTAAAGAACTATTAAAAAAAATGGGTAATAAAAAATTAACAATAGAGCTACAAGACAAAATTATAGAAATACCCAGTAAACTTCAAAAATATAATTTAACTTTAGGAGGTAACGAAAAATCTTTAAATTATAGTTACAATGTTAAAGCTAAACAAACTGGGATTACAAATTTACTGCAGGATATAAAAGATGCTGGATTAAAACTTGCTGATTTAAAGACAGAACAAAATTCATTAGAAAAAGTATTTGTAAGCTTGGTAAGAGAGGATAATGAAATTTAATTATCAAGGTTTTAAAGCAATATATTTTCATGAAATGGATAGATTCAAGAGAACACTCGGACAATCTTTGTTGTCTCCAGTTTTGTCCACATCATTATATTTTATTGTATTTGGTTCGGTTATAGGTGGCTATGTAGAAAATATAGATGGTATTAGTTATGGATCTTATATCGTTCCTGGTTTATTAATGTTAACTCTTCTAACACAATCGATAAGTAATACATCTTTTGGAATATTTTTTCCTAAATTTAATGGAACAATTTACGAAATTTTAGCTGCACCGATTTCAACTTTTGAAACAGTTTTAGCTTTTGTAGGCGCAGGAGCAACTAAAACTTTAATCGTTGGAGTAGTAATCTTTTTTACCTCAACTTTTTTTGTAGAAGTATATGTTGAAAAACCTTTTTTGATGATTTGTTTACTTATATTAGTTGCATTTACATTTGCTTTATTTGGTTTTTTGATTGGTTTAATGAGCTCTAATTTTGAACAGTTGTCTGTTATTCCAACTTTAGTTATTACTCCCATGGTTTTTTTAGGTGGAAGTTTATATTCTTTAGATATGCTACCTCCTTTTTGGCAGACTGTAACTTATTTTAATCCTGTGGTTTATTTAATAAACGGTTTAAGATTTGCATTCTATGGTGTTTCAGATTTTAATATTTGGATAAGTGTTAGTTCAATGATTCTGTTCTTGGTTATTTGTATAGTAATTGTAACCACTCTTTTAAGAAAAGGTTATAATATAAAATCTTAAGATGAGGCTATTTTTTTCTTAGGGTCGTAAAAAGGTTTTTCAATAATTTTAGAATTAATCTCTTGATTGGCGATAATAATTTTAAAATTATTTCCGATCTGTGAATGATTAATTTCTACTATTGCTAAAGCAATATTTTTTTTAAGTCTTGGAGAGTATACAGCTGAAGTGACTTTACCAACTTTTTTACTATTTTTATAAATTGGCCAGAAAGTTGTATTAGGCCCATCCAAAGGCTTGCAATCTAATTCTAAACCAACTTGTTTCCTTTTAATTCCATCTTTTTTAATTTTTTTTAAAGCTTCTTTTCCAATAAAATCAATTTCACTGTCCAAATTAACCAATCTATCTAAACCTAATTCAAAAGGGTTTGTATCGATATCCGCATCTGCATGATAAGACAACATTCCACCTTCAATTCTTCTAATTGAAGATGTATGACCTGGTTGAAGGCCGTGCTCTTTTCCTGCTTCCATTATTTTCTCATAAAGCTCATTACCTTTGGAACCATCTCTTAAAAACAACTCATATCCAAATTCACTAGACCAGCCAGTTCTTGAAACAATTAATGGAATTCCATCCAAATTAAATTCTTTAAACCAATAATATTTAAGATCTTTAATATCTTCGCCAAATAATTTGGCCATTATTTTAGATGAAGTAGGCCCCTGTAATTGAAGTGGAGATACATCAGGTTCAGTAATATTGACATTTAATCCTGAATTTACAGCTACTCCTTGAGCCCATAATATAACATCACTATCAGCCAGAGATAACCAAAAATGATTTTCAGCTAGTCTTAAAAGCACTGGATCATTAATAATTCCACCTTTATCATTTACAATTAATACATATTTGCATTGACCAACTGATAATTTAGAAAGATCTCTTGGTGTAAGTAGTTGTATAAATTTATAGGCATCTGGACCTGTAATTTCTACTTGTCTTTCAACAGCAACGTCACAAAGAATAGATTTTTCTATAAGATTCCAAAAATTTTGTTCAGGACTTCCAAAATCTCTTGGAATATACATATGATTATAAACGGAAAATCCCGTTGCCCCCCACTTAACAGTAGAGTCAAAATATGGAGATTTTCTTATCTGAGTACCAAAACCAAAATTTTTATTTACCATATGGGCTCATAACATACACAATAAAGATTACAAACAAATAAACTAACTGACACATTTCTTGGTCAGTCAATTAACTATATGTAAGAGGATTCTTTTTAAAATTGTTCAGACTCAGTTGAGCCATCCATTGCAGTTGTGGAACTTTTTCCGCTACTAATTGTATTGGATACAGCATCAAAATAAGAAGTGCCAACTTCCCTTTGGTGTTTTACACTTGTATAACCATCTTTTTCACGAGCAAATTCTTGTTCTTGAATTTTTGAGTAAGCAGACATACCTTCTTTTTTATATTTTTGTGCAAGTTCAAAAATTGCAATATTTTGTGTATGAAATCCTGCAAGTGTTATAAATTGGAACTTGTAACCCATTGCACTAATTTCTTTTTGGAAAGAGGCTATTTCAGTATCAGACAAATGTTTTTTCCAATTAAAAGATGGTGAACAATTGTATGCTAAAAGTTTGCCAGGAAATTTTTCATGGATTGCATCAGCAAATTTTTTAGCTTCTTCTAGGTTAGGCGTTGCAGTCTCGCACCATATTAAATCTGAATATGGAGCATAAGCCAGACCTCTAGAGATTGCTTGTTCAATTCCCGCTTTAACATAATAAAATCCTTCTGGGGATCTTTCGCCAGTCAAAAAAGGCTTATCATTTTCATCATGGTCGTTTGTAATTAGTTTTGCAGCATTGGCATCTGTTCTTGCTAATATAATTAAAGGTACATCAGCAATATCTGCGGCAAGTCTAGCTGCTTTTAAATTTTTAATCATTGTTCCTGTTGGTACAAGAACTTTACCACCCATATGACCACATTTTTTTTCACTAGCTAATTGATCTTCAAAGTGAACACCTGCAGCACCTGCTTTAATAAATTTTTTTGCTAGTTCGAATACATTTAATGGTCCACCAAAACCTGCTTCACCATCTGCAATAATTGGCAACATATAATCTACTCTTTTATCTTTTTTCATATCACCATCTTTTAATTCCATATGTTGAATTTGGTCTGCTCTAATTAAAGCATTATTCATAGACTCAACTAATTTTGGAGCACTGTCATAGGGGTATAAGGATTGGTCAGGATACATTTCTCCAGCACTATTTGCATCCGCAGCAACTTGCCAACCACTTAGATAAATTGCTTTTAAACCGGCTTTAGCATGCTGAACAGCATGGTTGCCTGATAATGAGCCTAAAGTATTTACGTAGTTCTCTGTATTTAAGAGTTTCCATAATTTCGTAGATTGTTGTTTGCACAATGAATATTCTATTTTAATTGAACCTCTTAATCTCTCAACATCTTCAGGAGTATAATCCCTTTTTATTCCTGCAAATCTTTTTAGGTCGTAAGAGATATTTTCTGCACTCATTGTATGTGTCCTGAGATTTTAAAATGGTTATTATTAAGAAATGAATTTAAGTTAAATGAAAGAGATTTAGTTAGATTCGCTAGGAATCTCAACTAGATCATTCATTCCACTTGAACCCCAATCACAATGATCGTCTCTCATGTAGATCCCTCTGCTATTATGTCTAGCTAGATCCTCATGCTTTATGATTTGAGCTTCATTTTCTTTATTTTTTAATTTTTCGTCCATGTAAATTTTATAATTTACAAGATTTACAAAATCTACAAAAAAGTATAAAAAGCTTGTAAATCAAAGAAAAATTTTGTAAAAATAAATTTACAAAATTTACAAATAGAAAATATGAGTCAATTAGACTTAAAAATTGGACCAAAAATCAAGGCTTTTAGAAGACAATTAGGTCTTCAAGCCAATAAACTAGCTGAAGATCTCAATATTTCGCCAAGTTATTTAAACTTAATTGAAGGTGGAAAAAGGAAAATAGATGGAGATTTACTACTTAAAATTTGCGAAAAACTGAATATTGAGCTTTCACAATTAACATCGAAAACTGACATTAATTTAGAAAATACTTTATCAGAAATTTTAGATGATAAGTTATTTGAAGATTTAGATATTTTAGGTCCCGAAGTAAAAGATCTTGTGGGCACTAATCCAAAAATTGGAAAAGCAATTGTCAGACTAGGAGATATCCTAAAAAAGAAAGACCATGAAATGATTAATAAAATCGAAACAATATCTGGCAAGATAGTGGATAACAGAAAAAATTCATTTCCAGGTGAAGTTATTTCAGATTTTTTACAGGAAAATAAAAACTATTTTGCTAAATTAGAGGATTTTGCAAATAAAGTTTTTGAAAAAGTTCAAAAAAATAATCGTACCAGATATATTTCATTATGTGATTATCTAAAATCCGAATATGGGATAACTGTTAAAGATGTTATTCCAGAGGAAGACAAACCTTTTTCAAAAATATTTTATAAAAATAAAAAAGAACTTTTACTAAGTGATTATAGTTCCCTAGAAACAAAAAAGCTTCATGCAGCTGCTCAAATAGCTCAAGAGGGCGCTTTAAAAGAAATTGAAGAATATCTTTCTAAATTTACATTTCCATCAGAGGAGTCTAAAAAACTAACTAAAGTTGCATTACTCAATTACTGTGGAGCAGCAATACTAATGCCGTATAAATTATTTCACACAGAATGTAAAAAACTAAAATATGATTTGGAATTACTACAAAATACTTTTGCAACATCATTTGAACAAGTTGCTCATAGAGTAACTTGTTTACAAGATCCTAAGTTACCTGGAATTCCATTTCATTTTTTAAGAGTTGATATGGCTGGAAATATATCAAAAAGATTTTCATTATCTGGAATTGAAATACCTAGATATGGTGGAGCTTGCCCAAGATGGAATGTTTATTCAGCGTTAACAAGGCCAGGAGTTATTCAGGCTGCAGTAAGTAAAATGACTAATGGAGAAAAATATGTTTGTATAGCGAGAACAGTTGAAAAAGGTATTGGAAGATTTGGTCAGTCAAAAAGTATTTTATCAATTGGATTAGGATGCGAAGCAAAATATGCTAAAGATTTTGTTTACACAGAAAATATAAATATTAATGATAAATCTACTGAAATACCAATAGGAGTGTCTTGTAGAACATGCGATAGATTGGACTGTTCTCAAAGGGCATTTCCTCCTCTACATAAGAAATTTGATGTTGATATTAATTCAAGAGGAGTTTCAGTTTATGTTGGTGATAAAAAATAATAACTAAATACTAATGCTTAAATTTATTCTACCTGCAATAGTTGTTTTTTTAATTGTTTTATTTTGGGAAAAAATATGTGAAAAAATTTATAAGAAATTTAATATTAAAGTAAATTATATAGTCTTAATTATATTTATTTTAATTTTGATAGCAATTTTTGCGTTATTATATTTTTGAGATTTATGAAAAATTTAGGCTATGATAAAATAGAGATTTTGGAAAATGATGGTGTTTTTACAGTAAAAAATATTAATACAACACTAGGTTTTGTGAGATTTAATGAGTTAGGTGAAGTTGAATATATTTTTGTTAATCCAATCTTCAGAAAAAGAGGTTTAGCAAAAAAGTTATTAAAGTTAGTAAAAGAAAAAACTGGAAAAAAAATAATATTTCAAAATCCAATTAGTCCACTGGGTGAAAAGTTACTTAAATCTATTGCAAAATGGTCATAACTCAATTGAAAAAAAGTCATAAAGTTTCGCATTATTTAATAAAAATATTTTGATACAATAAAAAAATGATAGAATTACTTAAAACAGTAAAAAAAAAACTAACATCTAAGTATCTTAAAAATGATACCCCTAGAAAGCTTTCTAAAATAAATAAAAAATTTAAGCCTAGATTTAAAGCAAGGTTAAGAAAAAATAAACACTTACTATCAAAAAATATTGATAACTTCTTTGATTGGATTAAAGGTGCAGAACTAGTTGAGTTAAAAGAATGCAACATAAAAGAAGACCCTGTTAGACCAGAATTAGACAATATTTTTAGAACTAGCCATGGAAGGAAAATTTTTGGAGTAAAATTTAAAAATGAAATTCATGCGGTAATGTGTTTTGCTTATACAAATGAAATACCAAAGTCAGTAGATGAACTCGATAGATTAAGTCAAGATGCGTATTTACAAAGTACATTGAGAGGTCAAAATGTAGGTAAAATTGCCATAGCATACACAGTGTGGTCAAAAAAAAAAGGCGGAGGTAAGTTAATTGTTAAAGAAGTCTTTAAAAAAATTAAAAAATCAAATCATCTTAACAGACTTGTAACATTGTCTCCACTTACAGACATGGCTTATAAATTTCATAGTAAAAATGGTGCAAAACTTGTTCAAGTAAATGAAAATACTCAAAATTTTGAATACGAAGTTGAAAAAAATAATTATTAATTCTCTAAATCTTTAATATTTATAAATTTATCTGCAATAGATATATTGTTTTTTTTTATATCATCAAAAAAGTTCCAAGCCAAAACAAGTATACAAGATGGTTTTTGTTTAATTTTATTTTTTAAAATAATTGGTATTTTAACTCCGGGTACATATTTGTTATCTTTTAACTTATTATCTTCAATTATATAATCAATTTGATTGGAAACTCCAAAAAAATTTAATGCTGTAGTTGCTTTTGCGGGTGCTCCATATCCTACCAATATTTTTTCTTTTTTTTTTATTAAATTAATATTTTTTAAAACATTTTCTCTTATTTTGTAAACTTTTTCAGCAAAATTTTTATAAGTCTTATAATCTTTAATTCCAAACTTTTCCTCTTCATCTAATACCGTTGATACACTTTTATCAACTTTGATTTTTTTATTTTTTGAAATATAAATTCTCAAAGAGCCACCGTGAGTATTAATTTTTTCTACTTTAAAAATTTTTGCCTCATATTTTTTAAAAAAGTTAATTAATGAAGTTAAAGACCAATAATTATAGTGTTCATGATAAATATTATCAAAAGTTAGATCTTTTAGGGTATTCATTAGATACTGAACCTCTATGATAATAGTTCCTTTATTACTCAAAAGCTTTATCATGCATTTTGCCATTTCATTCAAATTATCTGAATGAGCAAAAACATTAGAAGCGAGAATTAAATCTGCATTTTTTTTAATTTTCTTAATATTTTTTTCTGTTAAAAAACCATTAAAAGTTTTTATTTTATTTTTGTTCGCTAATTTTGCTAGGTTTTTAGCTGGCTCTATTCCTAAAATCTTTTTAAATTTTAAATCTTTAAATGGTTTTAAAGCAATTCCATCGTTACTTCCAACATCTATAATGTAAGATTTTTTTGACTTTAATTTAAATTCTTTAATATATTTTTTTGATGCTTCAATAAAATGATCTCTAAACTTTTTAGAAGTAGAAGAAGTATAAAGATAATTTGAAAACATTTTTTTAGGATCTACTGCAACCGATAGTTGGCAGTTATGGCACTTATCACAGTAATTCATTTCTAAAGGATATAGTTCAGTTTTATCAGATTTTTTATTTAGCAAATTATTTGCTAGAGGTTGATAACCTAAGGAAATTACTCTTTTAAGTTTTGTATTACCACAGGATCTACAATCAAATTTATAACAATTTAAAAGTAAATCTCTTTCATCCTCATCTACAAAAGTATGTTTAATAGTATGTGTTACACCGTAATTTTCATGCTCTCTTTCACCTCTAACAAGATTTAAAAATGTTGTGTCTTTAGTAAAGACCATTGTATGCGCCACGTTAGGTTTTATAATTGAAATTTGTCCCTCATTAACAACTTGAGTAATCTTTGGAGAGTTTGGATTTAATATATCTTGAAAAATTTCAATTATTTGTCCTTTTGTAAAAAGACACTTTTGTTCTTGTTGAGGATGATAATGATTAGCTCTTATTGTTCCTTTTTTTGAGTCAATTAATCCAATCATATTTATAGGTTCAGTAAGCTCATGATTACTAATTTTTCCTCTTTCATCTATAAATTCGTGAGTTCCATCTCTTACGTGTTCCAAATCTTTTATTAAATCTTGTTTGGACCATTTAAAAATCATCTCTTTTATACTTTCATCTAAACCATATAAAAATTTGAAACCAGTTTTTAAAATTTTTTCATTTGATAATGAAAAACCTAGATTAGGTACTTCATCATTTGTTTCTTTTAATTCTATTTTTGGATTATGTTTTTTACAAATCTCGGCAACATCTTTTACAGTAACCGTATCTTTAGTTAAGTTGAATGTTTCTGAAGAAATATTATCCTTCTCCTCCATAAACTTAAAACATCTTGCAACATCTATTAACGGAACTAAGCTTTTGATTTGTCTACCTCCTGCATAAAGTTTTAACATTCCATTTTGTGAGGTAATTTTAGAAAAAAGATTAGTCATTATATCCAATCTAGTAGTATCAGTCGAATACCCGTAAACAGATCCAAGTCTTAAAATTATAAAATTTTTTCCAGAATTTTTTAATTGTTTCTCATTGTATGCTTTAGATTTACCATACGCTAAAACTGGCAAAGTATCTTCATTTTCTAAGATATTTTTTTTTACATCTTGCATACCCTCATAAACAACATGAGTTGATGGTAGAATAATTTTACAATCATCTTTTATCGAATCAATTATGTTCTGAGTGCCTTCAATAGCAACTTCCTCGATTTTTTTTTCATGTTCTGCATTAGCTTCACTCTTTACTCTTGGGACAGCAGTAATGCCTGCTAGATGATGAACTATATCGGCATCCTCACAATGTTTTTTTATTAAGTCTTTATCTAAAATATCTCCATGAACAAAATTCATATTCCAATTTCTTATTTGATTAACTCTTTCTGAAATGAATCTATTATCTATAACTGTAATTTTATCATTCCAGCTGTACCCAGAATATATTTTACAAAGTTCGGTTCCAATATAACCAAGACCACCTGTTATAACTATTTTTTTCATTGTATACTTTAACCAATTTCCTAAACAATAACATCTTTTAAGTAAAGAAATATTTATTTTACTGAATTTAGTTTCTAAGATTATTTTAAATAGAATTTTTCAGAAGTTTTAATTAAATAATCAGCAATATGTTCTGTAGTTAAATATTTTTTAGTATGCTCTAAAAGATCTTTTCTATAATCATTAATTTCTGGATATTCTTCTAATAATTCTTGGGAATTATATTTTTGCTTAAATATATAAGGCAATGATGAAAAAATTCTTTGGAAATTAAGAAACTTTTTTTTATAAATTTTAAATGGATTTTCCTGACTTAGAATCCAAGAAAAATCTTCAAATATTTTAATTAACTTTTCTTTTGGAAGTTTTGTTAAAGTTTTCTCAGGACATTTTTTTAAATCTAATATCAATGGAATACATCCATTCATTAACATTTCATAGTATCTTACTGCTTCCCACCAACCTCCATGTACATAAGTAATACCAAATAAACTATCTTTCCACATATTGTAATAGTCATTTTCTTTTTTATAAATGTAAGTCTTGTATCTATGCGGTATTAACGGAGCTAAGATATTTTTTGGATTTAAATTTATATCATTTGTAATTTTCCTTTTTGGAATGGTGACATTTATTGGAAAAACATTTGGTTTTGTTTCGATTAATTCTCTTTTAAAAAAAATAATCTTTTCATTTTTATTAAAATGTAAATTTGTATTATCTTCACCATCAATTAATATTATCTTACTTTTCGACTTAATAGATTGTTCAAAAAAAATGTTTGAACGCGTAAATGAACCATAAATGATATAATCAAAAAAGTTGTTTTCTATTTTTTGTTTAATATCAGTTCTATCAATGGAATTGTAATTAGTTAAATTATCATAATAGGTAAATCCGCTACCCCATAATTTTGAAATATCGAAAGATCTTTTATTTATTTCATCTTTGTACATGTACCATGCACCCGGGTAATCGACGACATCTACGCCATGATTTTCTCGTAAACCATGAAGTAAACTATCATTAATAATGTCATTTACTGCCTGTGCGTCATCTTTTAGATGTGTGAGAAAAAGAATTTTCATTAGGTTTAGCTATTATTAACACAATCTATCATGAAAAAATATTTAGGATTACTTTTAATATTATTTATTTTCGTGTCTTGCCAATCAAATAAAGACTTTAATCAAAAGACTATCGAGTCAGATCCGAAAAAAAAAGGTGTTAAATACAAAATATCTTCACCTTCAATCAAGATTATTGATTAATTTGATATTGAATCACAAAGTATTTCTAATATAAATCAGTTATATTTTGGCGGGGTAGCTCAGTTGGTTAGAGCGCGGGACTCATAAGCCCGAGGTCAGTGGTTCGATCCCACTTCCCGCTACCAATATTTATTATTCGAGAATTTTCTTTTTGGCCTTATCAAACTCTTCAGCTGAAATTACACCTGACTCTAACAAGCTATTTAATTCTTTTAATTGTTTAACAATATCACCATCTTCAACTTTTTTCTTTTTTGTAATTTTTGGTTTAGTTTCAGTGGTAGAAGAATTTGTTGTTGAAGATTTTTTAGTTCCGGTAAATCCTAATTCTTCTAATATCTCTCTTATTTCAGATGAAGTAGCTTTTCTTGATATTTTATAATTTTTGTTTCCCCATACAATTTTTCTTTTTCTATCAAAAATGTAACATTTTTGTGAAGCATGATTTCTGCAAAGCTGTAATGCTAATGTTGGATCAAACCTACAACTTTGACCTCTTGGACAATATGAAAAACCATAATTATTTCCTGATTTAGTAATTGCAAAAAAATCTGGATTTCCTTTTTTGTACTCGGCTGGACGATTTTTAGCGTCAGTACCAATAGAATTCATCATTAAATATTTTATATATCCGTTAATTACGCTATTTGACAATCTTACTTCACCAGTGCCTGTTGTTGAAAATGAATTATTAGTTAAAAGAAAAAAAACAGTTAAAAATAATATAAATTTTTTTTTCATTAAGTTTTAAGACCTAAGCGTCGGACTATATCATCTTTATTTACTGATTTAAAATATTTTATATTATTTAAATACCACTCAAAAGTTTGTTTTAGACCGGAATTCAAATTTATTTTAGGTTTCCACTTAAGTTTTTTGATAATTTTTCTACTATTAAGCGCATACCTGACATCGTGACCAGGTCTATCTTTTACAAATTCAATTTTAACATTTTTACCTAATTTAATTTTTGATTTTGCAATTTTGATTAATTTTTTCGATATATCTAAATTGATTACATTTTTATTGGATCCGATATTATAAAAATTACCAATTTTTCCTTTTTCAAAAACTTTTATTAAGGCTTCGCAATGATCTTTTACATATATCCATTCTCTAGAATTTAAACCTTTTCCATAAATAGGAAGTTTCTTATTAGTGATAATATTATAAATTAGTTTTGGAATTAATTTTTCAGGGTGTTGTTTAGGGCCATAATTATTTGAACAATTAGTTACAATTGCAGGTATTTTATAAGTTCTCACATAAGATGAAACTAAGTGATCAGAAGATGCTTTAGATGCAGCATAAGGTGAGCTTGGATTATAAGGATAATTTTCTTTTGTTCTTCCAGTTAATATATCACCATAAACTTCATCAGTTGAAATATGAACTAATCTTGATTTTTTATTTTTGACTGAAAATTTTCTAAAAATTTCTAAGATATTAAATACCCCAATTATATTACTTTGAATAAAACTTTCAGGACCATCAATTGATCTATCCACATGAGTTTCTGCTGCTAAATTAAAGATACCGATTGGTCTATGTTTATTTATTATTTTAGCTAATTTTCTATTAGCAATGTCACATTTTATGAACGAATAGTTTTTATTCTTTTTGAATTCTTTTACATTGTAGAAATTTGAGGAATAGGTATTTTTATCTATATTAATTACTTTATATTTTTTTTCTAAAAGTAACTCTATTAAATTACTTCCAATAAAACCAAGGCCCCCTGTAACGATTACTTTTTTCATTTAAGTTTTTTACAATATTAAAAATTAAAGTATATATGTGTCTACAATATGTATAATTTTAATAATTTGACAATTGTAATAGTTACTTTTTTAACAGACAAAAAAACCCTTTTAAATTGTCTAAACTCAATTGATAACAAGGTAAAAGTAATTATAGTTGAAAATTCATCAAAATTTAAAGATCGACACTTTTTTATTAATAAATTTAGCAATTTACAAATTTTTTGTACTGGAAAAAACTTAGGTTATGGAGGAGGAAATAATTATGGGTTGCAAAAAGTTAAAACTGATTATGGAATGATACTAAATCCTGATACAACCTTAGATAAATCTTTTTTTAGAAACATTAATCCTTTATTAAATAATAAAAGTTTTTCTCTTATAGGATGTGAGCTAATTGATAATAGCACTTATATGACTGGCGGTTTTTTTAATGAGAAAAAAAATGAAACTTTTAGAAGAGAATTTTTAACAAATGAGAGAAAAAATTTAACAAAGGTTGATTGGATAGTTGGATGCTCAATTTTATTAAATTTAAGAAAGATTAAAAAGAAAAAAATATTTGATGAAAATTTCTTCCTTTATTTTGAAGAATTTGATTTTTGTCAGTTATTAAAAAAAGAAAATCATCAAGTCTATATTTGTAAATCTTTAAAGATACACCACCTAGGATTTAAAAGCTCAACATTAAAAGTTAATGATTTTAAGGGAGAAGCAGAAAAACTAAGAAATTGGCATTGGATGTGGTCACAATTCTATTATTATAAAAAAAATTATGGCTTTATAAGTGCTTTTTTGAAACTAATAGGAAAATTATTTAAATCTTTATCAAAAACTTTTATCTATCAAATTATTTTTGATCAAAGAAATAAAAATAAATATCTTTATCGTTCATTAGGATTAATGTCTTCGATGTTTGGATTTAAATCTTCTTATAGGGGTAAATTTTTTAATTAGTGTCCTGGAAATTCAATTAAATTTTCAACTTTATAACCTTTTTTAATTAAATTATCTGAACCTTTGAGATCAAAAAGGTTAATAACAAAAATAAAACAAGCAACATTTCCACCTGACATCTTGACCAATTTAGCGGCTGCTTCAGCTGTGCCGCCTGTAGCTATTAAATCATCAATAATCAAAACTTTATCATCTTTATTAATAGAGTCTTTGTGAACTTCTATTGTTGCAGTACCATATTCAAGTTCAAAATCAATTGAGTGTACTTCAGCTGGTAATTTATTTTTTTTTCTTAACATTATAAAAGGCTTTTTAAGCAGATAAGACACTGCAGATGCAAAAACAAAACCTCTTGATTCTATTGCAGCAATTTTATCAAATTCAAAATTTTCAGATTTATTTATAATTTGATCAATTGTTTCTTTAAAAGCTTTCTCATCTTTGATTAAGGTTGTTATATCTCTGAACAAAATACCTTTTTTTGGGTAATCTTGAATTGATCTAATATGTTCTTTTAAATTCATAATAGTTATTTATAAATATATTGATAAATTAATTTTTTAACATGACAATAAATAAATTAGCTATAATTGGTGGGAGTGGTCTTTATGATGTGGAAGAATTTAAAGACCGTGAGTTATTGGATATCAACACTCCATGGGGAAAACCTTCTGATCAAATTCTAAAAACTAAATTTAATAATAAAGAAGTATTTTTTTTACCTAGGCATGGAAGAGGTCACTATATTTCACCAACAAATATAAATTTTAGAGCAAATATTGATGCTCTAAAACAATTGGGTGTCACAGATATTATTTCAGTTTCAGCTGTTGGTTCTTTAAAGGAAGATTTACCACCTGGTAAATTTGTAATTGTAGATCAGTTTATTGACAGAACTTTTGCTAGAAAAAAAACATTTTTTGATGAAGAAATAGTAGCTCATGTTTCAATGGCCCATCCAACAACGGTAGGTTTAATGAATGCTTGTGAGGAGGCAATTAAAAAAGAAAAAATAGAATATCAAAGAGGAGGAACTTATGTTGTTATGGAAGGCCCTCAATTTTCTACATTAGCTGAGTCAAATTTATATAGATCTTGGAAAGCGGATGTAATTGGAATGACTAATATGCCAGAAGCAAAGTTAGCCAGAGAAGCTGAAATAAGATATGCATCTGTTTCAATGGTAACAGATTATGATTGTTGGCACCCTGATCATGAAAATGTAGACGTTCAACAAGTTGTTAAAGTTCTTTTAGGAAATGCAGCTAAAGCAAAGAACATGATAAAAAATTTAATAGAAAATTTTGAAAGTCATATTGATCCAAAAGATCCAACTAATAATTGTTTAGATGTTGCAATAATAACTGCTCCAGAAAAAAGAACAAAAAAGACCATTGATAAACTTAAAACAGTTGCAGGTAGAGTTTTAAATAAATGAAAATTAAAGGTAAAGAATATCGTACAATTTGGTTTGAAAACAATATTGTTAAAATAATCGATCAAACAAAACTTCCACATCAATTTATTATAAAGGATCTAAAAACTATAAATGATGCAATAAATGCAATTAAAACAATGGAAGTTAGAGGTGCGCCTTTGATAGGAGCTACAGCCGCTTACGGATTAGTCTTAGCAATTTTAGAAAATAATGATCAATCGTTTTTAAAGAAATCTTCAGAAAATTTAATAAGTTCAAGACCAACAGCTATAAATTTAAAATGGGCAGTAGATAGGATGATGAAAAAATTATCAGGCGTTAATAGTGATAAAATTTTAGAAATAGCTCTTAATGAAGCAAAAGAAATTTGTGAAGAAGATATAAAATTTTGTGAAAATATTGGATTAAATGGTCTTAAAATAATTGAGGATATTTATAATAAAAAAAAAGATACAGTTAATATATTAACCCATTGTAATGCAGGTTGGCTTGCAACAATAAATTGGGGGACTGCAACTTCTCCAATTTATCATGCACACAAAAAAGGTATTCCAGTTCATGTTTGGGCAGATGAAACAAGACCAAGAAATCAAGGAGCTAATTTAACTTCATATGAATTAAATGAAGAAGGAATAAAAAATACAATCATAGCAGATAATACAGGTGGTATTTTAATGCAAAGATGTGAAGTTGATATGTGTATTGTTGGAACAGATAGAACTTTATCTAATGGAGATGTTTGTAATAAAGTTGGAACTTATTTAAAAGCACTTGCAGCTCATGATAATAAAGTTCCTTTCTATGTAGCCCTTCCAAGCTCAACAATTGACTGGAATACAAAAGATCATAAAGATATTCCTATTGAAGAAAGAAATTCAGAGGAATTATCTCAAGTTGAAGGTTTAGATGAAAAGGGAAATATTAAGAAAATACAAATCTATCCAAAAAAAAGTAAATCTATGAATTTAGCGTTTGATGTTACACCTGCAAAATATGTCACCGGATTAATAACTGAAAAGGGTATTTGTGATGCATCAACAGAGGGATTGAGAAATTTATTTAAATGAAAAATTTAGATCAAAGAAATAAGATTATTGAATATTCTTTAAAACTAAATACTACAAATCTTTCACCACTTAGATCAGGCAACATATCTATGCGATCTAAAGAAGCTGAAAAGGATGGGTATTTAATTACTCCTTCAGGAAAAAAATATGAATCATTAAAACCTGAAGATATTGTTTTTATGGGTCTTAATGAGGAAGAAAAAAAAAATGGATTAGAAAACAAACCCTCATCTGAATGGAGATTCCATCGAGATATTTATATTAATAAAAAGAATGCAGAAGCCATCGTTCACGCTCATTCTCCACACGCAACAGCTGTATCTTCACATGGAAAATCAATACCACCATTTCATTATATGATTGCACTTGCAGGAGGTGAAGACATAAAATGTGCTGAATATGCCACCTTTGGAACAGATGAGCTTTCTAGGAATATAATTGAAGCTTTAGAAAATAGGAGTGCTTGTCTAATGTCTAATCACGGCCAGGTTGCTTTTGGAAAAAATTTAGACCAAGCTTTTGAACTCGCACAAGAGATAGAAAACATTTGTCATCAATACACTATTGCTCTAAAGTTAGGGAAACCTAAAATTCTTTCATTTGAAGAAATGAAAAAAGTTTTAAAGAAGGCTAAAGATTATAAAAAAGGGTAAGATGATAAAAGTTGGGGAGCATATTACTTTAGATATAATTGGGACTACCAAAGAGTATGACCCGTCTGTCTATGAAAGAGTTATTAATCAGATAGCTAAAGCAGCAAACGTAACGATATTAAATATTTCAAAATATAAATTTGAACCCCAGGGTTTTACAATCTTAGCTCTTTTAGCTGAAAGTCATATAAGTTTTCATACATTTCCTGAGCATGGAATAATTAGTTTTGACTTTTTTACATGTGGAAAAATAAGTCCATCAGTAGCAATTGATATAATCAAAAAAGAATTTAAGCACAAAAGAATTGTTAAAAAAGAATTCAATAGAGATACAAAATCTCTTTATCATGATATTTATAGTTCACCAGGTTTACAAAAATCATATGTAGTTAATGATGTTTTAGAAGATTTTAAATCAAAAGTTGGACAACATATTGAAATATTAGATTTAGAACAATTTGGTAAATCATTATTTATTGATGGTGAAATACAAGTGGCCTCATCTGATGAACATTTGTATAGTTCAACCTTTGTTGGTGCAGGTTTGAAATTGAACAAAAACAATGACAGGGCTGCTATTATAGGAGGTGGTGATGGTGGGGTTGCCAGAGAATGTATTTCAAAAAAATTTAGTTTTATAGATTGGTTTGAATTAGATCCAGAAGTTGTTGAAGTATGCAACAATCATTTAGGAGAGATTGGGAAAAAATCGACAGAAAAAAATTCAGTAAAATGTGTTTGGGGAGATGCTTTTCAAAGTATTAAATCTGTTGAGGATGATGCTTATGATCATATTTTTGTGGATCTTAATGATGACCAATTTTGTATTGATTTAGCTTCAAAAAATATGGACTCATTGGTAAGAATTTTAAAACCAAAAGGTGTAATAACTGCGCAAGTAGGAAGTCTAGATAAAAAACCCCACCAAGTTGAAAACTGGCTTAACGTATTCAACCATCATTTTGGTAATACCAATTTATCTAGAGTTTATATACCAAGTTTTGATTGTTCTTGGAATTTCTCTTCTTCGATAAATCACTAATTTTATCTTTTTTAAATCTCTAATTTATGAAATACTAATTTTTTATTAAAGGAGATCATAATGAATATATTTAAAAAAACTATTTTTTCAGTTTTGCTTTCTTTATTAGTTATGGGAAATGTTTATGCTGACAAAATAAGAATTGGAACAGAAGGCGCTTATCCTCCATGGAATTCAAAAGATGAGTCAGGTAAATTGATCGGATTTGAAGTGGAGCTAGCTTACACTCTTTGTAGATATATTGGAGAACAATGTACAATAGTTGAGCAAGATTGGGATGGAATGATACCAGCATTAATCATGAGAAAATTTGATGCGATAATGGCAGGTATGTCAATTACAGCTGAAAGACAAAAAGCGATTAGCTTTTCTCAAGGTTATGCAGATGAAGTTGCATCTTTAGCTGTTATGAAAGGCTCAAGTCTTGAAGGTTTAGATACTCCAGCAGGAATTAATTTAACTAAACCTAACGCATCTGCAAAAAAAGCATTAAAAACTCTCACAGCAGCATTAGCAGGTAAAACGGTTTGTGTACAAACTGCTACAATTCACCAAAACTTTTTAGACTCTGGTGACGTGGGTAAAGTGAATGTGAGAACATATAAAACGCAAGATGAAGTTAACTTAGATTTAGCTTCAGGAAGATGTGATGCTGCACTAGCTGCTGCAGTAGCATTTAGCGATTATGCAGAAAAATCTGGGAAACAAGTAATTTTAACTGGACCAACTTTTTCAGGAGGTGCATTTGGTAACGGTGTTGGAGTCGGTATTAGAAAAGATGATACTGAGCTTTTAAAAAAGTTTAACAACGCAATTAATCAAGCGAGAAAGAACGGAGATATTAGTAGAATAGCTACTAAATGGTTCGGTTTCGACGCTTCTATGTAATTAATTTTAGATTTGGCGACTATAATGTATAGTCGCCAATCTGTATGGAACTTCTAGCATTTGGAGACACTGGTTGGGGTGACGAGTTATTTTACGCAACCCTAATGACAATCGCTGTTGCAATAACAGCTATGATTATTGGTTTTTTTTTCGCAATAATTTTTACTCCACTTAAATTATCAAAAAACAAATTTTTAAATTTAATAGCAAACTCCTACACCACAGTTATTCGTGGTGTTCCAGAATTATTAGTTATTTATCTATTTTTTTTTGGTGGCAGTGCAGCAATAATGTTTGTCGCTTCTATATTTGGATATGGTGAATATATTGAAATAAATGCTTTTATGACTGGCGCATTCTCAATAGGAATTATTTCAGGTGCATACTCTACAGAAGTATTTAGGGGGGCCATTCAATCTATTGATAAAGGTCAATTTGAAGCTGCAAATGTTTTAGGATTAAGTAAATTTGGTAAATTTTTTAAGATTATACTTCCTCAAACCTTAAGATTGGCACTTCCAAATTTGAGCAATGTCTGGCAAATCACATTAAAGGATACATCTTTAATTTCTGTAACTGGGCTAGTTGAAATTATGAGACAATCTTATGTTGCTGCAGGCTCCACAAGAGATCCATTATTTTTTTATTCTTTTGCAGCTGTCTTATACTTACTGCTTACTTTTTTAAGCATGAAGTTAATTAACAGGTTAGAAGCAAAATATAGTAGGGGATATTAATGGATTTTGAATTAATGATTAGTAGCTTTCCCAAATTACTTAATGCAGCAATAGTAACTCTAAAACTTTTATCAGTTTCTTTAATTATTGGATTATTTATCGGACTATTGTTTGCAATTTTAAGACTCAATAAAAATGTTTTTGTAAATAAATTTGCATATGGATATTCTTATTTGTTCAGGGGAACTCCTTTATTAGTTCAAATATTCATTATCTATTTTGGCTTAGGGCAAATAGAATATTTAAGATCTACATTTTTATGGGTTATTTTAAAGGAACCATATTGGTGTGCAATAATTGCTTTTGCATTGAATACAGGAGCATATACTTCAGAAATTTTAAGATCAGCATTTCAAACAATTAAACCTGGAATTATTGAAGCTGGAAAAAGTTTAGGAATCTCCAACAAAATAATTTTTTATAAAATTCAAATACCAATAGCTATTAGGCAATCTCTTCCTGCTTATGGTAATGAAATTATTTTAATGATGAAAGGTACATCTTTAGCAAGTACGGTTACCTTAATGGACCTAACTGGTGTTGCAAAATATATTATTTCGACTACCTTTAGACCTGTTGAAGTATTTATTGTAGCAGGTGGAATTTATCTATTTATGACTTTTGTCATTCACAATTTGATTAAATTTTTAGAAAAAAAGTATAGTTTTAATAGCTAGTATATTCTTTAATTTCTTTAATAGTGGAACCAGTAAGATTATTAATTTCTAACTTAATTTTAGCTCTATCGTCATTTAAAAAATGAACGTCACGTGAAAGTTTGATAAATTTTTCACCAAAATCTTTATCTTTTTCACATTGTCTTTTATCATCTTCAATTTTCCACAGCCTTGTATTAATTTCTTTTAATGATTGAAACAGTTCACTAAGTTTTTCATTAGACTCTACATTGTTATCTAATTGATTTTTTAAAATTGAATGTTCATTTGTGATAAATTTTAGTTTCTGAGGGTCTTTAATCTTTTCAAGCTTAATTTCTAAAATTGAAATTTTATCTAAAAGTTCACCTATTGATACTTCAACTATAATTTTATTCATAAAATAAAATACTATGTTATCTTGTTATAAATATGTCTAATATTTTAATTATTAAACACGGTTCATTAGGAGATATAGCTCAAGCGAGTGGGGCAATTCAAGATATATCTGAAAATCACAAAAATGATCAAATATATTTACTTACAACAAAACCTTACTTTGATTTGTTTAAGAAAAATCCTTTTATTAATGAAGTTATTTTAGACAAAAGATTACCAAGGTATAATTTAATTTATTTATATTTTTTAATGAGAGAAATCAAAAAATATAATTTTACCAAAGTTTATGATCTTCAAAATTCATCTAGAACAACTTTTTATAAAAATATTTTATTTCCGAAAGCAAATAAAGAAATATGGTCGAGTTCAATAACGACTTTACCAGATGATGTTGATAAAGAAAAATTTGATAAACATTCTGTATTAGAAAGATTCGATCACCAATTAAAAAATTCAGGATTACAAACAAATAATACAACTAAACCTGATTTTAATTGGGCGTGTATTAATATTGATATGATTAAAGATAAATACGAACTAAAAAAGTATATTTTAATTTTTCCATTTTGCTCTCCACATTTAAGTATTAAAAAATGGCCATTTTACAATGAGCTAATTGAATTAGTTAAAAAAAATTATTCTGATAAATATAAGATTGTGATGACACCTGGTCCAAATGAAATTAAAGATACAAAAAATTTTAATGCAGTTTCGATTTTAGATAAAGATAAAGCTTTGAATATATCTCAATTAGCTGGCTTAATAAGAGATAGTTCATTTATTATTGCAAATGATACTGGACCAGCACATATGGCAGCTCATCTTGGAGTTAAAGGTTTAACTTTATTTGGTAAACACACAACAGCATATAAAGTAAGTATAGAAAGAGAAAATTTTAAACCAATACAAGTAAATGATCTTAATAATTTAAGTGCAGAAAAAGTTTTTGAGCATACCGAAAAATTTCTTAAATAATTTTCTTATATTTTTCTATTACTTTTGACCACTCAAAGTTTGAAACAAATTCTTTAGCATTTTTTCCTAAAACCGAAAATCGTTTATTTTCAATCATATAATTTAATGATGAATAAACTTCATCCAAGTTATTACCATCACAAATTAAACCAGTGTGGTCATGTTTAATAGCGTCAGGAGCCCCTCCATCTTTTCCACCAAGAGACGGCACTCCATATTGAGCTGCCTCTAAATATACAATTCCAAAACCTTCAATTGATTTATTATGAATTATTGAAGGCATTACAAATATATCAGATTTAGCAAGTAATGCATTTTTCAAATTAAAACTAATTTCTTTAAAGAACATGACTTGAGACTCTAAGTTTAATTCTTTCACCAGTTTTTTAATATTTTCTTCTTCCTCACCTCCACCGATACATATGTAAACTATATTGGGATAAACTTGTTTTAAATTTCTTAAAGCCATAATAACTTTTTCATGATTTTTTCTTTTATCTAACCTTGAAACTGTAATTAATCTTGGAGATTTTATCTTAAGTAAACTTTCAACTTGTTGAATAGATTTTTTATCAAGATTTTCTACTGGATTTACACCTGGATTTATTACAGTTATCTTATCCGCATTAACTCCACAATCTATGGCTAAATTTTTTGTAAATTCAGAATTAGAAATAACTTTTTCAACATTATTTAAAACTTTTAAGATTCTTTTATTAATTAGACTACCTTTTTTGTGGTTAATTTCTTTAGAGTGAATTAAACAATATTTTTTTGTATTAGATTTAATTAGTTCAAGACTTTTCCAATGATCTGCGATAATTCCTTTAACTTTATTTTCTTTAATAAATTCATCTACTAAAGCTGCTTTTCTATATTTTCTTAAAAATTTGATTCCCCCAATTCTCTCAATCGAAAAAGATGAATTTCTATCAAATTCTTTATGAGTCTCATGAAAATCTGCAAAAACTTTAATTAATAAATTTTTAGAAAGCTCGTTAGTTAAACCCCACATTAAACTTTGCATTCCTCCTAGTTCAGGTGGAAAACTTCTAGTAACTATTAAATGCATTAATTATTTTTCCATTTAATACCACAGCCAGCACTTGGTATTTGACTTTCTGGTCCTTTTCCAGTTTCAGCTATTTGTTTCATAGCTTTAAATAGATCACTTTCTCCACCTCTAATTGGAACTAAATTTTTAAGCTCTCTTAATCTACCTCTGTATTGAAGTTCTAAATCTTTATTATAACCAAAAAAATCTGGTGTACATACTGCATCATATGTTTTTGCAATTTCTTGTGTTTCATCTACAAGATAAGGAAAACTAAATTGATTTTTTTTTGAAAATTGAATCATGTTTTCAAATGAGTCTTCAGGATAATTTTCTGCATCATTAGCACAAATAGCTACTGAATTTATACCATTTTTTTTCAATTCATTACAATCTTCAACAATATCTTTTGTAACAGCTTTGACATAAGGACAATGATTACAGATAAACATAATTAGAGTTCCATTTTCACCTTTTACATCATTTAATGATAATATTTTATTGTCTGTTGATTTAAGCTTAAAGTCATGAGCCTTTTGGCCGAAATCACATATTGGAGTTTGAATTGGCATAATGTAATATTATATAAATTATGTTTTACGATTTAAAAGATAAAAAACCAAAAAACTCTGGCGAAAACTGGGTGGCACCAAATGCAACCATAATAGGTGATGTAACTTTGGAGAAAAACTCAAGTATTTGGTTTAATGCCGTATTAAGAGGTGATGTAGAAAATATTTATGTTGGTGAAGGATCTAATGTTCAGGATGGAAGTGTTTTACACACAGATCCTGGTTATCCCTTAAAAATTGGTAAAGATGTAACTATAGGTCATATGGTTATGCTTCATGGGTGCACGATTGGAGATAATAGTCTAATTGGAATCGGTGCAGTTATACTTAATAACGCCAAGATTGGAAAAAATTGTATCATAGGAGCAAAAGCCTTAATTACAGAAAATAAAGTAATTCCAGATAATTCATTAGTGGTTGGTTCTCCAGGTAAAGTTGTAAGGGAAATCACAGAAGAGGAAAAGCAAGCAGTTTGGGAAAACACAAAACACTATCAAGACAATTGGAAAAAATACTCTAAATCAATTTTTTAGGGAACTAACCAAGCATTTTTATTAGTATCAAAATCAAACTTTGCTCTTCGATGTCCTTTGGCTGCAAGATAAAGCCATTCAATAGATCTAATTTGACATTTAATAACAGTAAAGTTTTTATAGCCTTTCTCACTTTGTTCCATTGTGTAATCAAAATCCTCTAATTTAGATATCATTCCAGAAGTTGGATTATCTGATGCAGTGCCTGGAGGGCTATCGGTTAAATAACAACGTCTGCTTATGTGTTGAGTTTTTTTCCAAGATTCTTCTGTTGTAGAATTTTGATTATTTACTTCGCACTCTACTTTTACTCTTAATTGTATCTTTTCTTCTTTGTCGTAGAAAACTAGTGAGGCATTCTTATTTTTTTTTAAAATATCTACTTTTGGGGATCTCAAATCGGTATGAAATTGTAATAGATTATTTGCTCTATCTGATTTACGTAAAACAACTATTCTACCATCTACTTCATCTTGGTAGGCACAAATAAAAACAGGAATTCTAAATGATGAACCTCTATTAGTCACAGCATCATCCAGCATTGACCAATACTTATTTTGAATTTCTTCTAAGCTTTCATAGTATGCTGGCTGCATACGAGTCTACTTTCTAAATCTTTTGATTAGGCTAGATGTATCCCAACGATTTCCACCCATACCCTGAACTTCACCGTAATATTTATCGACTAATTCAGTTACAGGTAAAAGTGAACCGTTATTTTTAGCTTCTTCCATTGCGATCTTTAAATCTTTTCTCATCCAATCTACTGCAAAACCAAAATCAAACTTATCATCAATCATAGTTTTGTATCTATTTTCCATCTGCCAGGATTGAGCAGCACCTTTTGAAATTACTTCAATAACATCTTCCATGTTTAATCCAGCTTTCATTCCAAAATTTATAGCTTCAGATAAACCTTGAACTAATCCTGCAATACAAATTTGGTTTACCATTTTGGCTAGCTGTCCATTACCTGGACCACCTAGTAATTTCATTTTTTTACTGTAACAATCTATTTTATCTTTTGCTTTGTCAAAGTCAGCTTGATCTCCACCAATCATAACAGTAAGAGCACCATTTTCTGCACCAGCTTGTCCACCAGATACAGGGGCATCTAAAGAACCAAAACCATTTTTTTTTGCATACTCATAAATTTCTCTAGCTATTGTTGCAGAGGCAGTAGTATTATCTACATAAACAGATCCTTTTTTAATAGTTTTAAAAATACCATTGTCACCAAAAGTAACTTCTCTTAAATCATTGTCGTTTCCAACACAGGTAAAAATATATTCAGCATCTTTTGCAGCTTCAGCAGGTGTTTCAGCTATTTTACCTTTATATTCACTCACCCATTTTTCAGCTTTAGATTTAGTTCTATTAAAAACAGTTACATTGTGTCCAGCTTTTGATATATAACCAGCCATTGGGTAGCCCATTACCCCAAGACCTATGAAAGCAACATTACAAGTCATAAATTTTTTATATGTTTAAGAGTTTAAGTTTAAAAGTAATTATATTTGGTTTTATATTTACATTTTTTTCAAGTTTTGGACAGAGTTTTTTTCTTGGTCTATTTAATTCAAGTATACGTGACACACTTTCTATTACACAGGGACAATTTGGATCAATTTATGCAACTGCAACATTACTAAGTAGCTTTCTTTTAATATGGGTAGGAAAAAAAATTGATGATATCAATATTTTCAAGTTTGCATTTTTTGTAACATTACTTCTTTCTTTTTCATGTTTTTTCTTTTCTAAAATATCCTCTATTACATTTTTATTTGTAGCTATATTTCTAATGAGATTTTCAGGGCAGGGGATGATGTCTCATACTGCTACAACTACTATCTCAAGATATTTTACAAGATCTAGAGGAAAGGCCTTAAGTACAGCTTGGTTTGGTCTTTCAACAGCAGAATTTGTTTTACCTGTTCTTATAATCTATTTATTAACTATTTTAACTTGGCAAAGTATTTGGATTTCTATTTCTTTTTTAGTTATAATATTTCTACCAATAACTTCTTTTTTTTTAGCTAGAAATTTGAATTTTGACTCAAGAGAAGAAACAAAAGAGAATGAATTTAAAGAAAAAGATATTAAACAATGGAAAAGAATAGAAGTTATAAAAGATTATAGATTTTATATTGTTTGTTTAAATATGCTGGCTATGCCATGGATTGCCACTGGAGTATTTGTTTATCAATCTTTTATTACTGAAGCTAAAGATTGGGGCACATTTATTATTGCACAATCTTTTATGGTTTATTCAATATTGTCTGTAATAACTTTGTTAGTATCAGGTTTTTTAATTGATAAGTTTACAAGTAGAAAATTGTTAATTTTTATGAATATTCCTTTAATGTTTTCTACTTTAGTTTTGATTTTGTTTGATACAACTATAACTTCATTTATTTTTCTAGGACTAATCGGTGTATCTAATGGACTTGCGAATGTTTTAGGCTCTTCTACATGGGCTGAAATCTATGGTGTAAAACATATTGGATCTATTAAGGCTTTAACTGGAGCCCTGATGGTTTTTTCTACTGCTTTTGGGACGGCTTTATTTGGCTTTTTGATTGATCAAGGGTATTCTATAGAACAAATTGCTTTAGTATCTTTTCTTTATATCTTAGCATCAACTATTTTACTCTTTTTCTCAAGAAATAAGCTTAATCCAGAATATATTTAAAAAATCTCCTTGATTTTTCAAACGTCACTCTATAGATACTGCGCATGGCAAGAGTTACTGTAGAAGATTGTATAGATAAAGTAGATAGCCCTTATGAATTAGTTCTAGTTGCCAAAGAAAGAGCAACACAATTAAATTCTGGATTAGAGCCCACTTTAAATAGAGACGATGATAAAAATACAGTTATCTCATTAAGAGAAATTGCCGAAGAAAATATTAAGGTACCAGATTTGACTGAGAGTGCTATTTATAAACTTAGGAAACATGTTGAGCAAGTTGATGATAATGCTGAAGATGATGAAGATATTGGAGATGATTTTGAAAGTTTATATAAGGGTGAAATTTCAAAAAGTGGTGCACCTATTCTACCATCAAAAAGAGCAAGAAAAGCTCCTGAAAAAATTCAAGTTTCTAAAGAAGATTTAGCTGAGCTATCTGAAACTGCTAAACCAGATGTTGAAAACTCTGTAGGTGAAGAAACTGAAGCTGAGGAAGAAGGAGATCTTTCTTTAGACCAGGTAACAGAAGCTGAAGAACAAGCTACTGAAGCAGTTTCTAATGATAGCGAAACAAATAACAATTAAGTAAATTCTTTTATAATCTTTTCTCTGTGTTCATCTAAATCAGGAATATCACCTCTTGTTTTTTCATCTCTATAAGAAGACATTTTGATGGGATTACCAGCTAATTTAAAATCACCAATCACTTTATGATAGGCTTTTACAATCATATTTCTTGACTCAACTTGAGGATTTTCAACAGCCTCTTTGATATTAAATATTGGACCACAAGGTATCTTTTCTTTTTCCATATCATTGACCCACTCACTTGTGCTTTTTAAAGATAACTTATTTTCAAGAATTTTTTTTAGATCCTCCATATTCTTAGATCTTGATGAGTTATTAGAAAATTTAATATCTTTATTAATTTCAGGCATTTTTAAAAGATTACAAAGTTTTTCAAATAATTTATCATTACCAGCAGCTATAATGATATGACTATCTTTTGTTTTAAAAGCTTCAAAAGGTGCAATCGATGGATGACGAGATCCCATAGGTTTTGGAATTTCATTCTTGGCAAGATAACGGGCTATTGCATTTTCTAAAATAGCAATTTGACAGTCCAACATTGAAACATCAATATACATTCCTTTCCCAGTTTTTTGTCTATCGTATAAAGCTGCGTTAATTCCTATAGCTGTAAATAAACCTGCAGTAATATCTCCAATTGATGTCCCAACTCTTGTTGGTTCAGAATTGGGTTGACCAGTTACACTCATCAGACCACCCATTCCTTGTACCACCATATCATATGCTGGCAATTCTTTTAATGGACCTGTTTGTCCAAAACCTGAAGCCGAAGCATAAATTAGTTTTGGATATTTTTTACTTATATCTTTCCAGCCATAGCCCCATTTTTCTAATGTACCTGGTTTAAAATTTTCTACAAAAATATCAGCTTTAGATAAAATTTTATCAAAAATTTTTTTGTCGTCATCATTTTTTAAATTAAGAGCAATACTTTCTTTTCCTCGATTTAAAGACATAAAGTAAGCTGAATAATCTTTGATAAAGGGACCAAATTTTCTAGAGTCATCTCCAATTTCAGGTGCCTCGACCTTGATAACTCTTGCCCCAAGATCTGAAAGTATCATAGTGCAGTACGGACCTACAAGTACCCTTGTTAAGTCAACAACTAAAAGGTTTTTTAAAGGTCCATCCATAGATATATTTTTAATTTAATTTTTTTGACGTCTTGACTCTTATTAATAACTTCATTTTAATTGAATTATTATAAATAACAATAGAGGGAAATAATAATGTTAAAAAAAATATCTTTATATTTAACTTCATTAGTTTTTGTTTTCACAACTGTTGGTTCGGCTTTTGCTGTTACATTAAAAGCTAGTCACCAATGGCCAGGAACTCCAAGGGCTGATGGATCATATGACCCACGTCACGAAATGGTACAAATCATTGCTGACGAGGTTAAAAAAGCTAATGTCGATATTGATATTAGAATTTATCCAGCAAAATCTTTGTATAAACCAAAAGAACAGTGGAAACCAATGACAACTGGTCAATTGGATATCTCTGCTTTTCCACTTGGATATGCATCTAAATTTCATCCTGAATTCAGTGCAACATTGATGCCAGGAACAGTGAAAAATCATGATCATGCTTTGAGATTTAATAAATCTCCTATGATGACAGAGATTAAAAAAATAATTAATGATGCTGGTGTCGTTGTTTTATCTGATGCTTGGTTAGGTGGAGGTTTTGCTTCTAAAACTAAGTGTATTAGAAATCCAAATGATGTTAAAGGACAAGTAATGAGAGCAGCCGGAAAAGCATTTAACCAAATGCTAGAAGCTGCAGGAGCTGGTATTCAAAGTATGCCATCATCTGAAATCTATACTGGTCTTCAAACTGGGGTATTAACAGGTGCCAATACAAGTTCAGGAAGTTTTGTAAGTTACAAAATTTATGAACAAGTTAAATGTGCTACACCTCCAGGAAAATTTGGATTATGGTTTATGTATGAGCCTATTCTTATGTCTAAAAAATCATTTGATGCTTTAAGTTCGAAACAACAAAAAGCTCTTATGAAAGCAGGGAAAGTAGCTGAGAAATACATGACTGAACAAGTAGCTAATCTTGATAAGAAATTTGAAGATGCTTATAAAGCTGCTGGTGTTGAGTTAGTGTACATGACAGCCAAAGATCATGCAGCATGGATAGAAATTGCTAAAAAATCATCCCATAAAGCATTTGCTGAACAAGTTCCAGGTGGTGCTAAACTTATGGAAATGGCTTTAGCAGTTAAATAAATTAATATATAAAGAACCCCTGTTTATTTTGTAAACAGGGGTTTTTTTTATGAAAAAAAGATACTACAAATTTTGTGATCTAATAGCCCAATGGTGTGGAGCTTTTGCTGTGACAGCATTACTTCTATCAATTTTAATAATCGTTGAATTAGTTTTTGAGAGATATTTTTTTCAAAGAGCTATTACTTGGCAAACAGAATTAGTAACCATGTTACTTGTTGCCTCAACATTTATTGGAAGTGCTTATGTTTTAAGTGAAAAAGCTCATGTAAGTATGGAATGGATCTATGATTTTCTGTCTCAAAAAAACATTATTAGACTAAAAATTTTTACGTCTTTTTTAAGCTTATTGTTTTTTTTAATTTTATTTTATTTTGGTTTCTTAATGGTAGAGGAGGCTTTTACAAAGAGTTATACAACTGGAACTGTATGGGATCCTCCATTGTGGGTACCATATTCTTCTATGATGATAGGTGCAGCCTTAATGATACTTCAGTATTTTGCTGAAATCATGAAATTAATTGATGAAAAGGATCAAAACTAATGGATCCATTAATAATAGCTTTAATTGTTGCAGTTTTTACTTTGATAGTTCTTTTTTCAGGAATTCCAATTGCATTTGGTTTAAGTTTTGTCTCAATAGTCCTTTTAGTGTCATTTGAAGGTTTTCAAATGTTAGATGTTTTTGCCGAAACATTTTATGCTGGGTTAAATTCATTCGTTTTACTTTCAATACCAATGTTTATTTTAATGGGTATGGCTGTAGCGAATTCTCCAGCAGGTAAAGATTTATATACTGGATTAGATAAATGGCTTTGGAGGGTTCCAGGAGGATTAGTGATTTCTAATATAGGTGCTTGTTCAATTTTTGCAGCATTAAGTGGATCAAGCCCTGCGACTTGCGCTGCAATTGGAACTATGGGAATCCCCGAAATGAGAAAAAGAGGATATTCAGATCAAATTGCAACTGGTACCATAGCTGCCGGAGGAACATTAGGAGTTTTAATTCCTCCAAGTATTGTTTTAATAGTTTATGGGATAGCTACTGGTACATCGATCGGTAGATTATTTTTATGTGGTCTAGTACCTGGTTTTATGCTGGCTGGTATGTTCGCAATATGGGCCCTAATACATAGTTATTTTATTGATAAAGACTCTGCAAAAGCTTTAAGGAACAGAACACCTCCAACTTTAAAAGAAAAACTTGAGGTGTTGCCAAGAATTTTACCTTTTTTAGCAATTATAGCTGGTGTCTTGTATGTTTTGTATGGAGGTGTTGCTACACCATCTGAAGCCTCGGGAGTTGGAGCATTCTTGGTTTTTGTATTGATCGCTATTGTATACAAAATTTATCAACCTAAAAAAATATGGAATATTGTCAAAATATCAATGAAAGAAAGTGTAATGATAATGTTTATTATTGCAGCTTCTTATCTTTTTGCATTTACGCTTTCACAACTTTACGTGACTCAATCTTTAGCTCAGAGTATGGTGGAATTGAGCTCAAATAAATGGGTTGTATTTATTTTAATAAACATATTTCTTCTAATAGCTGGTTTCTTTTTACCTCCAGTTGCTGTTATTGTAATGACTTCAGCAATATTATTACCTGTTATAACAACTTTAGGGTTTGACCCGTACTGGTTTGCAATTGTATTTACTATTAATATGGAAATAGGATTAATAACCCCACCTGTTGGATTAAATCTTTATATAATTAAAGGAATTACCCCAGATGTTAGTTTGTCTGAAATTTTAAAAGGATCCATACCATTTATGATTATAATGGCTTTAGCTATATTAATTTTATGTATTTTTCCTGAGATAGTGACGTGGCTGCCAGATAAAATAATGGGTAAACCACTTGGATACTAATAAAAAAATTAACAGAAAAGTTTCAGTTGCCCCAATGATGGACTGCACTGATAGACATGACCGTTTTTTTTTAAGATTAATGAGCAAGAATGCAATGCTTTATACTGAAATGGTTGCAACAAAATCAGCAATACATGGCGATAGAAAAAAAATCTTATCTTACAGTCCAGAAGAAAAACCTTTAGCTTTACAAGTGGGAGGCTCTGACAAAAAAGAATTAGCCGAAGTAGCCAAAATTGCTGAGGACATGGGGTATGATGAAATAAATATAAATTTAGGTTGTCCGAGTAAAAAAGTTCAAAAAAATATGTTTGGCGCATGCCTAATGAAGGAACCTGATTTAGTAGCTGAGTGTATTAATTCTATGGTAAATGCTTGCAAAATTCCTGTTACAGCTAAGACCAGAATTGGCTTTGATGATACAGAGGAATTTGATTATTTGAATGATTTTATTCTCAAAATGAAAGGTGGTGGGGCAAAAACTTTTATTTTACATGCTAGAAAGGCTATGCTCACTGGCTTGTCTCCAAAACAAAATCTAAATATTCCTAAATTAAATTACAATATGGTTTATGAAATAAAGAAAGAAAACTCCGATCTAGAGATCATTATAAATGGAGGTATAACAAAAATAGATGAGATAAATAATCATTTAAATTTTTGTGATGGTGTTATGATAGGAAGATCAATATATCAAAATCCATATTCTTTAGTTGAAATAGAGAGAGAAATTTTTAAAACAAAATCTCATCCTTCCAGAGAACAAGTGGCAAAACAACTTTTAGAATATTTAGATAGAGAAGTTAAGTTAGGAACAAAGGTAAATCATATAATGAGACATACAGTTGGATTATATCATGGTCAGATAGGGTCAAAGGATTGGAAAAGATATTTGAGTGATAACATGATGGCTAGAGATTCAGATTTTCAAAAAGCAAAACATATAATGACAATTGTCCAAAATAATGAGAAGGCCAATCAAGTAAGTTCATAATGGAAATTCTAGATTTAAATGAATTGATTAACTTATTGGCAGTTTTAGCTGTTGCAGCTGCAATCGCAGGCTTTATGGCAGGATTATTAGGAGTTGGGGGTGGAATAATAATGGTTCCAGCTTTGTATTATGCTTTTACAGTTTTAGATTTTGATATTGTTACTAGAATGCATTTATCTGTTGGAACTTCTTTGGCTATCATTATCCCAACTTCAATCATATCTACAAAAACTCACATGGAGTATGATGCAGTAGATTTTAAGATGGTTAAATCATTTGGAATTTTTATTTTAATAGGAGTTATTGCTGGAACTTTTTTAGCAGTTAATTTAAAAACACCAACACTTGTTTTATTTTTTTCAATATTTGCTTTTATGGTTGGACTTTTTTTTATTTTTTTAAGAGAAAAACTTGTAGATAATCCAAAAAAGATATCCAATTTTATCAAGAATTCATCTGGAGTTTTAATAGGATTTATTTCTGTTCCATTAGGCATTGGTGGTGGTTCCCTCATGGTCCCTTTTATGAGAACTTTTGGTTATGATATAAGAAAATCAATTGGAACTGCAGCAGCTGTGGGATTCTTAATTGCTGTATCAGGTACAATTATGATGATAATGGGTGGTAAAATAATTGATAACGTTACAACACCTTTTAGCATAGGTTATATTAACCTTTTAGGTTTTATAGTTTTTGTACCTGTCACAATGGTTATGGCAAGGTTGGGTGCGAAAGCTGTTTATAAAATAGAAAAAAAATTATTAAGTAAAATATTTGGAACATTTTTGATTTTAGTTTCAATAAGATCATTTATTGAATACCTTTCTATTAACTAGAAAATAATTTTTTATCATTTAATTAAAGGAAGTAGGGGTGGTTTCAGTCTCCCTCTACCACCCTTAAATATTTTATATGTGATTCTGTATAAAATTTAAAACGCGTAATAATTGAAAACTATGGTAAAGGTTCTGGCTCAAGTATTTCAGATATTTCAATTTTATCCACTACCAAAGCTAATAGAATCTTATTGTTGGATTCTTTGTTCGAAGCTTTTTCTAAAAATTTTTTTTTATCGTTCATATTTTCTGTAATCTTTTTAATAAATTGTCCAGAACCATAAGAAAGTGAAGTATGATAAGCACTTCCAGTTGTTATACCAGTATAAGTTGGCCCCAAAAATGCAGTTCCAGACAAACCACAATTATTTAAAAGTAATAGTAAAAGTAAAATTAAAAATTTGTTCATTATAATAGTGGTAGTTACATGATTCTCTAAAAAATCTTCTATACATAATTAAACTAAATTAATTATTTAACACGTATAAATTGTATTTTAAAAAATAGATTTGATTCTCTTTAATTCTGAGTTAATTTTAACTCATTTTAAACACTAATAATGTTTGTAAAACCAACTAATATTGCTAGCTTTTTAATGTGAATAGAAAAAAATTAATTAAAAAAAAAAAATTTTTAAAATCATTAGAAATTAAATCATTTAATATTAGTAAATTAGTAGAAATTCCTTCCCAAACTATCCTTGATTCAAAAAAAACATTTTCAAGTTTTTATGAAAATTATAAAAAATCAAAGGAAAGAGAAAAGATAAAAAAAGAAAAACAAAAAAAATTAGATGAAAAAAGGGAAAAAGAAAGAGAAAAACAACAAATTAAAAAAGAACAAATATCTAAATTAAAAGACGAAAAACGTCAAATTTTAGCTCAAAAAAAACTTGTTATCGATAATGAAAAGCAAATTAGAAAAAATGAAGAAAAGAGAAAAAAAATTGAGGCTAAAAGACTTAAAATCGAACAACAAAAAATTAAAGATGAAGAGGCTAAGAAATTAAGAGAGGATACTTCAAGACTTAAAGAAGAAGATCTTAAAATGAAAATGTTAGAAAGACAAAGAATTCGAGATCAAAAAATAAAAGCTAAAGAAGAGGCGATTCAAGCAAAAGAAATGTTTGCACAGAAATTAAGAGAAGAAAAAGAACAAGAAAGAAAAGAAAAAATTAGATTAAAAGAAATAGAAAGACAGAAAAGATTAGATGAAGAGCAAAGAATAAGAGAAGCAGCTAGAAAATTAAAATACGAACAAGAAAAATTAGAGGAAACAGAAAATAGATTGAGACAACTGGAGGATGATAGAAGGCAAGAATTGGCAAGGCAACTTCTTAAAGAACAGGCCGAACAAAGAGAAAAAGAAGAAGATCTTAGAATTAAAGAGGAAGAAATAAAAGCTGAAGAAAACGAGAGATTGCTTAAACAAAAAGAAAAACGCGAATACGAAGAAGAATTAAGAAAAGAAAAAGAACAACAAAAAAGGTTAGAGGAAGAAAACCAACTAGCATTAAAACAAAAGATAGAACAAGAAGAAAGAATTCGAGAAGAAAATAGAAGAATTAAAGAGTGGGAAGACAAATTTGATCAAGACCAGAAAAAAAAAGAAGATGAATTAATAAAAAAGTTTTATAAAGAGGGTATAGAAGGTCAATCAAATAAGAAACAATCTAGTGAAATGTTGGATCCACAAAATAATGAAATAACAAATTCTAATAGTAATGGAGAAAATAAATCTAATTAATAATTGTTTTAACTGAGCCTAGTTTTTCAATTTTACCGATATAAGTCCCTTTACCTTTAATAGGAACAACACCTACAGTGGAACCTGTAAAGATCCAAAAATCTCTATTTAGGTTAATTTTATCTTTTTTAACTTTATTCAAAACAAACCTTAAAGAATTTAATGGATTAATAAAAACAGTTTTGGTATTTCCATTTACATACTGATTTATTCTTTTATTAAATATAACTGTTTTTAAATTACCAATATTAACTTTTTTAAATTTTTTCTTTTTACCGATCAAAAACTTAACATTTCCCCCAAAATCACTACATAAATCTCCAAAAGACTTAATACCTTTTTTTCTTTGCCTATACCCAACAACTTCAATGCAGGGAGCCATATAGGATATAAATCTGGTAATATTTTTTTTGGTAATTATTTTTTTGTTCTTAAAAAATTTTTTTTTAATACAATAGCAAACTTCAAGTTCAATACCTAAAGTTGATTTATTGATTTTAACCTTTTTACCACTTTTTAAAAATCTTTTTTTAAACACTGATGCATAAAAAGGTTCCTTTTCTTTTAGTTTTTTAATTAATGGAATACCAGTTCCACCAGCTTTGAAACCAATGATTGGATCATTTATTTTAGACTCGCAAAGTTTTCTAAACTTATTAGCTGAAACAATTTTCTTAGTTAAAGTGGTGGGAAGTGCTTTAATTATTCTATCTTTTAAAAAAGCTTTTACTAATTGATTTGCAAGTTTGTCGTAAGATCTAATATTCATTATAAGATATTTATATTACATATTATATTATAAACAATAAAAATGGACTTTTTACAATATTACAAAAACCCAAAAAATTTTAGATTTCAATCATTTGAATTTGCTTTGTTAGAAGCAAAAAAAAGAAACCTTAAGATCTTTGTTGAAACAGGGGTTGCGAGAGGTAAAAGTAAATTCTTATTTTTTTCAAAGATTAACTGGAAGGATGGAATGAGTACATTAATTTTTTCTGATTATGTGAAACATGTGAATGGCTCTCTTACTACTTGTGATATAGATCAAAAAAATATTAACAATGCAAAAAAGTTTACTAAAAAAAATAAGGAATTTGTCAATTATGTAGTAAATGATAGTATAAAATTTTTATCTGAGTTTAATAAAATGATTGATTTTTTATATTTAGACTCTTTAGATGGACAATTTGAAGGAGCATCAAAACATCAATTAGAGGAAATTAAAGTCGCAATAAAGTATCTTCACAAAAATTCTTTAGTATTATTGGATGATAAGGGCGCTAAAACTAATTTATCAATTGATTTTATGCTTAAAAATGGTCTTAAGATCTTAAATGAAACAAATGAACAAGTTCTATTGTGTTATGAGTAGATAAAATGAACCAAAAAGACTCACTGAATAATTATAGCAAGAAAATCAATTCACAGTTTGGTGAAGATGGTATTTTATTAGAAGTTCTAAAGCGATTAGGAACAGAAAATTTAGATAGGTGGTGTGTAGAATTTGGTGCGAGAGATGGTATTTCGGACTCGAATACCTATAATTTAATAAAAAATCATAATTATAAAGCAGTTTTGATTGAAGGTGATACAGATTATTACAATAAACTTCTTAAAAATTTTCAAGATGAGACTATCGTTAAAATCAATAATTTTGTAAATTTTTCTGGTAAAAACAAGTTAGATAATATCTTATTAAATACAAATTTAAAAAAAAATTTTGATTTTCTTTCAATAGATATTGATGGATGTGATTATTATATCTTTGAAAGTTTAAATTTATACCGACCAAAGATTATATGTATAGAATTTAATCATTTAATTCCAAATGATGTAGAATTTGTTCAAGAAAAAAACTTTAATATAAAACAAGGATCAAGTGCAAAATCTTTAGTTAGGTTAGCAAAAACAAAAAATTATCATTTAATTGCATCCACTTTTTCCAATCTTTTTTTTATTGAAAGTTCATATTCTAATTTTGTAATAAAAGACGAAATTTTAATTGATGATCTGATCGATGATAGAAAAATAAAGAATTTTATATTCCCTGGGTATGATGGAACTTTACACACAACAAATGAGGTAAAATTAGGATGGCATAAATTGGATATTAAAAACGAGAAAATTCAGATCTTACCAAAATATCTAAGAAAATTTCCTGATGATTATAATTTTTTTCAAAAAATATTATTTTTAATCTTTAGGGAATTTTTTATCCCTGGCAGATTTTTAAAAAAATTATTTAAAAAAAAAAATAATAATTAGTTTAATACTGACATTGGATCTAATCTTGTTTGAAACCAGTTGAGTCTGAAATCTAAATGTGGACCAGTAGATCTCCCTGTAGAACCTACTGTACCAATTATATCTCCTTGATTAATTTGATCTCCAACTGAAACTAAAACATTTTCTAGGTGTGAATAAATTGTTGATACTCCATGTCCATGATCCATAATGATAGTTCCCCCAGTGTAATATAAATCATCCTCTGCCATTGTTACTATTCCTGAGCCTGATGATTTAATCATCGTTCCTTTATTTGCAGCAATGTCTATTCCATAATGTGGCCATCTGGGTTTACCATTTAGTATCCTTTGACTTCCATAAACTCCGCTTATAATACCATCAACAGGCATTATAAATTTTTTTTTAAAAAAAGATAAATTAGAATTAATCGCTCTAGCTTCTCCTATCTTAATATTTTCCTCCTTAATCCTTTTGTAGACTGACTCAGGTGGTGTTACTTTATTTTTGGGTAGACCATCTATTCTTTGAATCTTATATTTTCTTTTCAAGACCTTTTTTGTAAAAACTTCTTTTTTTCCATTTAAAGTCTTTATAATAGTGACGTCAAATTTTCTATCTCGATCTAATCCAAAAACAAAATATCCATCTTTTGATACTTTAATTTTCTTTTTATCAATCATTACTTCTGCTTTAGGTTCGGTAAAACCTATAATATAATGTCCTTGTAAAAATTTTCCTTTAAATTCAATAGCATTTGCAGTTGAAGTTAAAAAGAATATAAAAAATAAAAAAATTTTTAAAATTATTTTGCTGTCCATCCACCATCTACCAATAACGAAGTTCCGGTAATCATTGATGCAGCATCTGATGCAAGAAAAACAGCAGCAGAAGCAACATCTGAAAGTTCTGCAAATCTTCCAAGAGGGATATTTCCCAAAACTTCTTTTTTGAATTTTTTACTTTTTAAAAACTTTTTAGTCATTGGAGTTACTACAAATGTAGGGCAAACGGTGTTTACTCTAATATTATATTTTGCAAGATCAATAGACATTCCTTTGGTAAGACCTTCTAACCCAAATTTTGTCATATTATAAACACTTCTAATTGGCCCACCCACATGACCCATTTGTGAGGACATATTAATTATCGCACCACCAATTTTTTTTCTGTTTCTTAATTTTATCATTTTAAGTGCACATAATTGAGCAAGATTAAAAGTCGCTATGGTATTAATCTTGACTAAATATTCCATATTCTTAGTTTTTACTTTTGTAAAATGTTCTGGAATATTATTTCCTGCGTTATTTACTAAAATATCTATTTGGTTTTGGTTATTTATAATCTCCTTAATTTGATTATAATTAGTTATATCACAGACATAAAACTTACATTTAGATTTGAATTTTTTTATTTTTCCAGAAACTTCATTTAAATCTTTTTGGGTTCTACTAATTATAACAAGATTAGCTCCCGCTTCAGCAAAAGCTATTGCACAAGCTCTACCAAGCCCTTTTCCAGCCCCAGTTACAACTGCTGTTTTATTTTTAAGGTTATAATTTTTTAAAAACATTATAAAAATATAATTTTAATATCAGTATAAATTAATTCAATAGCTACAATCAAGATAGCTATTAAACCAGCCCATGCAATCCATTTATATTTTTTAATCCAATTTGATATTAAAGTAGCTGCTGTAGCCATTAACAAAATTGATAAAACTAGACCAAAAATCAATAATGCGTAGTGATCTCCTGCAGCGCCAGCAACTCCTAAAACATTATCTAAACTCATTGTGAAATCTGCCAATAGGATTGTCCAAATAGCTTTAAGGAAGTTTGAGTTGTCTACCTTAATATTTTCTTCATGATTAGATCCTTTAATCACATCAATGTAAAGTTTGTAGACTATATATAAAAGTAATAATCCACCGATTAATCTCAAACCAGTAATTTGTAATAAATAAGCTGTTAATAAAGTAAGAATTATTCTTAATATTACTGCTCCACTAATACCCCAAAAAATAATCTTTTTTCTTTGGTCTAAAGGAAATTTAGATGCAACCATTCCAATTATTATTGCATTATCACCAGCCAAAACTAAATCGATCAGAATTATTTGACCCAATATTGTTAATTGTTCTGGAGAGAATATATCTACAAACATTAGTTCCCCAATATCATATCTGCACCTTTTTCTGCAATCATTATCGTTGGTGCATTAGTATTACCTGATGTGATGTTGGGCATTATAGATGCATCTATAACTCTTAAATTTTGTAAACCCTGAACTTTAAGTTCATCATTAACTACAGAATTTTCGTCATTTCCCATTTTACATGTGCCAACAGGATGAAAAATAGTTTGAGTAAATTTACTACCTTCTTGAACAAGTTCTTCGTCTGATTGAAATTGAGATCCAGGTCTTAATTCCTCTGGTTTATATTTTTTAAAAGTATCAGTTTGAAAAACAATATCTCTTACTAATCTAAGTCCATCTGCTGCAACTTTTCTATCATCATCTGTTGATAAATAATTCATTTTAATTTTTGGTTTTTCTCTACTATCACTACTGATAATATTTATTTCTCCTCTACTAGTTGGTCTAACATTTGCAACTGTTGGGGTAAAAGCATGAAAGTCATGAAGTGCTGCACCTCCGAGTTTATCAGTGCTTATTGGCTGAACATGAAATTGTAAATTAGGAGTTTCTCTTGAAGAGTCACTTTTTG
>JACWEI010000009.1 GCA_014653625.1 Pelagibacterales bacterium SAG-MED39
TTTCACAGGAGTTTTTCCTATACAAAACATTCTACTTGTGTCCCCATAATGATCATTGACTATAGCGGTGACATCAACATTAAGATATCTTTCAGTAGGGTACATAAACTTAGTTTTTTTAACCATCGTATAAGTCATTATCTTGTTGTCGTGCAAAAAAAAATAATATTTTTTGTATAATTTTGGAAAATCTTCATATAAATCCAGTTTCTTTTCATCGCTTTTAGAAATATCAAATAACCCTCCAGGAACTATTGAGTTTTTTTGTGGTTCAATATCAGCTGCCCTGTGTTTACTTCTAAAAGTAAGTTTAAAATCTTTAAGATTAATTTTTTTTAAAAAAATACTATCTTTACATCTTCTTTTCATTTGAAAATGATTCAAATTGCTACCGTAAGCAAAATATAACATTATTTTTCTTTGGTATTTTTTTTTAAAATAAATAAAAATACTGGAGCGTTATTCTTATTAATCTTTGCTCCCTTGATAATTTTAATTGATATTAAATGGCCAAACCATTCAGATAATAAATAAGGGAAAAAATTTGCCTCTACGCCAAATGGATCCATTTTACCAGATGAGATTACCCCATGCTGATCTGAATGTTCAATAATAACAAATCCATTTTCTTTTATTTGACCCAGCCACACATCGAGAGCTTTCTTGGGATCAAAACTTTGGTCTAAAGAATTTGAGTAAACGAAATCAAAATTACCTAGCCATTCTTTTTTTTCATCATGAAAATCATGAATTATAGAATCTTTGTAATCTTTTGCTGTGTCCGAAATATCAGTTCCAACAACTTCAAATCTATCTTTTATTTTATTAAAAAAACTTTGTTCAAATCCATTTCTAGAACCATGACAGATGCCTTTAATAATATTTGTTTTAATATTATCATTTAAAAACTTACTAACTTTTTCTAATGTTTTTTCATCAGCCCAAACTTTATCAATCTTTTTTTTATTATAAAAAATTTGTGTTTCTTTATATTCTTCATAATCTTTATATCTATAAATTTTTACAAGCTCTCCAGAATTATTAACTTTTGAAATTCTGTATCCAAATTTAAACAATATTTGATTTATAAAATTTTTAATAAAGATTAATAAATTTTTCATAAACTTATCTATCTACAACTTCAATTTTTTTTTCATTTATATATTTTAAAATTTGAGAGTTGCATTCATCAATTTTTGATTGATCTTCTGATCTAAGTACAATTGAAACTCCCAATTTACCTGCGTGGAAAAAAGGATAGCTGCCTATTTCAACATTCGTGTTTCTGTTTTGAATTTCAGTGATAGCGGTAGCTATTTCACTTTCAACCGTCCTTAAACTTATTGAGTGACTTAATATAGGTTCACCCCCAACAATTTTATTTTTTAAACCACCTAACATTGATTTTAGGATTGAAGGCACACCCGGTAAGCAAAAAACATTCTCGACACTAAATCCAGGAGCTCCACTTGTTGGATTTAAAATTAATTCTGCATTTTCAGGCATCCAAATCATCTTTTGTCTACCCTCATTAAATTCACCTGGTTTGTAATAAGCCTCTAAAATTTTATACCCTTCTTTATGTACTTCGTACTTTAAACTAAATGCTTTTGCGACTGACTCAGCAGTTATATCGTCATGTGTTGGTCCAATACCTCCAGTTGTGAATACATAATTATTTTCTTTTCTTAATATATTTAAAGTGTCTATTATTGTCTTCTCTACATCTGGAATTACTCTTACTTCATTGACTTTTACCCCTATAGAATTAAGCCAAGTTGCTAAAGTACTTGTGTTGGTATCTTGTGTTCTTCCAGAAAGAATTTCATTGCCAATGATTAATATCGCGGCATTTACTTTTGTTTTTTTTGACATTTTATATGTATAATTTGATTATGGAATTTACCAAGTCTTTAATAAAAGGCAAATTAATCAAAAGATATAAACGTTTTTTTGTTGATGTTAGATTAGATAAGGAAGTAGTTGTGGCTCATTGTCCAAATACAGGATCCATGAAAGGTCTTCTTAATGAAGGTAATGAAGTCTATTTATTAAAAAATGATGACCCAAAAAGAAAGTTGAAATACGGCCTAGAAATAATTAAAGCAAATAAAAATTTAGTTGGTGTTAATACCCATATGGCAAATAAAATTGTTAATCATGGACTAAATAATAATTTAATCAAGGAATTGAAAAATAACAATACTATTAAACCTGAAGTTTTTTTTAATAAAGAGACTAGATTTGATTTTTTAATTGAGAAAAATAAACAAAAAAGTTTTATAGAAGTAAAAAATGTAACCCTTTTTAGAGGTAAAAAAACTGCTGAATTTCCTGACGCTATTACTTCAAGAGGTTCAAAACATTTACTTGCCCTTATTGATGCCATAAAAAAAGGTTATAAAAGTTACTTGATATTTCTGGTTCAGGTACAAAATATGGAAAATTTTAAAATAGCTAAAGATATTGATAGTGAATATTATAAAAACTATTTGATTGCAAAAAAAGCTGGTGTTATTTTTTTGGCTTATAGGTGCAAGATATCTTCAAAAAAAATTGTTATAGAAAAAAAATTAAGAATTATAAATGAATAATTATTCTGAAAAATTCGAAAAAATGAAAATAGCAGGTAAGCTCGCCGCTGGAACATTGGATATGTTAACAAGCAATATTAAGGAAGGTATATCTACAGCTTATATTGATAAACTAGGTTATGAATTTATAAAAGATAATGGTGGATACTCTGCCCCACTTTATTATAGGGGATTTAAAAGATCTCTTTGCACATCTCTCAATCATGTTGTTTGTCATGGTATACCATCTGAAGATAGAATTCTAGAAGATGGAGATGCTGTGAATGTTGATGTCACCGCTATAGTCAATGATCATTATGGGGACACAAGTAGAATGTTTTGTATAGGAAAAACTCCTGTGAAATTAAATAATTTAATCAATACTACTTATGAGTCTATGATGAAAGCGATTAAGATTTTAAAACCTGGAATTAAACTAGGAGACATTGGACATGAGATTCAATCTTATGTTGAAGAAAAAGGTTTTTCAGTTGTCAGAGATTTTTGTGGCCATGGAATTAGTACAACGTTTCATGAACCGCCAAATATACTTCATTATGGACGTAAAAATACAGGTATGGAAATTAAACCTGGAATGACTTTTACTATTGAACCAATGATCAATGCTGGAAAATTTGATACTAAAATGCTCAATGATGGTTGGACTGCAGTTACCAAAGATAAATCATTATCTGCACAATTTGAGCATACTTTAGGAATTACAGAAAATGGTTATGAAATCTTTACAGAATCTGCTAAAGGTTATTCAAAGCCCCCATACTTATAATTAATGATAAAAAGATACTCGCGAAAAGAACTTACTGATATTTGGTCAGAAGAAAATAAATACAAAATTTGGCTCGATGTAGAGGTTGCTGCTGCTCAAGCAATGGAAAAACTTGGTCAAATTCCCAGAGGAGTTTCCTCAGTAGTAAGAAAAAAAACCAAAATAAATGTAAAGAGAATTCATCAAATAGAGACACAGGTTAGACATGATGTTATTGCTTTTCTAACTTCTGTTACTGAAAAAGCTGGAATTAAAGCAAGATACCTTCATCAAGGTATGACTTCATCTGATGTGGTTGATACAAGTTTTAATATTCAATTAGTCCAATCAGGTAAAATAATTCTAAAAGATTTAGACCAGATTTTAAAAGTTCTAAAGAAACAAGCTCGAAAATATAAATTCACCCCTTGTATGGGTAGAAGTCATGGTATTCATGCTGAACCAATAACTTTTGGTTTAAAATTAGCCTCTTTTTATGAGGAATTTAAAAGAAATAGAAAAAGATTAGTGGATGCAATCGATGAAATCTCAACTTGTGCAATATCAGGAGCAGTTGGAACTTTTGCCAACATCAATCCAAGTGTTGAAAAACATGTTGCTAAGAAACTTAATTTAAAAGTAGAGCCTATTTCCACTCAAATAATTCCAAGAGACCGTCATGCTTTTTATTTTTCAGTTTTAGGAATAATTGCTGGATCTATTGAAAGAGTTGCTATTGAAATTAGACATTTACAAAGAACTGAAGTGTATGAATTACAAGAATACTTTTCTAAAAATCAAAAAGGTTCTTCAGCAATGCCACATAAAAAAAATCCAATTCTGAGTGAAAACTTAACTGGTTTAGCAAGAATGGTTAGAAGTGCTGTGATCCCTGCCCTAGAAAATATAGCTTTATGGCATGAAAGAGATATTTCTCACTCAAGTGTTGAGAGAAATATTGGGCCTGATGCTAATATCACAATAGATTTTGCATTAGCAAGATTAACTAACATTTTAGATAATATGATTGTTTATCCAAAGAAGATGTTAGAAAATTTAAATATTACAAAAGGGTTAATTTTTTCCCAAGAGTTAATGCTAGAATTAACAAAAACAGGTTTAAGTAGAGAAAAATCTTACAAAATGGTTCAAACTTATGCAAAGAAATGTTTTGCTGAAAACTTGGATTTGTTTAATGTTATTCAAACTGACAAATACATAATGAGCAAGATTTCACCAAAAAAATTAAAAACTATTTTTAGTTATTCTAAGCATTTCAAGAATGTAAATTTGATATTTAAAAGGGTTTTTAGATAATGTATGAAATTTTTAGGAATTTTTTTATTAACTTTATTTATAGCTACAGAAATACATGCTGCTTGTGATACTAAAAAAAAAAAAGAAGAAAGAGAAAAACAAAAAGTACTTAAAGTAATTGGTTATGGTGGATCTGTGTTAGATCAAAAGACTGGAAAATATTTAGAATATGATATTAAAAGTTGTGAATGGAAAGAAGTTAAAGAATGAAAAAAGGTAAAAAACTTTACGAAGGTAAAGCTAAAATTATATACGCAACATCGGATAAAAATTTAGTTATTCAATATTTTAAAGATGATGCAACAGCATTTAACAATCAAAAGAAAAGCACTATTGAAGGCAAAGGTGTTTTAAATAATAGAATTTCAGAGCATATACTTTCAAATTTATCACAAATAGGAATTAAAAATCATTTAGTCAAAAGACTTAATATGAGAGAACAAGTAATCAAATTAGTAGAAATTATTCCAATTGAATTTATTGTAAGAAATGTTGCTTCTGGATCAATAACTAAAAGATTAGGTATCGAAGATGGTACAGTTCTAAAAGAACCTTTGGTTGAATACTGTTTAAAGGATGATGCGCTTGGTGATCCCCTAATTGCTGAAGAACATATTTATGCATTTGATTGGGCTAGTAAAAAAGAAATTGAAAAAGTTAAAAAAATGATTTTAAGAATTAACGATTTTATGATTGGCATGTTTAGAGGAATTGGAATTAAACTAATTGATTTTAAATTAGAATTTGGAAGAATTAAGATTAACGGTAGGAATGAAGTAATTTTAGCAGATGAGATAAGTCCTGATACATGTAGATTATGGGACTCGATAACAGATAAAAAACTTGATAAAGACAGATTTAGAAAAGACCTAGGAGATTTAATCCCTGCTTATACTGAGGTTGCAAAAAGATTGGGTATTCTGCATGAACAATCAAATGTATCTGCGGTTAATGTAACTAAATTGTCATCAGTTAAAAAAAAAAGTAAATGAAAATTTCAGCAATCATAACTCTTAAAAAAGATGTTTTGGATCCCCAAGGAAAAGTCATTCATCAAACATTAGATGGAATGGGTTTTAAAGATGTCAATGAAGTGAGACAAGGAAAATATTTTGAAATTGATGTTAAAGAAAATGACCCAACCAAAGCTAAAGGGGTGGTTGAAGATATGTGTAAAAAGCTTTTAGCCAATCTTGTTATTGAAAATTATAAGATCATTGAGACACAATAATTAATGAAATCATCCGTAATAACCTTTCCTGGTTCAAACTGTGATAGAGACATGGATGTTGCTCTGACCAAATTTGGTTTTAAGAATAAAATGGTATGGCATGATGATAAAGAATTACCAAAAAGTGATTTAGTTGTCTTGCCAGGTGGTTTTTCTTACGGCGATTACCTCAGATGTGGAAGTATGGCTTCTAAATCTAAAATAATGCAATCAGTGATAAATTTTGCAAAGTCAGGTGGTTTAGTTATGGGAATCTGTAATGGTTTTCAAATATTAGTTGAAACAGGTTTAGTTCCAGGAGTTTTGTTAAGAAATAAATATTTAGAATTTATCTGTAAAAACGTATTCATCAAATTAGATAATAAAGATAATCCATATTTTAAAAATCTTGATAAAGACATTTTTAAATTTCACATAGCACACAATGAAGGAAACTATTTTTGCACAAAAGATCAACTTAAAGAAATTGAAGACAATAACCAAATTGCAATTTACTATTGTGATGATAAGGGTCAAACAGAAGATCAATTTAATCCAAACGGCTCAATTAAGAATATTGCAGGAATTTTTAATAAAAAAAAGAATATTTTAGGAATGATGCCACATCCCGAAAGAATGATTGATCAGAGTTTGTCTGGAGCAGATGGATCTTTATTTTTTAAAAACTTAATTAATAATATCAAATAATGTTAGTTAATGAAAAAGTTGCTATAGAGCATGGTCTTAAGGCAGATGAATATAAGAAAATATGTGAACTGTTAAAAAGAACACCAAACCTTACAGAACTTGGCATTTTTTCTGCAATGTGGAATGAACATTGCTCTTATAAATCCTCTCGACTTCATTTGAAAAAGCTTCCTACTTCAGGAAAAAAAGTTATTCAAGGACCTGGTGAAAATGCTGGAGTGATTGATATTGAAGATGGTGATGCAATAGTATTTAAAATCGAAAGCCATAATCACCCCTCTTTTATAGAACCTTATCAAGGTGCGGCAACTGGAGTTGGTGGGATCATGCGTGATGTTTTTACTATGGGCGCAAGACCAATAGCTAATTTAAATTCAATACATTTTGGATCTCCACAACATAAAAAAACAAAAAATCTTGTAAGAGGAGTGGTTCATGGAATTGGTGGTTATGGTAATTGTATGGGTGTTCCAACAATTGCAGGGCAGACATCTTTTGACAGTTCTTATAATGGAAATATTTTAGTAAATGCTATGACATTAGGGCTGGTTAAAAAAAATAAAATATTTTATTCAAAAGCAGCTGGATTAGATAAACCAGTAATTTATGTTGGATCAAAGACAGGTAGAGATGGTATTCATGGTGCGAGTATGGCTTCAGCGAGCTTTGATGAAAAAATTGAGGAAAAAAAACCTACAGTACAAGTTGGGGATCCTTTCACTGAAAAACTTCTATTAGAGGCTTGTCTTGAACTGATGGCGGGAGACTCAATCATTGCAATTCAAGATATGGGCGCAGCTGGTCTTACATCTTCAAGTATTGAGATGGCCTCAAAAGGAAATTTAGGAATAGAGATTAATTTAAACAAAGTTCCCTGTAGAGAATCAAAAATGACACCTTATGAAATTATGCTTTCTGAAAGCCAAGAAAGAATGTTGATAGTTTTAGAAAATGGTAAAGAAGACATGGCAAAAAAAATATTTGATAAATGGAATTTAGATTTCGCTGTGATTGGAAAAACAACAAATTCTAAAAATATTGAATTATTTTTTAACAATGAACAAGTTACAAATATACCTGTAAATACATTAGTTGAAAATTCTCCTATGTATGACCGAAAATGGAAAAAAGCTAAATTACCAAAAAAAAATAAAATTAAAAAAGAAACTTATAATAAATTAAAAATTAAAGATGTTTTAAAAAAAATTTTATCTAATCCAAATGTTTGTAGCAAAGAATGGATTTGGCAACAGTACGACCATACTGTAATGGGTGATACTATTCAGAAACCTGGGGGCAACTCTGGCGTGGTTAGAGTTCATGGAACCAAGAAAGCTGTTGCTGCATCAGTTGACTCGTCTGCTGTTTACTGTTGGGCACATCCACTTACTGGTGGTAAACAAGTTGTAGCTGAAAGTTGGAGGAATTTAATTTCAGTTGGAGCTACTCCAATTGCTATCACAAATTGTCTTAACTTTGGAAGTCCAGAAAATGAGGACAATATGGGGGAGTTTGTAGAGTGTGTTCAGGGGATTGGTGAAGCAAGTAAGTATTTAAATTTCCCAGTTGTGTCTGGAAATGTATCTTTTTATAACCAAACAAAAGAGATTGGAATTAAACCAACACCTTCTATTGGAGGAGTAGGTTTAATTAAAGATTATAAAAAAATGATAACAATGGATTTTAAAGAAATAGATAATTTGGTTTTAATTATTGGAAAGACCGAAGGTCATATTGATCAAAGTTTATTTGCAAGAACAATATTAGATGAAAAAAACGGTCCACCGCCTGAAGTTAATTTGTTTAATGAAAAAAATAATGGTGAGTCTTTATTAAATTTGATTGAAAAAGATTATGTAAAAAGCGCTCATGATATTTCTTTAGGAGGTATCATTACAGCTATAAGTAAAATGTCTATTAAAGGAAATAAAGGTATTAAATTGAACAAATCAAAAAATTTAATAAATGAGATAGATTATTTATTTGCTGAAGATCAAGGAAGATACATATTAGAAATTAATCCTAAAAATATAAAAGAAGTAACCGAAATTTTAGATAAAAATTCTGTTCATCATGAAGAACTAGGTTTTATCATTGAAAATGACGTTATTATCAATGAAAAGACAAAAGTTACAATTGACGAATTAAAATCTTATAATACTAATTGGTTAAACGATTATATGAAATCATAATGGCAATGAATCTAAAAGAAATAGAAAAATATATAAAAGAAGCTATGCCCGATGCTTCTATAGAGATTCAGGATTTAGCAGGTGATGGAAATCATTATTCTGCAACAGTGATATCTTCGCAATTTGTTGGTAAAAGTAAAATTGAACAACATAAAATGGTATACAACTCATTAAAAGGTAAAATGGGTAATGAATTACATGCTTTAGCAATTAAAACAAAGGAACAATAATGGATGATCAAACAAAGAGTCTTATTCAAAATCATATTGATAACAACGAAGTATGTTTATTTATGAAAGGAACCCCTGATGCTCCTCAATGTGGATTTTCTATGGCTGTAACAAATATGCTTAAGTTACTTGAAGTAAATTTTCAAAGTGTAAATGTATTAGAAGACCAAAATGTTAGAGAAGGCATTAAAGTTTTTAGTGATTGGCCTACAATTCCACAACTTTACATTAAAAAAGAATTTGTTGGTGGATGTGATATTATTAAAGAAATGTATGAAAATGGTGAGCTTAAAAAAGTTTTTGACGATAAGGGAATTAAATATAAAAAATAAAGTTATCTAGAGTAATATTCAATTACAAGGTTGGGTTCCATTACTATTGGATAAGGCACTTCTTCAAATTTTGGAATTCTAACAAATTTAAACTTTTTATTCTTTTCATCTAATTGAATATATTCTGGAGTTTCTCTTTCTTTACTTGCTAAAGCAATATCGATAATTGCAAGCTCTTTAGATTTGTCCCTTATTTCAATTGTGTCTTCTTCTTTGACAGAATAACTAGAAATATTAACTTTTTTTCCATTAACTTTCACATGACCATGGTTTATAAGTTGTCTTGCTGAGAAGATTGTTGTTGCAAACTTAGCTCGATAAATAACAGCATCTAATCTTCTTTCCAATAAACCAATTAAGTTTTCACTAGTATCACCTTTCAACATCGTTGCTTTTTTATAAATATTCCTAAATTGTCTTTCATTAATATTCCCATAATAAGCTTTTAATTTCTGTTTAGCGTGTAGCTGAATTCCATAGTCTGATGGTTTTGAAGATCTAGATTGTCCATGTTGTCCTGGACCGTATGCTCTTGTGTTAAAAGGACTTTTTGGTCTTCCCCAAAGGTTTACTTTCAATCTTCTGTCAACTTTATGTTTAGAGTTTAATCTTTTTGTCATTTAATAATGGGTTTTATAGACTTACACAAAATTTTGTCAATCAACGTTTTTTACCTAGACTAGCAAATACACTAGATAATATACGAGTTTCTTTAGCTGATAAGTCCATCTTGTAGAAAATATTTCTTAAATTCTCCATCATTATTGGTCTCTTTTCTTGAGGCTTAAAAAAATTTATCTGTTCTAGATTTTTAATACAAAGATTTATCATTGATTGAACTTCTTTTTTTGATGCAGTTTTGATTTTATTCGATTTGTTAAAAGGTTTAGTTTTAGTTTTCAATATGCTTGAAACTGTTTGAGCAATAACAATTAAACTGTGAGAAAGGTTTAATGATTTGAAATTTTTATTAGTTGGTATTTGAAGTGTGTAATTTGCATAACTAATCTCATTGTTTGATAGTCCAGAAGCCTCTGAACCAAACAAAAAAGTAATTTTTTTATTTTTAAAATCAATTTTTTTTAAACTATCTAAACTAATATGTTTTATATTTTTATTTCTAAATCTTGCAGATGTTGCTATTAAAATATCAATATTTCCAAGTGACTCTTCCAAATTATTAAAAACTTTTGCTTGGTTAATTATATCTTTTGCTCCTACAGATGTGGCCAATATCTTATCATTTGGAAAAATCGGTTTTGGATTAATTAAAACCAGTTTATTAAAATCAAAATTTTTAATTGCTCGTGCACATGCACCAATATTCTCTGATAACTGGGGTTTGTGTAAAATAAAAGAAATATTGTTTCTGGGCATTTAATTATTTTAATCCATGATTTCTATTGTATGAAGAAACATAAGAAGGTTTTATCTCTTGCAAATATTTTTTATCTAAGTCCCATATCGAGACTTTAAGCGGATAACATTTTGCTATATCTGAAGAATGTTCTGATCCACAGTCACCACCAGGGCAAGCTGAAAGGACACCCAATAGGTCAGTCTCAGCAAAAAACTCTAAGTAATCACCTGGTCTAACTGGACTAGATTTCATAAAATATTGTTTTGTTTCATTTGTAAAACCAGTCAACATAAATACATTTAGTACATCATGAACAATCTTTTCTGCGTCTTCAATATTTAGATTTTTATCTTTTACTAATGCTCTAGTTAAATTGGAATGACAACAGTAGTGATAATCTTTATCTGAAATTAGTTTTGAAGTATATGGATCACAACGAGTTCCGATTACATCATGAACTGATCCACCGTCTTTATCATAACCATACCAATCTAAAGTATCCCAAGTTATAGTTGCCAAAGATCTTAGATATGGAAAATTACTAAACATTTTATCTCCCACAGAAATATGGGTGCCATAAAGAGCTCTTGTTTTTCCTGAATAAAATTTTTCATCAAGGTTGTTAGCTTGAAATAAATTTAAATCACCAACTTGGGGTCCTTCAACACTTTCTATTCTAAAAAAATTACCTAATTTTACATTGAATATTCTAGCATCTCTTGGTGGAATTATAACTTCATCTATTTTTTTAAGATGTTTTCTAGCCTCATGAAGAATTTTCAAATTTTCATTTTCTAAATTATTATTTGGATAACAAATAATAGGTTTTGATCCAATTCTTTCTTTTAAATTTTCAGGTTTTTTTGAAAATTTTTTAATTTTCATTTATTTACTTGCAGGAGCATTATCCTTAAAAAGTTTATAATCTAAACTATCAATTAATGCTTTGAAAGAAGCTTCAATAATGTTGGTTGATACACCAATAGTAAACCAATTCTTGCCCTTCGAGTCTGTACTTTCAATTGAAACTCTAGTAACGGCTTCGGTTCCTGTATTTAATATTCTTACTTTATAATCTACTAATTTTAGATCTCTAAGATAATTAGAGTATTTTGCTAAACGATCAACATTTTTTCTTATAGCATTATCTAAAGCGTTTACTGGGCCATTACCCTCTCCTTCACAAATAATTTTTTCTCCATCTACTTCTAATTGAGCTTTAGCGGAAGAAACTATTTCTCCAGATTTATTCTTTTTAACTGAAACATCATATTCATTAATGGATATATATCTGGGTATTTCTCCAATAATTCTTCTAGCTAATAACTCAAAAGAAGCATCAGCTCCATCGTAACTATAACCAATAAACTCTCTGTCTTTGACTTCTTCTAATAGTTTTTTTATCTTTGGGTCATTTTCTTTGATATCTACTTTGATGCTTCTTAATCTTGAGATTATATTAGATCTTCCTGATTGATCTGAAATAACTATATTTCTACTATTACCAACATCATCTGGATTTATGTGTTCATAAGTTTTTGGATCCTTCTGTACAGCAGATACATGCAATCCTCCTTTGTGAGAAAAAGCAGCCGCACCAACATATGGTAAATGCTGATTAGGTTTTCTATTTAAAATTTCATCTAACAATCTTGAACAATTAGTTAGACTCTTAATATTATTAGATTTGATTCCAATTTCAAATTTAGATGAAAAATCCTTTTTCAAAAAAAAAGTTGGTATTAATGACATAAGATTTGCATTACCACATCTTTCACCGAGTCCATTTATTGTACCTTGAATTTGACGAACACCAGATAAAATTGCTGATAAAGAATTAGCAACAGCATTACCAGTATCATTGTGAGCATGAATACCTAAATTTTTGCCTGGTATAATTTTTGATACCTCTGATACTATTTTTGATACTTCATGTGGAAGAGTCCCGCCATTGGTATCACATAACACTACCCATCTTGCTCCTTGATCATAAGCTGCTTTAATACATGAAAGAGCATATTCTGGATTTGATTTATAACCATCAAAAAAATGTTCTGCATCAAACATAAATTCTTTTTTCGCTTTAACAAAATGTTTCACACTTTCACTGATATTTTCTAAATTTTCCTCATTAGTAATACCTAGCGCAACATCAACATGAAAGTCCCACGATTTTCCAACTAAACATACTGAAGAAGTATTTGAATTCATTAACGCCGATAATCCAGTATCATTTTCAACGCTACGACCTGATTTCTTTGTCATGCCAAAACATACAAGTTTTGAATTTTTAAAATTATGTTTTTTTTGAAAAAACTCAGTATCAGTCGGATTGGCTCCAGGCCAACCACCTTCAATATAATCAACTCCAAGGTTGTCTAAAGCAAATGCAATTTTTTCTTTGTCCTCGATAGAAAAATCTACTCCTTGAGTCTGAGCACCATCTCTTAGTGTGGTATCAAAAATATATAATCGTTCTTTACTCATTTAAATTTCCAAAATGTTTTACCATCTTTGTCTTCTATTAAAACACCTTTATCGAAAAGTTTATCTCTGATTCTATCAGCTTCCTTATAATTTTTATTTACCCTTGCCTTATTTCTTAAATCAATCATATCATTAATTTCAGTATCGCTGATTGAGACTTTATCTTTTTTATATTTTTCCCATTGTTCATTATCTTCATTTAATAGACCTACAAATTTACATGCTGATATAAATAACTCTTTGCTTTTATCCTTGTTAGCTTTTTCAAAAAGTCGATGTAAGTTTGCGATATATCCTGGAGTATTTAAATCTTCATACAAAGGTTTTAAAACTTCATCAGTCAGTTGAACAGACTTAATATCCGATGAATAAATTCGATACCATTTATCCAATGTATTTTGGCAATCATTTATCAACTTATCATTCCAATCTAATGGTTGTTTATAATGGGCACTCATCAACGCCAATCTTATTACTTGTCCACTAATTTTATTTCTGAAATTTTTTATCTTTAAGATATTACCTTGAGACTTAGCCATTTTTTCATTCGACATTGTTATAAACGCATTATGAACCCAATAGTTTGCAAAAATTTTCGACCCATTCGCACATCTAGATTGAGCTATTTCATTTTCATGATGAGGAAAAATTAAATCTATACCTCCACCATGAATATCAAATTCATTTCCTAAAAATTTTTTTGACATGGCTGAACATTCTAAATGCCAACCTGGTCTACCTTTTCCCCATGGTGAGTTCCATGAGGGCTCATCATCTTTTGAAGGTTTCCATAATACAAAATCTTCAGAATTTTTTTTATTTTCACTTACTTCAACTCTTGATCCTGCTATTAAATCCTCTAACTTTTTATTTGATAGTTTTCCATAATCAGAAAATTTTTTTACTTCAAAGTAAACATGTTTATTGTTTTCATATGCAAAGTCTTTTTTTATTAACTGATTTATCATCTCAATCATTAAATCGATATGCTCAGTAGCTTTAGGTTGATAAGTAGGATTTTCACAATTCAAAAATTTGCAATCATCAAAAAAGCTTGCAGTTATTTGTTCAGTCAATTCTTTTGCAGATATTTTTTGATCTTGTGATGATTTAATTATCTTATCATCAATATCTGTAATATTTCTTACATATGTTACTTTTGAAAAAGTATTCTTTAATAATCTGAAAAGAATATCAAAAATTATCAGTGGTCGAGCATTACCAATGTGTGGATCGTCATAGACAGTTGGACCACAAACATACATTCCAACATTTTTTTTATCTTTAGGAATGAATTGTTCTTTTTTATTTGTTAAATTATTTGTTAAATAAATATCCATTATAGTTGATTAAGAAATATACCTTATTTAGGGATTTGTTAATCTAATTGATTAATTTGGAATTTTGCATACAGGAATAGGGTCCATTTTATGCAAGTTTTGTTTTCTAATTTTTTCGTACTCTGCTCTATGAGGTGAGTCGGGATTGATCATCGCTTCCTCTAACTCATTGTAATTAAATCCGAGCTGACCTTCGTCTGTTCTACCATCATCCCAAAGACCATCAGTTGGAGGTGCATCAATAATTTCTTTTAATATTCCTAATTCTTTACCTAGTTCCCATACCTCAGTTTTATTGCAATCAGCAATAGGTGAAATGTCTACTCCACCATCTCCATATTTTGTATAAAAACCAACACCAAAATCTTCAACTTTATTACCAGTACCTACAACAATTCCTTTGTTAGCTGCAGCTACCTGATAAAGAGTGGTCATTCTTAATCTTGCTCTCGAATTTGCATAACCATGTTCATTATTAAACTTGTTAAGAGTTGTTGAAAAAGTTTCAAACAAATTGTCTAAGCTAATTGTATGAGCCTCTACATTTTTAAAATTTTGAGTTAACCATTTTTGATGTTTTAAACTTAAATCATGCTGGTTATCTTTTTGTTTTATTGGCATAGTTAAAACTATAGTTTTTAAACCTGTCATAGCACTTAAAGTACTAGATACAGAGGAATCTACTCCTCCAGAGATCCCTATAACTAGAGACTCTGCCTTACTTGGCATCTGATCAACATAGGTTTTGATCCAATTTGAAATATATTTTACTTTTTCAGAAGTATTCATAATAAGATATTTAATAATTATTATTCCTAAAACAATGGCTTAAGATGCCGCTTGAATAGCGTTTTTAGAATAGCTGCTATTCTTTTTTATCTCATCTGAAATCAAAAATGCTAATTCTAAAGCTTGATTTGCATTCAACCTAGGATCACAATGTGTGTGATATCTAGAGGAAAGATCTTTTTCTGATATTTTCTGAGCACCACCTGTACATTCAGTAACATTTTGGCCTGTCAGTTCAATGTGTAATCCTCCAGCGTAACTTCCTTCACTTTGATGACATGCAAAAACATTCTTAACCTCTTTTAATACACTATTAAAAGGTCTAGTTTTAAATCCTGTTGATGCTTGCATGGTATTTCCATGACATGGGTCACAGGACCAAATTACGTTAAGCCCTTCTTTTTTTATAGCTCTAATTAGTTTTGGTAAATGTTTTGAAACATTATCACAACCAAATCGTGATATTAGCGTAATTTTACCTTTTTCATTAGAAGGATTAATTTTATTACACAAATTTATTAGATCATCAGCTTTTAATGTTGGTCCACATTTAATGCCAACTGGATTTTCTATTCCCCTACAAAATTCAACATGGCCACCATCAAGTTGTCTAGTTCTATCACCAATCCATACAAAATGAGCAGAGGTATCGTGATTTTCACCAGTGGTTGAGTCGGTTCTTGTCATTGATTCCTCAAACGGTAATAATAAAGCTTCATGTGAAGTCCAAAAATTAACTGTTTTTAATCTTCTATTAAAATCTGAATTAATTCCACAAGCATCCATAAAAGCTAAAGCGTCAGCTATTTGATCTTCTAATTCTTTAAACCTTTTAGCTTCTGGACTTTTTTTTATAAATCCTAAATTCCAAGTGTGAACTTTTTTTAAATCTGCAAAACCACCATGAGAAAAAGCTCTAATTAAATTAAGAGTTGACGCAGATTGTGAATATGCCTTAAATAATCTTTTTGGGTCAGGAACTCTTGCTTTTTCATTAAACTCTATTCCATTAATGTTGTCACCTAAATAACTAGGAAGTTCTACACCATCTTTGACTTCTACAGGAGAACTTCTTGGTTTAGAAAATTGTCCTGCAATTCTACCTAATTTTACAACTGGTAATGAAGCTGAGTAAGTTAAAACCAAAGACATCTGTAGCATTAATTTAAATGTATCTCTTATATTGTCAGGATGAAATTCTGCAAAACTCTCAGCACAGTCTCCTCCTTGTAATAGAAAAGCTTTCCCATCAACTACTTCAGCAAGTTGTTGTTTGAGATGCCTAGTTTCACCAGCAAAAACAAGAGGTGGAAAAGTTTTAATTTTACCTAAAACTTGATCCAATTCTTTTTTGTCCGGATAATCCGGAATGTGTTTTACTGGGTACTTTCTCCAGCTATTACTTTTCCAATTTTTCATGTTCAACCTATGATTGTTGTATCAGAGTTTTTTATTTATTCAACGGTAACTGATTTAGCTAAATTTCGTGGTTTATCTATGTCAAAACCTTTTTTAAGAGCTGAATAATATGCAAGTTTTTGTAAAGGAATAGTTAATAAAAAAGGAAGCAAATCATCATTGGTACTTTCTACCTCAATTGTTTCCCAAATATTTTCAGAAATTATTTCGTCTTTACTTTTATTTGTTATTAATAAAACTTTAGCACCTCTGGCAATTACTTCCTGCATATTAGAAATCGTTTTCTTGTAATAATTGTCTCTTGGAGCCAGAACTACAACTGGCATTCCTTCCTCAATTAAAGCTAATGGTCCATGTTTCATTTCACCTGCTGGATAACCTTCTGCATGAATATAGGAAAGTTCTTTCAATTTTAACGCTCCTTCAAGAGCAATTGGAAAGGAAAACCCTCTTCCTAAAAACATTGATCCTTTTGCCTCATTAAAAGTTGTTGATATTGATTGTATCTTGTTATCAGTCATTAATGTTTGTTCCACTAGTTTTGGTAATTCTTTTAAATCTTTTAGCTTTTCTAGAAATAAATTCCTTTCAATATCATTTTTTAATAATCCCAATTTGAGTGCTAAAATATATAATATCAAAATTTGGCCTAAAAATGCTTTAGTAGAAGCAACACCAATTTCTGTACCACAATGAATTGGCAAAACAAAATCTGAGTCTCTTGCAATCGAGCTTTCAATAACATTTACAACAGCACAAGTTTTCATATTATTTTTTTTACACAAATCTAAGGCTGCAAATGTATCAGCTGTTTCCCCAGATTGAGAGACGAATACATATAAACATTCTTTTTTGAATCTATTTTTTCTATACCTAAATTCTGAAGCAATATCGATATTAACATCTAAAGAAGTTAATTCCTCAAACCAGTATTTTGCCATTAAACAAGAGTGATATGCGGTCCCACAACCAATTAAGGTAATTGATGAAATCTCATTTATTTTCCAAGGAAAATTATAAATATTAATATCATTATTAGAAGTATCTACATATTCTTTAATCCCATTTTTTAAAGTAGTAGGTTGTTCTTCAATTTCTTTTGCCATAAAATGTTTGTAATCACCTTTGTCATATTTTTCTTCCTCAGATGATAATTCTAAAACTTTTTTGTTTATTTTAGTCCCACCTTCATTAAAAAATTCTACATAATCTTTTTTAATAATACAAAACTCACCATCGTTTAAATAAGTAACTTTATTTGTCATAGATTTTAAAGCATAAGAATCTGACCCTAAATAATTTTCGTTAGGTCCATAACCTACTGCAAGAGGAGATCCTCTTCTTGCGCCTACTATTAAGTCAGGTTTATCCTTAAAAATTATTCCCAAAGCAAAACTACCATGAAGTTGTTTCAATGTTTTTGTTATTGAACTAATCATATCTTCAGATTTAAGATGCTCAGTAATTAAATGAACAATTACCTCTGTATCTGTTTGAGATTTAAACTTATGTCCTTTGTTAATTAAAAATTTTTTAAGGATTGTTGAATTTTCAATTATACCATTATGAACTACAGATACATTTTGTGACGAATGTGGATGTGCATTTAAACTGTTTGCCGCTCCATGAGTGGCCCAACGGACATGACCAATCCCGATTGTTCCTTCCATGTTCTTTATTAAAGAATTTTTTTCTAAGTTATCAACTCTACCCTCAGACTTAATTTCGTTAATTAAACCTTTTGACAATGTTGCAATTCCAGCAGAGTCATAACCTCTGTATTCAAGTTTCTTTAAAGAATTAATAATTGAAGCTGATACAGGTCTGTTACTATTAATCCCTATTATTCCACACATGTTTATTTAGTTTTCCTTTTATAATTTTTAAATTCTGTTTGAATGCTTCGTGTTAATGCTAAAGATTTTTTTTTTACATTCTTTGTAATCACGGAACCTGCTCCAATTACACTATTGCTGTTTAATGTTACGGGTGCAATTAATGAGGAGTTTGAACCAATAAAAACATTATCTTTAATCTTAGTCTTATTTTTTTTAACCCCATCATAGTTGCAAGTAATGGTCCCAGCACCTATATTAACATTTTTACCGATTTCACTATCTCCTATGTAAGTTAAGTGGTTAACTTTAGATTTTTTTCCAATTGTGCTTTTTTTAATTTCTACAAAATTTCCAATTTTAGATCCTTCTTTTAGTACTGAGTTCGGTCTTATTCTTGCATAAGGTCCAATTTCTACCTTATTTTCAACTTTACAAAATTCCAAATGTGAAAAAGATTTTATGATTACTTTATTACCTATTTTTACTTTTGGGCCAAAAACTACATAAGGTTCTATGGTAACATTTTTTCCAATTTTTGTATCTTTTGAAAAATAAATTGTCTCAGGTCCAATCATTTTAACACCTGATTTTAAAAATTTATTTCTAAGTCTATCTTGAAGACTTTTTAAATTTAATTGTTTCATCTATGAAATTCTTTATATTAAGTATATACGTTTCTTAATTCACAAAATATTTCTTAAAAATACTTTTATAATGACTCAAAAATTTACAATTCTCTTTGATTTAGATGGTACTTTAGTAGACACTGCACCTGATTTAATGCATGCCCATAATCATGTAATGAAAAAATTTGGTTATCCAACAAAATCAACTGATGAAATTAGAAACTTAGTTGGTCAAGGTGCTGGGGCTATGCTTGGAAGATCTATTTGGGGTCAAGCAAAAAAAGAGTTTAGCAAGGTACAGGATAAAAAAATTAAAGGAGAAATGGTAAAAGATTTTGTAGATTTTTATGGAAAAAATATTGTGAATGAAAGTACTTTAATAAATGGTGTAAAGGAATTTTTAGTTTGGTGTAAGAATGAAAATATTTCAATGGGTGTTTGTACAAATAAACAAGAGCATCTGGCTATCGATCTTTTAAAAAAAATTGGTATCAATGATTTTTTTGAATATGTTGCTGGCCACAATACATTTGAATATTGTAAACCCGATCCTAGGCATCTAACTTCTGTTGTTGAGATATTGGGAGGTGATATTAATAAAACTTTGATGATTGGTGACAGTGAAACTGATGCTAATGCTGCAAAAAGTGCTGGAATGCCTGTGATATTATTAGAAGATGGATATACTGAAAAAAAAACAACTGAAATATATCATAATTACTTAGTTAAGGACTTTATTGGTATTGAAAAAATTGTATTAAAATATCTTTAAGATTGATTATTTTTTTTTAACTATTAAAAACAATTTCGTAAATTAGGAGTTATTTTGATAGTACATAAAGTTAAAGTTTTCCCATCTAAAATTCACCTACCCAAAAAAAAACAGCTAGCTTGGAAGATCGCAGAAATAGCAAGTGATAATGCAAAGTTAAGTAAAGAAGCAATTGATATGGTTATTAATAGAATTATTGATAATGCTTCAGTTGCTATTGCATCACTTAATAGACGACCTGTAATTTCTTCTAGAGAGATGGCTTTAAAACATTATAAAAAAAATGGGGCTACTTTATTTGGTGTTAATAAAAAATTAAGATTTGATTGTGAATGGGCTGCTTGGTCTAATGGAACAGCAGTAAGGGAACTTGATTTTCATGATACTTTTTTAGCTGCAGACTATAGTCACCCAGGTGATAATATACCTCCTCTAATAAGTGTTGCTCAACAAAATAAAAAAAGTGGTTTAGATCTTTTAAGAGGAATTATAACTGCCTATGAAGTCCAAGTAAATTTAGTTAAAGGAATTTGTTTACACAAACATAAAGTAGATCATATAGCTCACTTAGGACCTAGCGTAGCTGCAGGGCTTGGTGCAATGTTAAAATTAAAAACTGAAACAATTTATCAAGCTGTTCAACAAGCATTACACACAACTATTTCTACAAGACAATCTAGAAAAGGTGAGATTTCAAGTTGGAAAGCATATGCTCCCGCACATGCAGGAAAGCTAGCAATAGAAGCTGTTGATCGGGTAATGCGTGGTGAAGGTGCACCAAGTCCAATTTATGAAGGTGAGGATAGTGTCATCGCAAGAATTTTAGATGGAAAAAAAGCAAAATACAATGTTCCTCTCCCAAAAAAAGGTGAAATAAAAAAAGCTATACTAGAAACTTATACGAAAGAATATTCTGCTGAATATCAATCCCAGGCTTTGATTGATTTAGCAAAAAAACTTAGAAAGAAAGTGTCTAATTTAAATCAGATTAAAAAAATTGATATTTATACAAGTCATCACACTCACTATGTAATAGGTACTGGTGCTAACGATCCTCAAAAAATGGATCCTAATGCAAGCAGAGAAACTTTAGATCACTCTATAATGTATATATTTGCAGTTGCTTTAGAAGATGGGAGTTGGCATCATGTTAAATCATACGCAAAAGTAAGGGCAAGAAGAAAGAGTACAATTAAAATTTGGAGATCAATTAAAACACATGAAGATAAAAAATGGACTAGAAAATATCATGACCCAAACCCAAAAAAGAAATCATTTGGTGCTAAAGTTATAATAACACTTAAAAATGGTAAAAGAATTATGGAACAACAAGATAGAGCCGATGCTCATCCTTATGGATCAAGACCATTTAAAAGAAAAAATTATATAAACAAATTTTTGACTTTAACTGAAAATATTTTAGATAAAAAAGAGAGTGATAGGTTTTTGAAAACAGTACAAAGTTTAAAGAAATTAAAACCCGGCCAACTGGATAGATTAAATATTGAGGTAAGAAAAAGTAAACTTAAAAGAAATTTAAGCAAAGGAATATTCTAATGCATTTTGTTGAGAAAGAACCTGTTCAAAAAAGAGTAGACTTAACAGAAAAATTAAAATCAAATAAAATTTTAAGAGTTCCAGGTGCCTATAATCCATTAACTGCCAAACTAATCGAAGAAATTGGTTATGATGCTGTTTATGTCTCAGGCGGAGTAATGGCTAACGATCTCGGTTTTCCCGATATTGGTTTAACAACTCTTCAGGATGTAAGTACAAGATCTTATTTGATTTCAAGAGTAACTAATCTTCCAACAATAGTAGATATCGATACAGGTTTTAAATCTTGCAAAGAAACAATAGAAACTTTTGAAGAATTTGGAATTTCAGCTGTACATCTTGAAGATCAAATTGAAAGAAAAAGATGTGGACATTTAGATAATAAAGAATTGATTACAACTGAGGCAATGGTAAAAAAAATTAAAGAATGTGTATCAGCTAGAAAAGATAAAAATTTTAAAATTATTGCTAGATCAGATGCTAAAAGTGTAGAAGGAATTGATAAAATGATTAAGAGATGTAAAGCTTATATAGATGCAGGAGCAGAAATAGTTTTTCCAGAGGCTCTTAATGATGAGAAAGATTTTGAAAAAGTAAGAAAAGAACTTTCATGCTATTTGTTAGCGAATATGACTGAATTTGGTAAATCCAAACTATTTAACTATAAGGAGTTGGAAAATTTAGGATATAATATAATAATTTATCCAGTTACAACTCAAAGATTAGCAATGAAAAATGTTGAGGATGGATTAAGAGACATTTATGTAAATGGACATCAAAACAATATAATTGATAAAATGCAGACTAGAAAACGATTATATGAGCTTGTTGATTACGAAAAATATAATAGTTTAGACGAAAAAATTTACAATTTTAGTACGGAAGGTCATGAATAATGAGTGAAGATATAAAGAAGGGCTTACTTGGAATAGTTGTTGATGAAACAGAAGTTTCAAAAGTTATGCCAGAAATCAACTCTCTTACTTATAGAGGTTATGCTGCTCAGGATTTGTGTGAATACTGTAAATTTGAGGAGGTTGCTTACTTAATTTTAAATAAAGATTTACCGAATACCATTCAACTTAAAAAATTTGAAAAAGAAGAAAGAGGTAATAGAAACCTATCCAAAGAACTTTACTCAGCTATTAAGCAAATGCCAAAAAAATCTCATCCTATGGATGTTGCAAGAACAGCCGTAAGTATTATGGGATTGGAGGATAAAGAAACAATTGACTCATCTCCAGAGGCTAACATGAGAAAAACGATAAGAATTTTAGCAAAAACACCTACTGCTTTAGCAGCATTTTATAGACTTCGAAAAGGTAAAAAAATAATTAAGCCTAAAAACAAATTAAATATGGCAGAAAATTTTTTTTATATGTGTTTTGGAAAAGTACCACAAAAAGAAATCGTTAAAGCTTTTGATGTATCATTAATTCTATATGCAGAACATAGTTTTAATGTCTCTACATTCACTGCGAGAACTATAACTAGTAGTTTATCTGATATTCATGGAGCTATCACTGGAGCGATCGCAAGTTTAAAAGGTCCATTACATGGTGGTGCTAACGAGGAAGTAATGCATATGATGAATAAAATTAAGAAACCTGAAAATGCATTAAAATGGATAAATAATGCACTAGACAATAAAGATGTTGTGATGGGTTTTGGTCACAGAGTTTATAAAAGTGGAGACTCTAGAGTACCCACTATGAGAAAATATTTTGGAAAAGTAGCTAAGATCAAAAAAGATAAAAAATTTGAAAAAATATATGACATTGTAGAAAAAGTAATGATTGAGAAAAAAAATATTTATCCAAATGTAGACTACCCTACTGGTCCTACTTATCATTTAATGGGTTTTGACACAGATTTTTTTACACCAATTTTTGTAATTTCAAGAATTACTGGATGGTCTGCTCATATATTTGAGCAACACGCAGCTAATAAATTAATTAGACCTCTTGCAAGTTACAAAGGTAGTCAACACAGAAAAGTTATTCCTATTAATCAGAGATAATTTAAGATTTTTCAATTTTAGCAAACCTAGAACCATGCAGTTTTTCACATTTGAAACTATTATTTTGTACATATTCATCAATTGCTTTTTTTACACCTGGAGCATAAGATAAATTATAATCATCACATAAAACTGTACCTCCGTTATTAATTACTTCCATACAAAGATTTAAATCATTTTTGACTGTTTCGTAATCGTGGCCACCATCTAAAAAAACATAATCTATTTTGGACATTTCCATTTTTCTTAGAATTTGATTGGAGTTTCCTTTTATTAGATGAATATTTTTTTCGAATTTTTTAAGTAACTCCTCTACTGCCTCTAAACTATAAGGGTCCTGTCTTTTTATATATTTAAAATAAATTTTTTTAAATGGATTCGAAAAATTTACGTTAGGAATGATTTCTGATTTATTCTGGTCACTTTTTTCAAATAAATCTAAACCTATATATTTAAATTCACCTTTATGAATGTTATTAAGAACTTCGCAAACATTTCTTGCAGTAACTCCATGAAAAACACCTACTTCTAAAAAACATCTAGGTTTTTTTTTCTTAATTTCATTTAAAAAGAAGTCTCCATCCCCTTTTTGTTTAAGGCTAGTTTTTCTAAAATATTTTTTATATTTCAACTGAATTAACTAAATGCTTCAACCCATGTACCTTGAGTTGATGCTTTAGAGTATTCTGTTGCTCGACCTTCAAAGAAGTTCATATGCTCAACTGCATTCAACATAGTATCTAGCCATCCAAGAGGATTTTTTTGCACATCATAAATTGGTTCTAAACCAAGTTGATCTAATCTTCTATTAGCAATAAATCTAATATAATCTTTAACTTCTCTTGCTGTTAAACCTTCCATAGGGCCCATTTCAAAAGCAAGATCAATAAAAGCATCTTCATGCTCAATAATAGTCCTACAAGCTTCATAAAGTTCTTTTTTTAATTTAGGAGTCCATATTTCAGGGTTTTCTTTTATGAATTCTTTAAAGATTCTGATCATAGAATTACAATGAAGAGTTTCATCTCTTACTGACCAGGTAACTATTTGTCCCATTCCTTTCATTTTATTATGTCTTGGGAAATTTAGGAGGATTGCAAAACTCGCAAATAACTGCAAGCCCTCTGTGAAAGCACTAAACACTGCAACTGTTTTTGCGATATCTTCTTTTGAATTAACATTAAAGCCCTGCATGTAATCATATTTATCTTTCATTTCTTTATATTTCATGAAAGCCGAATATTCAGACTCAGGCATTCCGATAGTATCTAATAAGTGAGAATAAGCCGCTACATGAACAGTTTCCATTGAAGCAAATGCTGTCATCATCATCAGTACTTCGGTAGGTTTGAATACAGTAGTGTAATGTCTTAAATAACAATTACTGACTTCAACATCTGCTTGAGTAAAAAATCTAAAAATTTGAGTTAATAAATTTTTTTCTGACTGTGTTAAATTTTTTTGCCAATCTCTTACATCATCACCAAGTGGCACTTCTTCTGGCAACCAGTGAATTCTTTGTTGAGTTAACCAAGCATCATAACACCATGGGTATCTGAAAGGCTTATAAACTGGGTTTTCAACTAATAAGCCCATTTTTTTAGGCTGAATTATTTCTTTTTTTGATGTTTTGATTTTCTCTGCTACTGACATGATAGACACTCCTCGTATTCTGGTTCTTCATTAGTTTGGTTGTTTTTTGACTTGTACACATTAGCTGTCACATCAGTTGATTTTGCATCATTGATATTTTCAGCTCTTTGAATTGATTTTGATCTGCAATAATAAAGGCTTTTAAGACCTTTTTTCCAAGCATCAAAATGAATTTTATGTAATTCTTTCTTATGAACATCGGCAGGCAAAAATAAATTGACTGATTGTGCTTGTGAAATGAAAGGTGTTCGATCTCCACTCAATTCGATAATCCATTTTTGATTTAATTCAAAAGCAGTTTTAAAAACATCTTTTTCTAAATCAGTTAGAAAGTCTAGATGTGAAACAGACCCTTGGTTAGTTGTGATTGTAGACCAAGTTTCATCATCATTTTTACCGTGACTATCTAAAATTTCCTCTAAATATCTATTTCTAACATTAAAAGATCCCGATAATGTTTTGTGTGTGTAGCTATTAGCTGCTATTGGTTCTACACCAGGTGAAGCACCACCACAAATAATTGAAATTGATGCAGTTGGAGCGATTGCAGTTTTGTTTGAAAATCTTTCTTTGTAACCATATTCTTCAGCATCTGGACAAGCTCCTCTTTCATCGGCTAACTCTTTTGAAGCTTTGTTGACTTGTTCATCAATTTGTTTAAATATTTTTTTATTCCAAGATTTAGCCATCACTGACTCAAGTGGGATTCTATTTCGCTGTAAAAAAGAATGGAAACCCATTACTCCTAATCCAACACTTCTTTCTCTTTCGGCTGAATATTTTGCATCCTTAAATTGATCTGGAGCTTTATTAATAAAATCAGATAAAACATTATCTAAAAATCTCATAACATCTCCAATCATTTCTGGATTATCCTTCCATTCATCATATTTTTCTAAATTTAACGAAGATAAACAACAAACTGCAGTTCTATCCTTTCCATCCTTATCAATGCCTGTAGGTAGAGTTATCTCGCTACAAAGATTAGAAGTTTTAACTGTTAAATTTGCCAATTTATGGTGCTGAGGAATTAGTCTATTTACTGTATCAATATAAATTATATAAGGCTCACCAGTTTCGATTCTAGCTGTCAATAATCTTATCCATAAATTTCTTGCTGATATGGTTTGTTGCACAGTGCCATCTGCGGGACTTTTTAATCCCCACTGCTCGTCATTTTCAACAGCTCGCATAAATGCATCTGAAACTAAAACTCCATGATGTAAGTTTAATGCTTTTCTATTCGGGTCTCCTCCTGTTGGTCTTCTCATTTCAATAAACTCTTCAATTTCTGGATGATCAACTGGAAGATAACAAGCAGCCGAACCTCTTCTTAAAGAACCTTGGCTGATTGCCATAGTTAAAGAGTCCATAACTTTTATAAATGGAATTATTCCAGAAGTTTTTCCCACTTTACCAATTTTTTCACCAATAGATCTTAAATTACCCCAATAGCTTCCAATGCCGCCGCCTTTAGCTGCTAACCAAACATTCTCACTCCAAAGATCAAGTATACCTCCTAAGCTATCTGATGCTTCATTTAAAAAACATGAAATTGGTAATCCTCTTTTAGTTCCTCCATTCGATAGAACAGGTGTGGCTGGCATAAACCATAAATTACTTATATAGTTGTAAATTCTTTGAGCATGCAAATTATCATCAGCATATGAGCTTGCAACTCTAGCAAACAAGTCTTGAAAAGACTCATTATGTCCAAGATATCTATCCTTCAAAGTTGCTTTACCAAAATCAGTTAGGTTTGAATCTTTTGAACGATCAATCTTAATTATAATCCCTTTATCATTTTGAAAAAGCTCTGTCTCACTGTTTAGTGAAAACAAATCAGGTCTACTATCTTTAGGTGTCTCTTTAACCTCTGGGCTATATTCGGAGACAGCTTTCTTTAGGGCCTGAGATAGAATTTTATTCATAATTTAGTATTATATTTTGTTATTTTTACGAAAACAACTATATGTTGTATGCGCTTTAAGTTAATATACTATATAAACAACAAATCAATAGAACATTTATAGAACATAATAAAAAAAAATCAATAAAAAAAACAAAAAAAAGGTAAGTAATTAACAAAATGACAGAAAATTTAAAAATAGATCCACTTGGATTTAGAGAATATGACGCTCGATGGCTGTATGAGAAAGACATAAATTTACTTGGTATTACGAATCTGGGTAAAGGATTAGGTACCCAAATAATAAAACATACTAAAAAAAACAATCCAAGAGTTATAGTTGGACAAGATTATAGATCTTATAGTGAGAAAATAAAGGTTGCTCTAAAACAAGGATTACTTTCAACAGGTTGTCATATTGAAGATATAGGTCTCTCATTATCTCCAATGGTTTATTTTGCACAATTCAAATTAAATGCTGATGCTGTAGCTATGATTACAGCTAGTCATAATGAAAATGGATGGACAGGTGTTAAAATGGGAATTAAAAAAGGTTTAACACACGCTCCAGAAGAGATGAGTGAACTAAAAAAAATTACGCTTGGTGAAAAATTTATAAAAGGTAATGGAAAAGAAATCAAAATTGAAAATTTTCAAGAAGTTTACAAAGAAGATTTATCTAAAAAAAATAAGATTAAAAGAAAAATAAAGGCAATTGTAGCTTGTGGAAATGGAACAGCCGGTATTTTTGCACCAAATATTTTACGTAATATTGGGTGTGAGGTTATTGAATTAGATTGTAAACTTGATTGGAATTTTCCTAAATACAATCCAAATCCTGAAGACCTTAAAATGTTAAATGCAATTTCTGAAGCTGTAAAAGAAAATAGTGCTGATATTGGTTTCGGATTTGATGGTGATGGTGATCGAGTTGGGGTGATTGATGATAACGGAAATGAAATATTTTCTGACAAAATAGGTTTACTAATTGCCAGAAACTTATCTACTAATTATAATAATTCAAAATTTATAGTTGATGTAAAATCAACTGGTTTGTTTTCAAATGATCAAATTTTATCAAAAAATGATTGTAAGGCTGTTTATTGGAAAACTGGTCACTCTCACATTAAAAGAAAAGTTAATTCTGAAAAAGCATTGGCGGGATTTGAAAAAAGTGGACATTTCTTTTTTAATCCCCCACTTGGTTATGGATATGATGATGGAATAAATTCAGCTATACAAGTTTGCCATTTATTAGATAATAAAAACTTAAAGATGAGTGAATTAATTAAAGGTTTACCTATAACTTATCAATCACCCACGATGGCACCTTTTTGTAAAGATGAAGAAAAATATAAAGTTGTCGATGATATAATAAATGAAATAAAGGAAATTAAAAAAAATAAAATTAAGATTGATGATCAAGAAATCACAGAAATTTTAACTGTAAATGGAATAAGATTTTCATTTATGGATGGTTCGTGGGGATTAATTAGAGCATCATCTAACAAACCATCTTTAGTGGTTGTAGTTGAGAGTCCAAAGTCTGAAAAAAGAAAAAAAAAGATATTTGATTTTATAGATAAGTTGTTACAAAAAACTGGAAAAATCGGTGAGTATGATCAAAAAATGAATTAGAACTTCTATTAACTATTTGAGATGATAATGTTTTAAGAAGACTTCAGCAGCGAAAAAATTTCCATACCTACTCCAATGTCCATCACAAGAATGAAAATAAAGGTGTTTTTTCTTAAAATTAATATAATCCATTAAGTCTATTAAAGTTATATTATTTCTTTTTGAAATTTGACTGAGCTCTTTAAACCAATAAAAATCTTTGTAATTTGTTTTATTTTTTTGAAAATTGTTAATATCGTAAATAGTTGGAATTATTAAAACGTAAGATTTAATTTTTTTTTGTTGAATAATATTCTCTACATAATCCAGAGTGTAATCTATACTCTCCTTATCTTTAAAAAAATATGATAAATTTTCATATCCATAAGAAAGATTAGTATTAAGAATATATGCAGCAGATCTTAAAAAATTGTAAGAATAGGTAAAACGAGCAAGAATATTAGCAATTTGATACTTAATTTGACCTAGATCTAAAGGTTTTTCTTTATTTGAAATCTTATTAATTTTACTTTTATCTTTTAAAGGTTTTATATAATCATTTTGAGGTAAAAAAAAATATATCAATTCATTAAAATTAAGATCTTTACCTGTAGCTATATATTTATTTAGCTGATGTCTTGGATTGGTACCAGAGGCGCCAAAATTAAAAACTTTTTTATCTATCTTTTTTTCAACTACTTTTGCAAAAATATTGTCAATTTCTACACCCACGCCTTCTGCAAAACTATCTCCAATTAACAATATAGAGTTTGAGTCTGGATTATTAAAATAATCATTATTATCTCTAGCTCCAATATTATTTGTTTTATATTCAACATCAAAACATCGTGCTGAATGTCTTGTTTTATAATTTTTTTTGTGCCAAATTATTTCATCATTTTCATTTATGATCCAATCATTTAAAAACTTTTTTTCAAACGAATACTTTGGTTTTTCATTAAAAATAAATAATTCTAAATGCGTAAAAAATATTGAAATTATTTCAAAGAACACCAAAAAAATTAATATAAAGTATGAAATCTTTTTCATAGTTGTAATTATTTTTAAAAATCAATCCAATTCAAATTCTTTTGTATAATCTCTTTTTAAATTAGGATTTTGTTTTTTCTTATCTAAAATACAATCGCCAATAACAAGATAATCTAAATCCGTTCCCATAAAACAATTAAATGCATCAGTTGGACTGTTTACTATTGGCTCTCCTCTTACATTAAAAGAAGTGTTAACAAGTACCGGGCAACCAGTTTTTTCTTTAAACTTAGAGATTAAATCGTAATAACGTTTATTAGTTTTTTTGTTAACTGTTTGGACTCTTGCTGAGTAATCAACATGTGTAACTGCAGGAATTTCTGATCTTTTAACGTTTAACTTTTCGATACCAAATAATTTTTTTTGATCTTCTGTCATGGGGATATTCTTTTTAGAATTTATATTTGCTACTAAAAGCATATAAGGGCTTTCAACATCAAGCTCAAACCAATTTGATAAATCTTCTTGTAATATTGATGGAGCAAAAGGTCTAAAACTTTCTCTGTATTTTACTTTTAGATTTAAATTTTTTTGCATATTATCTGACCTTGGATCTCCTAAAATAGATCTACCACCCAAAGCTCTTGGTCCAAATTCCATTCTTCCTTGAAACCAACCTATTGCTTTTTCATTGCTTAAATTTTCTGCGGTTTGATTTATTAAATCTTTATAATTAATTGTTTGAAAATTTGCACCAATCAATTTTAATTCTTTTTCTATTTGATTTTGATTAAATTCAGATCCTAAATAGGAACCTTTCATGTTATCATCTTTATTTATTATTCTCTTATTTCCTTGTTCAATATGCCATAATGCTAAAGCAGCTCCTAATGATCCCCCGGCATCTCCTGCTGCAGGTTGTATCCAAATATTTTCAAATATTTTTTCTTTTAAAATTTTTCCATTTGCTACACAATTTAGTGCAACTCCTCCAGCCAAACATAAATTTTTAATCCCATATTCTTTTTGAACTGATTTAGCTAATTTTATCATTATTTCTTCTGTAACTTTTTGTATAGAAGCCGCTATATCCATATGGAATTGAGTTATTTTTTCATTTTTTGAGTTTCTTGGCTTTTGACCAAACAGATCATTAAATTTATTATTAGTCATTGTTAGACCAGTTGCATAATTAAAATATTTTTGATCTAATCTAAATGTCCCATCATTTTTAATATCTATTAGTTCCTTAATTTTATCCTCATAGTTAGGATTGCCATAAGGTGCTAAACCCATTAATTTGTATTCACCACTATTAACTTTGAACCCAGTGTAATAAGTAAATGCAGAATAAAGAAGTCCAAGTGAATGCGGGAAATGAATTTCCTTTTTTATATCTAATTCATTTCCTTTTCCAATGGCAACTGTAGTTGTTGCCCACTCTCCAACACCATCAGCAGTTAAAACAACAGCCTCCTCAAATGGCGATGGAAAAAATGCACTTGCTGCATGACTTAGATGATGATCTGAAAAAAATATATTTTTATCAGATTTAAAATTTTTGTCATGTTCTTTGAGTTTATTGAATATAAGATTTTTTTGAAATAATTTTTCTTTGATCCATAATGGCATTGCTTTACTGAATGAAACAAATCCCTTGGGAGCGAAAGCAACGTAAGTTTCCAATAATCTTTCAAATTTTAAAAAAGGTTTTTCAAAAAAGACTATTTGATCTACCTCGCTTAAATTTAAATTTGCATAATCTAATACAAATTTAACTGCATTTTTTGGATAACTTGGATCATGTTTTTTTCTAGTAAATCGTTCTTCTTGTGCAGCAGCGATAATTTTACCATCTCTTAAAATACATGCAGCACTATCATGATAGAATGCAGATATACCTAAAATAGATTTCACCTTAAAAAATTGTATAAATAAATGGTGCTACAGCAGAACCTTGAGTTAAAACTATTAATCCTCCAAATAAAACTAATACAATTATAATTGGTAAAAGCCAATATTTCTTTCTAATTTTCAAAAATTCCCAAAATTCCTTTATAAAGCTCATATTAAAATTGGTTTTTCATTTTACTTTTTGGATCAGTTTTTTCAATCCAGTATGACTTGTTATCATTTAATTTTAAGTTTAATAAATCTTTCTTTAAAAGTCTCATTAATATCCCTATTGGTGTAACGACAATAAAAAAAATTATGCCCATAATCAATGGTGAGATTATTTTTCCCAATAAAATTCCAAACTTAAACCAAATCTTATTTAATGGAGTTAAAATTTTAGAATTTAATAATCCTAAAATTAAAAAAAAAAGAGAAATAATCAATGACCACAATCTATAATCATCATTATTAATTAAAGGATAGAAAGAAATAATCAGGAAAACAATAAAAAAAACAATTCCAAAACTTCTGTTAGAGCTAATTTTTATATCACTATTATTATTCATCAAAAACTAATAATGCATACAGTATTTTACTAAAATTTGAAACATTTAAAATTTAATAAAAAACATAATTGATCTTTAATTTTTAGTTAATTTATAGAAAAAATTTCACTTATCTTTTTTAACAAGAAGTCAGCTATAATTGTGTGAGCCTTATCATTAGCATGGGGGTCTAGGTTAGTTACCCATAATTCTTCCTCATTATGATATTGAAGAGAATTAAAAGAGTCTATGAAATAAATTTTATTCTTTTTAGCAAATTTTTTTATTATATTTGTTTCATTATTAAATCTATAATTATTCAGATCTCTTAATTCTGGTATGTTATGAATTATAAAATTTATATTATTTTTATTACAATAATCGTTCAATTTCTGAATTTCCTTTAACGTATCATTTCTAATGTTTTCGTCTAAATAATTTTCTGTATAAAATTTTTGCCAATCTTTTTTTAAATTAAACTTAATTAAAATAGTATTAATCTTGTTGTTTATAAAAGTATAAAGATAAGAATATTTTTGAAGGAAATTGGGTTCTACAATCTTTACGTCTTCAAAATCGTTTATAAAAAAGTTTAATACAATCAACTCATATTCAAATTTTGAACTAAAATTTTCAAAAAAATTATTTATTTGCATTATTGTATTTGTATTTCCAATGCCAGCATTTAATACTTCATAATTTTCTATTTTCTCATTTAATATATTCGGAAAAGGTTTTTTTGCGCCCCACCCAAAAGTCATTGAATCTCCAAGCATCAAAATTTTTTTTTTATTATTTTGTGTTTTCTGAACAACTCTAAATCCATGATCATTTAAAATAATTTGACTGCCCATGAGTTTTGCAGAGACATTTTTTCTATGTTCAATCCCAATTGATCTATTTTGAGAAATTTTTTTTAAGTTATTTGCATATTTAGCCATCTCTATTTCATAATTCATTCCATCATCAATAAAAATTCTTGAAAATGATTCTAAAAAAATTAAAGAAATTATGATAGAAAATATTATTGTAAAGTATTTCAATCTTTTGTCCTTTTTTATAATAAGTTAAAATTAATTATGTAAAATTATAAATTTAATAAATATTTATTTAATTTATTATACCAAACTGTGTTTGCCAACTTATTAAAATAAGCATCATATCTTAAAAAATATTTTTTCCCAAAAATTTAAACATCTATATTTGGGGTGTTCTTTAAATTATTCTATTAAAAAAGTTTTGATATGTTCTGAAATAATTAGCGATCTTTGAATATTTGCCTTTTTATTTGGATGCCCGTCATACAATTCATAGTCTTTTTTAGACTCTAAACTTAAATTAATATACTCAATATTTTCTTTTTTAAATTCTTGAAAAATTAATTGATCCAAATCATTATTATCATTTTCAATATAACCAACAAAAAATTTTTTATTGTTCTTGTTGGTAATTTTATTGGCTTTTTTTATAATTGAAATATAAATTTTTATATCTCTTAAACCAATATCGTCA